>JACQOI010000088.1 GCA_016202615.1 Betaproteobacteria bacterium
GACCTGACGCTGCTGCTCGCGACGCTGTCGATCATGACCGGGGCGTTGGTCATTACCGGCGTGCCGACGAAGATCGGCGCTATCCTCATTGCGGCCGCCGGGGTCAATCTAGCCGCCATGGCGATCGTCGCCTTCTTCTTCGGCGCGCTGCTCGGGACCGGGCTGCCGCCGGCGCCGACCTACATCATCACCGCGCTCGTGATCGCGCCGCCGATGATCCGCGTCGGCGTCGACCCGTGGGTCGTGCACTTCTTCGCCTTCGTCCTCGCGGTCTGGGGCGAGCTCACTCCACCCACCTCGGTGGCCGCCGCGATCACGGCGAAGATCGCGGAAACGTCCTTTATGCAGACGCTGTTCCGCGCGATAACGATCTGCGTCTCGCTGTTCGTCCTGATGGCCGGGGTCTTCACCCGGCCGGAACTGGTGCTGGAACCCGGCATTGCGCAAATCGGGGCGATGCTGCTGGTCATGACCGCGACCATCGGCGTCACCTTCAGCATCCAGGCGCGGTTTTCCGACCACCGGGCGCTCGACCTGCTGCTGCGCGTCGTGCTCGCCGCCATCGCGTCGGTCGTGCTGTTCCATCCGGATCAGCGGGTCGCGGCGCTCGCCTGCGTCCCGGTCGGCCTGTTCGTCGCTTATTGGATTCTGCGACGCCGCCACGCGTAGCCCGTCCTGGGTTGAGCGAAGGATTGCCATGTATTTCGGTGTAGGGTGCGCGTGCGCACCGATTGCCGGATGGTGCGCAAGCGCACCCTTGTACATCAATTGCAATTCCCCGGGCTTGCCACGGGGATAGGCGCAGGGCACGCGGAGCAATTTTATTGGGCGCAGTGGCAGTGGCCCATTGGTCAGCGCCGACCGTGCCGTTCCAGCGCCCACGCCACGTGCTCACGCACCAATGCTGACGGATGCTCGCTGCGCGACCGCAGCGCGGCGACCACCCGCGAAGCCGCTGGCGCCGAGCGCGGCACATTCCCCAAACCCACCGCGAGATTGCGCAACCAACGCTCATAACCGATGCGGTGGATCGCGCTGCCGAGCAGGCGCGCGTGAAACTCGTCCTCGCTCCATGCAAAAAGCTCGGTGAGCGTGACCTCGTCGAGACCGTTGCGCACCCCGAAATCCGGCTCGGCGCTGACCCGTGCGAATTTGTTCCACGGACACACCAGCTGGCAATCGTCGCAACCGTAGACGCGGTTGCCGATCAGCGGGCGCAATTCCTGCGGAATCGCGCTTTTGTGCTCAATCGTGAGGTAGGAAATACAACGCCGCGCGTCGAGCCGGTACGGCGCGACGATCGCGCGCGTCGGGCACACGTCTATGCACTTCTCGCACGTGCCGCAGTGATTCCGCGCCGCGCGGTCCACCGGCAGCGGCAGGTCGGTATAGATTTCGCCCAGAAAAAAATAC
Source organism: Betaproteobacteria bacterium (assembly GCA_016202615.1). Taxonomy (GTDB): domain Bacteria; phylum Pseudomonadota; class Gammaproteobacteria; order Burkholderiales; family SG8-41; genus PALSA-1004. Next base: position 1,414 of record JACQOI010000088.1, read on the forward strand.
GACCCCGCTTCCCGCGTCAGCAACAGCGTGTGTTTGCCGCGCCAGCCGAGGCCGGCCTTCTCGGCAAGCTCGACCTCCATCACCGGCGCGCTGTCGGTGAATACGCGGTAGCGGTAGCCGGCGGCGGCGGCCTCGATACGCCCGGCCAGCCGCTGCAGCCGGCGCCGCAGCACCTTGTGGTAGTCGCGCCCCAGCGCATAGCGCGACACAAACGCCTTGCGGGCGTCGTTGATCACCTGCCAACTGTCGGCGGCGCGGGGGGGCAGATAGTCGATGCGCGCAACGATTACCCGCAGGGTACCCGGCACGAGCTCGGCGGGGCGCGCGCGTTTGACACCGTGCCTTGCCATATAATCCATGTCGCCATGAAAACCCGCGCTCAACCACTCGATCAGGCGCGGTTCGGCGTGGCTCAGGTCGATGTCCGATATACCGATTTTCTGAAATCCGAGCTCAGCGCCCCACCGCCGGATCTGGTGGACCAGCGCCGCTGCGTCGAGCGGCGCCTGCGTTTGGTTCTCACATGGCATGGCTGCGCATCATAACCCCCGGATGAGGCTTTTCCTTGCTGCCGAGCCCGACACGCTGGCGCTGGGGGCCGCGCTGGCACGCGGTTTGAGGCCTGGCATGGTGATTTTTCTGTGCGGCGACCTCGGCGCGGGCAAAACGACGCTTGCGCGCGGCGTTTTGCGGGCCCTGGGCCTGACCGAACGCGTCAAAAGCCCGACTTTTTCCCTGGTTGAACTTTATACTATTTCTAGTTTATACTTGTATCACTTTGATTTTTATCGGTTCAAGCATTCCGACGAATGGGCGGATGCGGGCTTTCGCGATTACTTCAATCCCGAGTCCGTATGCCTGGTCGAATGGCCGGAAAAAGCCGGCGGGCAACTGCCCGTACCGGATGTGAAGATCGAGATGAAAGTTGACGGCAACGGGCGCAGCGTCACGATCAGCGCAGAGACGGAGGCTGGCAGAAATTGTTTAACACGGCTTCAAGACCGAAGCAGTCTGGCACCCGGGTAACCGCCGTCCGGTTCAACCCGCTGCGGTGTCGTGCATTCGCGATTTTTCTGCGCTTGAGCCTGCTGGTGCTGCCGGGCGCGGTGATGGCGGCGACCCAGGTCACTTCCGCGCGCATCTGGCCGGCGCAGGACTACACCCGCGTCACGCTCGAATCGGCGGTACCGCTGCAGCACCAGGTGCTGCGGCTGAAAAATCCCGAGCGGCTGGTACTCGACCTTGAGAACGTCGCCATCACTCCGGCGCTCGACGAGCTCGCCGCCAAGGTCGGCGCCAACGACCCGTATGTGCAAGCAGTGCGCATTGGCCGTTTCAAGCCCGGCGTGGTGCGTCTGGTATTCGACCTCAAGGCCGAAGCCAAACCCGAGGTATTCATGCTGCGGCCGATCGCTGAATACGGTCATCGCCTGGTGCTCGATATCTATCCGGCGCAGGCGGTCGACCCGCTGCTCGCGCTGCTCGAAAAAACCCAGGTCATGCGGCCGGAAACGCCCGCGCCGCAGGCAAAAGACGACAAATCCGCCGATGCAGCAGGCGTTCCGCCTGAAACCGTGTCCAAGCCCGGTACCCGCCCCGGCAAGCCCGACAGCCAGCGGCTGATCGTGGTCGCGATCGACGCCGGCCACGGCGGCGAGGACCCCGGCGCCATAGGCCGCCGCGGGACATACGAGAAAAACGTAACGCTCGCGATCGCGCGCAAGCTCAAAACGATGATAGACCAGGAACCGAACATGCGCGCGGTGTTGACGCGTGACGGTGACTATTTCATTCCGCTGCAGATGCGGGTGCAGAAAGCGCGCCGCGTCCACGCCGATCTGTTCGTGTCGATCCACGCCGACGCCTTCATCCGGCCCGATGCACGTGGTTCGTCGGTGTTCGCGCTGTCGGAAAATGGCGCCACGTCAGCCGCCGCGCGCTGGCTGGCGAAGAAGGAAAACGAAGCCGATTTGATCGGCGGCGTCAATCTCGACGTCTCCGACCCGTACCTGAAACAGACGTTGCTCGACCTGTCGCAGACCGCAACCATCAACGACAGCTTGAAAGTCGCCAAATCGGTGCTGAGCGGGCTGGGCGAAATCAATGCGCTGCATAAGGGATCGGTCGAACAGGCCGAATTCGCCGTCTTGAAAGCGCCCGATATTCCGTCAATCCTGGTCGAGACCGCGTTCATCAGCAACCCGGACGAGGAAAGGAAATTGAAAAACGACGCCTATCAGGACAAAATGGCCGATGCGATCCTGGCCGGCATCAAACGTTATTTCGCGCAGAACCCGCCGCTCGCGCGCTCGCGGATCGCGGCTAATCCCTAGCAGTTTGTTGAAAATCGACTCGTCACCCCGGCGGACGAGACGAGAGTACGCGCCTCAAGAGAATCAAAGCCTTACTGGATGCCGGTTTTCGCCGGCATGACGGAATCGTGGCCCCTGTGGCGATTTTCAACAAACTGCTAGGGAATGATTCAACAGCCTGGTAAGTCGAACCTGTGTCGGCACGCTCTACGTTTCTTTGCTTTTCAGTTCGGCCGCAACCGCGCTGAACTGCTCCAGAGCGGTTTGTAAATCATCGGTGATTTCCTGCGCGAGCACGTCGGGCTCCGGCAGATTTTCCGAGTCTTCGAGGTTTTGTTGACGATCTGCTGGGTGGCGTTGTTCATCCGGGGCCCTGCTCAAGGACGCCGATTTGATATACTTTTGATATCTACGGTCCAAACGAGGATATTGCCATGCCCGCCAAACTTGCCGGGGCCAGGCGCAAGAAACCAGCGGCCTCCCGCATTTTACTGCGGTATCGCGAGACCGACTCGGAATACGGCGTATCGCGCAAGACCGCAACCCGTCTTGCGCAATCGCTGGGGCTGAGCGAGACTCAGGTCATCCATGTCGCGCTCGCAAGATTCGCGCGCCAGACTCTGCCGCGATATGAGCCCGACGATGGGCCGCTCACCGCGGAGCAAAAAAAAGCCATCGAGCGGCTGCAGCCACGCGGCCGCATGAAGGTCAAATCCAGTCTGTTCTGATGGCGCAGCCCGCCGCCCGCTGGTTCGAGCCGCCACAGGTCGGCGACATTGCATGGTGCCGGTTCCCGCGAAACCGTGTTCCCGGGCCGGGTCCCAAGTCGCGGCCGGCGCTGGTGCTGCGCGTTGGCGAAGCAAGCGGACACCCGGTATTGCTGGTTGCCTACGGCGACAGTCTTCCCTCCGGGCGGAGACCAGCCGTCGAACGGCCAGAAATGCACCGCGTCGCCGCACGAACCACGAATGCGTTTGAGCCACGGAATACCGGCATGCGTTGATTTCGCGACCGCGCCCTGCACGTCGAACTGGAATACACTCTTGGCCGACGAGGTCCAGCGCTCGCACAGGCGGAATTCTTTCGCATCCCGGACGCGCGCGTCGGGAGGCGGCCACCCATGCGTCCTTTCAAGCATTCCATCGCGCACGAAATCCACGTATGTGTGGTCGCGATCGGTCGGCCAGCGCCGGCAGAAGTCTGCGAGAAACTCATCCCACGACTTCAGACCGTAACGTTTGAAATACGAATCGGGAAACGAAAATCCGTGATCGATGCCGACGAATAGCGAAAATGTGCTCATAGGAAAACGCTGTTGCAGCGCAGGCGCCCCGCCTGCATTCGTACGACGGCAGGCGAGGCGCCTGCGCTACTTTGAGTCAAACCAGCCGGTCTTCGATCTGGAATGATGGATTGACTAAATCGCCTTGACGATGTCCTCGACGGTTTTCTTGGCGTCGCCGAACACCATCATCGTGCGATCCATGTAGAACAGCGGATTGTCGAGCCCGGCATAACCCACGGCCATCGAGCGCTTATTCACGAGCACGGTGCGCGCCTTGTGCGCTTCCAGGATCGGCATGCCGTAAATCGCGCTGCCTTGCTGGTGGGCCAGCGGGTTCACGACGTCGTTGGCGCCGAGCACCAGCACCACGTCGGTGGTGCTGAACTCGTTGTTGATGTCGTCCATTTCATAGACAAGATCGTACGGCACTTCGGCCTCGGCGAGCAGCACGTTCATGTGTCCCGGCATGCGCCCCGCGACCGGATGGATCGCGAAACGCACGTTGACGCCCTTCTTGACGAGCTTGTCCGCCATTTCCTTGACCGAATGCTGGGCGCGCGCGACCGCAAGCCCATAGCCCGGCACGATGATCACGCTCTCTGCGTTCGACATAAGGAATGCTGCATCGTCCGCAGAGCCGGACTTGACCTGTTTCTGGTCGGCGCCAGCCGCGGCTGTGCCCTCCGCCGCGCCGAACCCGCCCAGGATCACCGAGATGAACGCGCGGTTCATCGCCCTGCACATGATGTAGGAGAGGATTGCACCCGAGGAGCCGACCAGCGAACCCGCGATGATCAGCATCGAGTTGTTGAGCGAGAAGCCGATACCCGCCGCGGCCCACCCGGAATAGGAGTTCAGCATCGAGATCACCACCGGCATGTCAGCGCCGCCGATCGGGATGATGATGAGCACGCCGAGGGCGAACGCGATGCCGGTCATGATCCAGAACGGCGTCCACGCCTTGTCTGTTGCGAGAAAGAACGCGACCCCGAAACCGACCATGACCAGCGCCAGCGCGAGATTGAGCAGGTGCTGGCCCTTGAACACCACCGGCGCGCTTGAGAACAGGCGGAAATGCTTGCCGAGCCCCGCGAGTTTGCCGAACGCGATCACGCTGCCCGTGAAGGTAATCGCGCCGACGAACGTGCCGATAAAAAGCTCAAGCCGGTTGCCGGTCGGCATCGGATCAGGCACACCGAACGCGGATGGGTTGTTCACCGCCGCGACCGCGATCAGTACCGCCGCCATGCCGACCAGCGAGTGCATCGCCGCGACCGTCTCGGGCATCTGGGTCATCTGCACGCGCCGTGCGACGAAGGCGCCGATGCTGCCGCCGATCAGCATCGCGAGGAAAACGAACTCGAGCCTGCCGCCCAAAATGATGGAAAGCGTGGTCAGCACGGCGAGCGCCATGCCGATCATGCCGAGCAGGTTGCCGCGGCGCGCTGACTCGGGCGACGAAAGCCCTTTCAGCGCGAGGATGAAAAAGATCGACGCGACGAGGTACGCCAGCGCAACTTGGTTGACAGTCATTTGTGACCCTCCGGGGCGTGAGGAGTGAGGAGTGAGGAGTGATGAGCCGAACCCAGCGACTCCCCCGCCCGCCTCACGCCTCTCGCCTCACGCCTCACTTTGGTTCTCCCTTCGGCTCTTTCTTCTTGAACATTTCGAGCATGCGCTGCGTCACCAGGAACCCCCCGGCGACGTTCACGGATGCGAGCCCGATCGCGATGATTCCCATGGTCGAACCCAGGTCCAGTGCGTCCACGGCGGCGGCCAGGAGGGCGCCGACGATGATCACGCTGGAGATCGCGTTGGTGAGGCTCATCAGCGGCGTGTGCAGCGCCGGCGTCACGTTCCAGATCACGTGGTAGCCGACGAACACCGCCAGCACGAATACCACAAGGTTGATGATGGTTGGATCGACTGTTCCGGTCATGATGTCTCCTTCGGAGAGTGAGGGGTGAGGGGTGAGGGGTGAGGCGCAAACCCCTCACGCGAAAACATACGTCCCGCCTTCCGCCTCACGCCTCTCGCCTCACGGTTTTTTCACTACTTCGCCGCCGATGCACATCAGGGTGCCGGCGATGATTTCGTCTTCACGGTTCAAATTGAGCTGGCCGGTTTTGGGATCGACCAGCAGATTGAGAAAAGTCAGCAGGTTACGTGCGTAAAGCGCGCTCGAATCGGCCGCGACCAGCCCCGGCAAGTTGGCGATGCCGATGATATGCACACCGTGCTTCACCACGATCTGGTCGAGCTCGGACAGCGGGCAGTTGCCGCCCTGCTCAACCGCCATGTCGACGATTACCGAGCCGGGCTTCATGGCCCTGACCATGTCTTCGGTGACAAGCACCGGCGCCGGACGGCCGGGGATGAGCGCTGTCGTGATCACGATGTCCGCCTGCTTGATGCGTTCGCCGACGAGGGCCCCCTGGCGCTTCTTGTAATCTTCGCCCATCTCACGCGCGTAACCGCCCTGGCCTTTTGCCAGTTCCTTCTCGGAATCGGTGAGCGGTACTTCAATGAACTTGGCGCCGAGTGATTCGACCTGTTCCTTGGTATCCGGCCGCACGTCTGTGGCCTCGACCACCGCACCGAGACGTTTTGCCGTGGCAATCGCTTGCAGGCCCGCCACGCCCACGCCCATGATGACCACGCGCGCAGCCTTGACGGTACCGGCCGCGGTCATCAGCATGGGCATCAAGCGCTGATAAGTATCGGCGGCAAGGATCACCGCTTTGTAGCCGCCGATATTGGCTTGCGATGAGAGCACGTCCATGCTCTGCGCACGCGAAATCCGCGGCAGAGCTTCCATCGCGAAACACGTGAGTCCCTGCTTCGCAAGCGCTTCGATGCCTTCCCGGTTATGCGGGTTGAGCAGTCCGATCAGTATGCTGCCCGAGCGCATCCCGGCAAGTTCCTGGGCGTCCGGTGCGCGCACCTTGAGCACGATGTCGGACTGGCTGTAGACGTCGGCGGCGCTACTGACGATGGTCGCGCCAGCTTCGGTAAATTGCGCATCGGGGATGCTCGCGCCGGCGCCCGCCCCGGTTTGCACCAGCAGCGTGTGGTGCTTGGCCGCCAGCAGTTTTTTTACGGTCTCGGGCGTCGCCGCGACGCGCGTCTCGCCGCGCCGGGTTTCGGCTGGGATGCCTATTTTCATTACTTACGTCTCCCTGCGTCCGCCGCCGCGCAGCGGCGACAACACTTATGTCTTATGGGTTGGGCGGCATCCGGCGGCTCGTCATCTCTTCCAGCAGCAACGAGCCTGCTCGGAAATCATCTCAGTTTGCAGGACGCAATATATTGTTTCCGTCCAGCTTCTTTATTGATTTAGCGCAAAGATTCATCGATTTTCAGAGATCTCCGCCGGTTGCGATTATGAAGAACTTCGCCCGATCCCGGGATAGGCTTTGGTGAAACCGCTATACTCTCAAAATGTCCGCGATTCACGTTCTGTCCGACCTGCTGATCAACCAGATCTCCGCCGGTGAGGTCGTCGAGCGCCCCGCGGCCGCGCTCAAGGAATTGCTCGAAAACAGCCTCGATGCCGGCGCGTATGACATCGGCGTGCAGCTTGCAAGCGGCGGCATCAAATTGATCAAGGTCAGTGACAACGGCCACGGCGTCGGCAAGGATGACCTGCCGCTCGCGCTTGCGCGCCACGCCACGAGCAAGATCGCAACGCTCGACGACCTCGAGCGCATCGCGAGCCTCGGTTTCCGCGGCGAGGCGCTGGCAAGCATCGCCGCGGTTTCCACCCTGACGCTGACCAGCCGCACGCGCGACTCGAAACACGCATGGTCGATCGCAGCCGAGGGCGGCGCGGTATCGGAACCCAAACCTGCGGCGCACGATCCGGGCACCAGCGTCGAAGTGAACGATCTGTATTTCAACACGCCGGCGCGCCGCAAGTTCCTGAAATCGGAAGCCACCGAATACGCGCATTGCGACGAGGTTTTCAAGCGCATCGCGCTGGCGCGGCCCGACGCCGCCTTCAGGCTGCAGCACAACGGCCGCGCGCAGTGGCATCTCAAGGCGCAGGATACCGCTGAGCGTATCAGCGCCGTGCTCGGCGACGAGCTTGCCGCCGCCGCGATCCCGGTCGACGCGCACGGCACCGGGCTGCGCCTGACCGGGCTGGTGGGTCTGCCCGCCGCGGCGCGCGGCGCGCGCGATGCCCAGTACTGTTTCGTCAACGGCCGCTACGTGCGCGACAAGGTGCTTGCCCACGCACTGCGCCAGGCCTATCAGGACGTGCTGCACCACGACCGCCATCCGGCCTACGTGCTGTTTCTCGAGCTCGACCCGGCGAGGGTGGACGTCAACGTGCATCCGAGCAAGAGCGAAGTGCGCTTCCGCGATTCCCAGGCGATACACCAGTTCGTGTTCCATGCGGTAATGCGGGCCCTTGCGGGCCCGGTTGCGGCGGAGAAGATCGGCATTCCTGCCCAGGAATTCGCGAATATGCAGACAGAAGGGGACAACCACACCGCGGCACCCGCGGCGGGTGCGCGTTCCCCGGCGGTCGGCGCACCCAGACACCATGGCCTGGGACTCAGGACCGCGCAGGCACCCGCCTTCTACGACGTGCTGTTCGCCCGCACGGGAGCAACGCAAGAGACCTTCACTCAGCCCAGCGGCGAGGTTCCGCCGCTCGCGGAAACGGGCGCCGAAATACCGGCGCTGGGTTATGCGCTGGCACAGCTCCGCGGCATTTACATCCTGGCGCAGAACCAGCACGGGCTGGTGATCGTCGACATGCACGCGGCGCACGAGCGCATCGTTTACGAAAAACTCAAAACCCAGCTCGATGCCGACCGTATCGTGATGCAGCCGCTGCTGATCCCGGTGGTATTCAACGCCCAGCGCATCGACGTCGCAACCGCCGAAGAGCATGCCGAAACACTAGCCAAAATCGGCTTCGAGATTGCGGCGCTGTCGCCGACTTCGCTCGCGGTGCGCGGCGTGCCGGTCGCGTTGAAGGACGCCGACGCCGGCGAGCTTGCGCGCGACGTGCTGGCCGAAATCCGCGAATTCGGCGCGAGCCGCGTGCTGATTGAGCGCCAAAACGAGCTGCTCTCGACCATGGCGTGCCACACCGCGGTGCGCGCGAACCGCATGCTCAGCGTGCCCGAGATGAATGCGCTGCTGCGCGAGATGGAAGCGACCGAGCGCTCCGGCCAGTGCAACCATGGGCGCCCGACCTGGCACCAGATTTCCCTCGCAGAGCTGGATCGGCTCTTTATGCGAGGGAAGTAAGCTTTCAGCGCTCAGCTGTCAGCTATCAGCCATGTCTTTCCTCACAAAAAAAGCTGACCACTGAATGCTGACCGCTGATAGCTAATTGCTGCATGGCAACCCGACGCTCAAAACCCAAGAGTTCCAAGCCGCAGCAATACCCGCCCGCGATACTGCTGATGGGCCCGACCGCGAGCGGCAAGACCGGGGTCGCGGTCGAACTCGTACGCGAGCTTCCGTGCGAAATCATCAGCGTCGACTCGGCGCAGGTCTACCGCCGCATGGACATCGGCACCGCCAAGCCGGACGCCGCGACGCTCAAAGCGGCGCCGCATCATCTGATCGACGTGATAGAGCCGGACGAGAATTTCTCCGCAGCGCGTTTTCGCGACGATGCGCAGGCGCTGATGCGCGAAATCACCGAGCGCGGCAACATCCCGCTGCTGGTCGGCGGCACCATGCTCTACTTCAAGACCCTGCTCGAGGGACTCTCCGAGCTGCCGGAAGCCGATCCGGCGATTCGCATGGTGATCGACACCATGGCGGACGAAGCCGGCTGGCCGGCGCTGCACCAGGAATTGAAGCGCGTTGACCCGGAAACTGCGGCGCGGCTCGAGCCCACCGACTCGCAGCGCATTCAGCGCGCGCTCGAGGTGTTCTACATCACCAACCGGCCGATGTCGGACCTTCTGAAAAAGCCGAAATACGTCTACTTTCCCTATACGCCGATCAAGATCGCGCTGCTGCCGGGCGACCGCGCCGGGCTGCACGACCGCATCGCGGCGCGCTTCGAGGCGATGCTCGAGCTCGGCCTGATCGGCGAGCTGCGCAAGCTGCGCGAGGATTACTCACTCGACCTGTCGATGCCGTCGATGCGCTGCGTCGGCTACCGGCAAGCCTGGGATTATCTGGACGACAAGATCACACTGGCGCAATTGCGCGAGCAGGGCATCGCCGCTACGCGCCAGCTTGCCAAGCGCCAATTGACCTGGCTGCGAGCGATGAAGGAAGTCATCGAGTTCGACTGCCTGGCTGAGGATTTGAGCGAGCAGGTGCTCGCGCATCTGCGCCAACACCTGCCTAAAACTGAATTTGAGCGAAAGCTGAATCGATAAAGGAGAAGAAATTCTGCATTGAGTTTGGCAACAATTTCCTTTGGCGTACCGGCGGGCGCGAGCACGCCATACTTTGCAAACCTAGTATAATTAGGTTCTGCTCATAGTCCGAACGAGCCGTGCGGCCATGCGCCACTGGATATCGCATTGGTTTAATCGTGAACGACCGGTGTGTGCGATTATTTTTTCTATCGTCTCAATAAATTGATCGTCGGATGAAATAGCGCTGGACGAGGGGGAGGGTTGGCAGTGCTCAGCTCAAAACGCATCGATGGGCCGGATGAGATGGGGGCCCTCTTCACCTACATGGTGGATCTCGGCATTACCGACGGTCTGCCTGTCATCCCCCCGACAGAGCAGAACGTACAGGCGATGATAGATCATGTCGGTTTATCGCCTGATGCGGAGGTTGCCGTAATTCCCCCAGGTCGTGGTGTGGCCACGGTCGAGAAGCTCGCCATCAATGCGGTCATGGCGGGCTGTCTGCCCGAATATTTTCCGGTCGTAATTGCCGCGATAGAAGCATTGGGTGATCCGCGCTTCGGCCTGCTCGGAATTCAGACGACCACCAATCCGGTTTCTCCGGTGCTGGTCATCAATGGCCCGATCCGTCACCGGATTGGCGTCAATTGTGGTCGCGGGTGCATGGGCCCGGGTTTCCGTGCTAATGCGACCATCGGCCGCGCGGTCAAGCTTGCGCTGCTGAATATTGGCGATTGCCGCCCGGGCGATATTTCAAAATCGATACACGGCATGCCCGGGCGTTTCACGTTCTGCTTCGGGGAACTCGAGGAAGACAGCCCGTGGGATCCGTTTCACGTAGATATGGGGTTTAGGCGAGAACAGAGTACCGTATCCGTGTTCGGTGGTCAGGGGACAACGAATATGATGGTGGGCTTCACTAGGCCCGAGGAGATCCTCTGCACCGTGGCCGACGGTATGCGTTACTATAGCTGTACGGCTTATTTGCGCGGCACCGGCCTTCCGATGATAGTGATGGGGCCCGGACACGCAAAAATTTTCGGCGAGGCGGGATGGGACAAGAAGCGCATCAAGCAGGAGTTGTTCAAGCTCACCGCCATTCCGCTTTCTTCCATTCCACAAGGTCGGCAAATCACGGCCCCGGTCTACGAAAACTGGGAGCGCAGCCGCAGCATCAATTTATGCCGCGACGCCGCTGACATCGTAATCCTGGTTGCCGGCGGACCGGAGCCCTACCATCTGGTCTATATTCCAGGCTGGGCGCACCCCAAATCGGTGGTCACACAAGCGGTAATCATTCCTCAGCACTGAAAGGGCATGCCATGCAATTTCTCGATCCCAGGACGGCTAAATCAAGCACGAAGCTTTACGCGGCCACGGTTGGTGACCTGAAGGGAGCGCGGCTCGCTTATGTCAGCAACGGGTGGATGAGCATGAACAAGATAGGCAAACGCATTGAAGGCCCGCTCAAGACCAAGTACGGCGTGTCGGAAGTGATGTTTTACGATGTGCCGCGCAACATGGAACCCCCGGGAGGACTGCTCGATGATCTGGCGCGCGATTGCGACGCCGCTATCGTCGGGATCGCCAACTGAGGCTCGTGCACGTCGTGGAGTGTCCACGACACGACTCAGCTCATAAGGAAGGGGCTGCCGGCGGTTGTGCTCGTCACCGAGCAGTTCGAAAAGCTCGCCAGGACGATCATGAAATCTCAGGATGTGGATGAATCGATTGCGATTCTGATAAAGGGCAATCCGGAATGTATTTCCGATGACGAGCTCATGAAAACTGCCGATCGCGTACTGGACGAAGCCGCCGAGCGCCTGACCGGCGTCCGTGTGGACTGACGGTAGGCGCGAGCGCGCTTGCAATACAGTAGGCCCGCGCTTTGCTCCGCTGGCAGCGCAACCACGTCCTGCGCAGCGAGACGTTCATTGACGGATTTCCGCGACTAATCGGCACGGATGCCGGCATCCTTGATCACCTTACCCATCTTGGCCATGTCGGATTTTATATAAGCAGCATACTCTTTCGGCGAGCCGCCTACGGGCTCTACTCCGATATTCAAAAACTTCTCCTTTACATCCGGTTGTTTGAGGACCCGCACGATTTCCTGGTTCAATCGATTGATGAGCGTCACGGGAGTCTTAGCCGGCGCAAATAAGCCATGATTCGACTCGGTTACGTAACCCGGCACGCCGGAGGCCGCCACCGTGGGCATTCCGGGAAACAGATCGGATGGCTGAGCGCTGGTAACCGCCAGTGCCTTCAATTTACCCGATTTAACGTGCGGCGTCGCCGCACCCGGAACAGAGAACATCAGCTGCACTCGGCCCCCGATCAGATCGAAGATTGCCGGTCCGCTCGATTTGTAAGCGATACGCACGATGTCGACGCCCGCCATGGCCTTGAACAGTTCCGCGGAGAGATGAGGCGGAGAGCCCAGTGCGCCCTGAGCATAGTTAAGCGCTCCGGGCTTGGCCTTGGCAAGGGCAATCAATTCCTTGACGGAATTCACCGGAACTGACGGATGCACGACAAGGAGATTGGGCGAGCTATCGGCCAATGTAATCGGCAAGAAATCCCGCACCGGATCGTAGGGCACATTATCTTGCAGGTACGGCAAGAGCCAAAGGTTGCTGGCGTAGAGCAGCAGGGTATAACCATCAGGCAGCCCTTTGGCCACAGTCAGCGCTGCAATTATTCCGCCGGCGCCGCCTCTATTTTCCACTATCACCTGCTTGCCCAGGTTGCTTGTAAGCCCCTGCGCGATTACACGCGCCACGAAATCGCTGCCCCCCCCGGGATTAGAAGTAACGATGCGAATGGGCTTGTTCGGAAAATCTTCGCCATACACCATATTCGCGCCCAGGCTTATCAATCCGATCAAGAGCATTCTCAAAAGCGGTAGCGGCATACTTCCCCCCGGAAAAAAATTTAACGGCATCCTTCGTTCAGTAAAAAGCAGGCAATAGCGGGACAAAAAGAGAGGTTAGGCTGCCGCGATTGGATAGTCAAGGAAAATACTATGCACTCAAGGACACTCGGGCTTGAGACCGCCGTCTATATCCCATACAATCAAAAACCAGGCGATTTCCTCGCTGTGGCGCGCCCGGGATTATGAACCCTGACCACGGGAGCCAGTTGCCGGCGCCTGGCATATCTGTGGGCTCGCGCGCCAGTGCCTTAAAAGCAGCAATGAACAACGGCGAACGCGCTGCGTCGCGGACGCGCACGACAGTTTCATGCCATAAGGAGTGACAAGATGAGGCTAAAGGGCAAAGTGGCGATTGTGACAGGATCGGGATCGGGGTTGGGAAAGGCAATGGTGAAGCGCTTCGCTGAAGAGGGCGCTTCGGTCGTCGTCGCCGACATCAACCAGGAAGGTATCGATGCGGTTGTCCGCGAGCTGAAGGAGGCAGGAGGAACGGCGATGGGCTTCAAGGTGGACGTGACGAAGAGGTCCGAGATCAAAGAGCTGATGAAGGCGACCGCGGATAGGTTCGGTCGAATCGACATCCTTGTCAATAATGCCGCCGTCAACCGCCTCAAGCCTTTCCTCGCGATGAACGACGAGGATTGGGATTCCGTGCTCGGGGTCGATCTGAAAGGCGTGTTCTTCTGCGTTCAAGCCGTGGCGCAGTACATGATCAAGCAGCGGTACGGAAAGATCGTGAACATCTCATCGCCCCAGGGTAACGGGGCAGCGCCGCCTGCTGGCGACAAAACCAACTACCCGTACGGGTCGGCGAAGGCCGGCGTTATCCAGCTCACAAAGACCTTGGCCCGGGAGCTTGGGCCCCACGGAATAAATGTGAACTGTATGGCGCCGAGCACCGTAGCGAGGCGGATGAGCGGCACGAACTTTGCGCAACAGGAGATGGAGGCGCATATAGAGATGAGAAAAAGAGGGAATGTGTTACACCGCCTGGGCACGCCCGAGGAGATAGCGAATGCGGCTCTCTTTCTCGCATCCGATGAATCAAGTTTCATATCCGGTCAGCTGCTCAGTGTCGACGGAGGCCGAACGGACCGGATGTGAGAGGAAGATCAAAAATGGATCGTATTCTGAATTTTCTCAGTGACTATAGTGTTTCACTGACCTATCAGAAGCTTCCCAAGAGTGTGGTGCATGAGGTAAAACGCCACGTCATCGACGCTTTTGGTTGCGCCATGGGCTGCTACCATGCGCAACCGTGCAGGATTGCACGAGATCAGGCGTTGGAGGTGGTGTCAACCCCAGGGTCCACGATTCTGGGCACACGGCATCAGAGCTCCCCCGAACTCGCAGCCTTCGCCAATGGCGTTATGGTACGTTATCTGGACTTTAACGATACGAGTATGGGGAACAGCGGTCACCCCAGTGATAACGTCATGGCGGTGCTGGCAACAGCAGAATATGCCGGTGCCGACGTGCAGACTGCCATCGCAGGTATTGTCATCGCTTATGAAATGCAGGATCGCTTTGGAGCCGCCTGTAAACAGATCAGAGATAATGGCTGGGATCACGTCATTTATGTGGCTCTTGGTTCGGCCGCCGGGGCAGGCAAAGTCATGCGGATGAACAAAGAGCAAATGGCTAACGCACTGGCGTTGGCAGTCGTTCCAAATGCAGGCATGAATCAGACGCGGGCGGGCCGGCTCTCAATGTGGAAAGGGTGCGCCTCGGCCAATGGGGCTCGAAATGGCGTCTTCGCGGCGCTGATGGCCCGCCGGGGCTTGAGCGGTCCAGATGAGCCGTTCGATGGATACTGGGGATTCAAGAATCAGCTCGGTACATCGTTGAACCTGGCGCCGGCATTTGGCGGGGAGGGGGTGCCGTTTACGATTGAAAACGACATCTTCAAATATTACCCTTGCAACTATGAGGCGCAGTGTGCTGTTACCCCCGCACTCGAGCTGCACAAAGCGCTCAAGGGAAAAGTGGACGAGATCGAGACGGTAGAGATAGAAACGTACGAGCACGCGGTGCAGTCTACTGCGGATACCCGTGACAAATGGAACCCCACAAGCAGAGAAACGGCGGACCATAGCAGCCCTTATGTTGTAGCCGTGGCTCTAACCAGAGGAACAGTCTGGCTCGATGATTTTCTAGAGCAGGGCATCACAGACCCGAAGATACATTCGTTGATGCAGAAAATCGAGGTGCGGGCCACTGAAGAGCACACGAAGGCGTGGCCGAAAGCTTGCCCTTTCCGTATTACCGCGACCACAAAATCGGGACGGAAGCACGTTCGGGAAGTCCAATATGCCAAAGGACACCCCAAGAATCCCATGAGCGACGGGGAGATCGAGGCGAAGTTCCGAAGATTGGCCGAGCCGGTTATGGGACAGGCCCGGGCCGGCGAGGCCTTGAGTCGACTCTGGCATCTGGAAGATATGAAGAGCGTACGAGAAATACCGGCTCTCTTCGTGTTGGATTCAACCACGCCCTGCGCAGATCGCTTGTAAATGGCACACCAGGCTCAAACCGGCAATCCCTACACCCGCGGCATCGCCGAGTTCGTCTCGGGGCTGCGCTACGAAGCGATTCCATCCGAAGTGCTCAAGCGCATCAAGCTTTTGATGCTCGACTCAATCGGCTGCGGCATTTACGGCGCCGATCTCGAGTGGAGCCGCCTGCTGCAGCGCCAGCTGGGCAGACTCGACACTACGCAAGGCTGCGCGGTGTGGGGCACTCGGCAAATGCTGTCGGCGCCGCACGCAGCGTTGATCAACGGCACCCAGGTGCAGGGTTTTGAGCTCGACGACATGCACCACCTGGGCTTAATGCATACCGGCGCCGTTGTGCTGCCGGCGCTGATTTCGGTCGCTGAAATGCGTCCGGGCATGAGTGGCAAGGAATTTTTGACCGCGGCGGTTGCGGGTTAC
This sequence comes from Betaproteobacteria bacterium, assembly GCA_016202615.1. Taxonomy (GTDB): domain Bacteria; phylum Pseudomonadota; class Gammaproteobacteria; order Burkholderiales; family SG8-41; genus PALSA-1004. Next base: position 17,223 of record JACQOI010000088.1, read on the forward strand.
GAAGTTGGACCGCGAGTGGGCATCTGCATGAATCCTGAGCACATATTGCAAGGCTGGCATTCGGACGCGACCTGTGGCACATTCGCGGCGGCCGCAGGCGCCGCACGCGGACTCAGGCTCGATACTAACAAGACTGTGCACGCGCTCGGTATCGCCGGCACTCAGGCGTCGGGCCTGATGGCGGCTCAATACGGCTCCATGGTCAAGCGCATGCACGCGGGGCGCGCTTCGCAAAGCGGACTTTACGGCGCGCAGTTCGCCGATGCCGGCTTCACCGGTATCGTCAACGTTTTTGAGAGCGAGTACGGCGGATTTTGCACTACGTTTTCCCGCTCGCGGGATCGCTTCAAGCTGGTAGAGCTGACTTCCGGCTTCGGCTCGGTGTGGCAAACGATGGGCATCAGCCTGAAGTTTTATTCATGCATCGGCAGCTCCCACACCACGCTTGACGCGATCCGCGAGATGCAGGGCGAGCGTCCGTTCGGCGCCAACGATGTCGAGAAAATCGTCGTGCACGGCTCGCAGATCACGGTCGACAAGGTCGGCTGGAAGTACGTGCCGCAGGGGCTGACCTCGGCGCAGCTCAATCTGTCCTATTGTGTCGCCACCTTGCTGCTCGACGGTGACTGCTTTGTCGACCAGTTCACCGCGGACAAGTTGACGGACCCGGCGCGCATGGCGCTCGCGGACAAGGTCAGCGTACTGCACGACCCTGCGATCACGGCGAAAGGCCCAAAATTCAGATGGATGGTGCGCGTGGAGGTTCAATTGAAGGGCGGCGCCAAGATGGAACGCACCCTCGAGGTCCCGCGTCGCCATGAGAAATTCGCAACCGAAGGCGAAGTTGTGGAGAAATTCGGAAAGCTCGCGACGCACGTGCTGCCGAAAGCACAAGTCGAGCGGTTGCGCGACGCGATGCTGGGTCTTGAGATATTGCCTGATGCATCGCAACTCGCGCGCCTGCTGGCGAAGCCTTGAAAGCAAATCCGACGATGCTTGACCATTTTTAAACGGAGATCGCGATGCTTATAACCGATGCTCAAGTTCATATCTGGGCCGCCAGCACGCCGGAACGCCCATGGCCGGCGCGGCACGAACCGCACAGGCCGCAACCTTTTTCCAAGGACGATTTGTTGCGCGAAATGAACGCCGCAGGAGTGGATCGCACGGTAATCGTGCCGCCGAGCTGGGAAGGTGACCGCAACGATCTGGGATTGGAAGCCGCGCGCTTGCACCCGGATCGCTTCGCCGTAATGGGCTTGCTCGATGTGCAGGCGCCCGAATCCCGGGGGTTGATGGCGACTTGGCGTCGGCAGCCAGGTATGTTGGGAGTGCGCCTCGCGTTAAGGCGCGGGGCATTTCGCTTGCTGCTTTCCGAAGGGCGCGCCGACTGGTTATGGGCGGAGGCGGAAAAAGCGGGGGTACCCATCATGGTAATAATCGACCCCGACCAGATTCACTTCATGGACCGGGTTGCCGAGCGCCATCCTCAATTGAAGCTCGCAATGGATCATCTGTGTCTGTACGGCGGGGCCAAGGACGAGGAAGCATTCAGCGGATTGGACAAGCTGCTGGGACTGGCGCGACGGCCTAACGTCGCGGTGAAGGCGACATCTCTACCTACCTATACCAGCGACACCTATCCTTTCCGCCGCCTGCAACCGTACCTACGCCGAGTTTACGACGCCTTTGGCCCGAAGCGTATTTTTTGGGGCACGGACCTCACGCGGCTGCCATGTACCTATCGGCAGGCGATTACCATGTTTACTGAAGAGATCCCGTGGCTTACCGCCGAAGACAAAGAATGGATCATGGGCAGGGGCGTATGCGAGTGGCTGGGATGGAAGCTGCCATAAAGCAATAACATTTCGCGAATCGGGGCACATCAAATGGCACACGACGCGGGCGACGGGCGCGTTGATTTTCCTAAACTTCAAAGAAAGAGTTTTGACCATGACCTTGCAGCGAGATTTGGCTTGGCAGCAGCTTGAGCTTACCTACCGGTCGAGTGTCTCTCATCAGTTTGCCCGCTATGCCCTTGCCCTCAACTATTCCGCACTCTCCCCAGATGTAGTGCATCAGGCCAAGCGCTGCGTGCTGGATGCGCTCGGGTGTGCTATTGGCGCATACGATGCGCCGGGACGCACCGTTTGCGAGGCGACGGTAAATGAAATCGGAGGACCGCAGGAAGCTACGGTCTTTTGTTCAGGCTTGCGCACCAGCGCCCTCAATGCCGCGCTGGTCAACAGTTTTCTCGTGCGCTTTCTCGACTACAACGATTGTGGGGGCGGGGGCCACAATTCTGACGCGCTGGCAAGCATCCTCGCGGTAGCCGAACGTGAAAAGGCTAGTGGCAGGGATTTTTTGACCGCATTGGTAGTTTCATACGAGCTTGGCGCGCGGTTCCAGGAGTCCGTCACAACCAGCGCGCTCAAGGAAAATTCAATGCACGAGAGGGGATGGACAACCGATGTCAGGGCTGGATTGAATCAGCCGCCCGCTCTGGGCAAGTTGATGGGGCTCACCGAGGAACAGATAGCCAACGCAATCGGTGTCTGCGTCAGTCACACACTGCCGATGGGGATCCTCGATTCCAACAGGGACGAGAACGTCATGGCGAAAAATCTTCGCTTTGGCTGGGCCGCCCATGATGCCATTCTGGCGTGTATGCTGGCCAAGAACGGCTTTACAGGACCTATCCGGATTGTTGAATCGGACGTCGGAATCCGGAAAGTCATTGCACAAGGCGAAATGGACCTGGAGCGCCTGATGGATTTCAGCGGCTGGCGCATGCTGGACGTCAGGTTCAAGGCCATGCCCGCCAATGCTACGACGCACGCGCATGTCTTTTCGACGCTGGGCATCGTCAAAGAACAGAATCTGAAGCCGGAAGATATAGCCGCCGTGCGTATAAGGGCCTCAGTACACGAAAGCTGCCACACCACTACGCCGGCAAAGAAGTATCCGAGAAATGCCGAGAGCGCCGACCATAGCGCTTTCTATGCAAACGCACTGGCGATCAAGGAGCGCGCTTTCGGTCCGGAATCCATCAATCCCGAGAAATTCACCGACCCTGTCGTCCTGGATCTGATCGAGAAGATAACCGTGGTCGGTGATCCGAGCCTGGGTCGTTTTCAGGGCGCATCGGAAATTGTTACCAAAGACGGCCGCTGTTTCCACAAGCGCATCGATGTGGCTCACGGTCGTGCCGAGGGCTCCCTAACGGATAAGGAGCTTGAAGAAAAGTTTACGGAAATGGCGTCAAAGCACATGCGCGGGGAGCACATCAGGAGAATATTGGACGCTTGCTGGAACGTGGACAAGATTGAGGATGTTTGCAAGTTGACAAAGCTGATGATATTTCCGCGCTTTAATCCTTAAACCATTCTGGAGGGATCATGCTGCTGCGTTTGCCTTTGGTTTTGCTTTTTATGATAGTCGCCGACATGAACATGGTCTCCGGCCAGGATTATCCAAACAGGCCCATTCGGATTGTTACCGGGACCGCCGGGGGCGGCCTTGATTTCGGGGCGCGCCTCATTAGTACGCCTGAGCAGCTTGCTGCGGCGGTGAAATACGAAATAGCGACATTCACGGGCCGCCTTACGAAAAATGAACGTAGTCACGAACCAAACGGGGTCTTGAAATATCAGATTTTGAAATCCTAAATCGGCTCGAAACCCGTACGGGGATTGAATGGCACTTACTTAAGCCAAGCATCGCAGCTCGGCAAGATTCGATATCGTCGATTCAACGGCATAGGGTAGGGTGCGCTTGCGCACCAATGTGATGGCGTCGCATGGATCCGGACATCTTTTCCGCATGGTGCGCAAGC
>JACQOI010000085.1 GCA_016202615.1 Betaproteobacteria bacterium
AGATGGGCGTGCTCGACCCGACCAAGGTCGCGCGCTGCGCGCTGCAGAACGCGGCTTCGGTGGCGGGACTGATCCTCACCACCGACGCGATGGTCGCCGAGATGCCGAAGGACGAATCCCCTGCGGGCCACGGCCACGGCGGCATGGGCGGCATGGGCGGCATGGGCGGGATGGACATGTAACGAGCGCCTGGCAGCCTGTCGGACTTAACAGTCCCGACAGGCTGCTAAAAGCGCGTCATCCCAGCGCAAGATCGTCATCCCAGCGCAAGATCGTCATCCCGGACTCGATCCGGGATCCAGAACAGGAAGCCCCGCGTGAGCGGGGCTTCCTGTTTGTGGCGCCGGCCGTCATCCCGGACCCGAACCGGGATCCAGAGCAGAAAAACAGGGCGTGCCGCATCAGGTGCGATTGCACATCATGCCAATCGAATACATCGTTGTTGTCATACTGCGTCCCCTGGTCGAGGTTGCCGGCTACCTGATGATCGGTCAGGCCGCGCCCGTTCGTGCTCGCAGGCGCCAAGCGTGCGATCTGCGTCACGCAGCAGTTGCAGTGCGGGCTGTGAGCGCGGCTTGACGCGTCCGGAGATACAGGTTTAAATAGCGCCCTCTTGTCGTCCTGTCCGCGCCCGCGGGCAGTCCCGATACGGCCAAGTAGCTCAGTTGGTAGAGCAGAGGACTGAAAATCCTTGTGTCGGTGGTTCAATTCCGCCCTTGGCCACCAAAATTCAAAGACTTGCTGACTCATTCTTTGGCGACTGTGCCAAATCTGTGTTTCCCCGATGGGCACTGGATCACCTCGCGCCGCGGGTTTCTCTTTCCCGTGACCGCACTCTCGCCGGTGTTTCGCGGCAAGTTTCTCGCCGGCCCCGCGCAGGTGCTCGACTATCTCGGCCGCTACACCCACCGCGTGGCGATCTCCAACCACCGGCTGGTGAGTTGCAACGACACCGAGGCGCGCTTCCGCTACATGGACTACGCCCACGACAACCGGCGCAAGGTGCTCCCGCTCGAACCGGCCGAGTTCATCCGCCGCTTCCTGCTGCATGTGCTGCCAACGCGCTTCATGCGCATTCGCCACTACGGCATTCTCGCCAACCGCGCCAAGCGCGAGAAACTCGCAGCCGCGCGCACGGCGCTTGAGCATTCAAGGGTGGCCGAACCCCGGCCACCCGAATCCGTCGCGACGTTCTGGCTGTGCGTGGCATGCCTCGGTATCCATCAGTGCCCGCACTGCAAAGCCGGGCGCATGACCGTGATCGGCCCGATCCCCGTACCATGTGCGCGTGCACCGCGTCTGCCGCCGTTGCGAGCACCCTGATTAGATCACGTGTTCATCGTGCGGTTGATGCCAAGCGTCGATGAGTGCATCGGCAGCCACCGATTCCGAGTTTCTTTCGGAGACGGCGACTGCGGTGCCTCGGCATAAGACGCGCTCTAACGCCCTAAGTCGACCGGCGCGCGGCGCTTTTCGCGCGGCCGGTCGAACGCCGGGTCTGGCGGCGGGGTTCCGCAGCGGTAGATGCTTCATGGGTGACGACCAACCGCTCGCGATACTGGTCCTGGATCAGATGATCCCGCTCCGCGTGCATGTCGCGGAAAGTGGAGGAGATGAAGACACGGACGGTTTTCAAGGAAGAATTCATGCGCCACTCTCCCTTGGCGATTCGACTACGGGCGCAACTGTGTCGGCGTGCACAGCGTCACCCGCACATCGCCATAACTTCTCGTGTAGGCCGTTTCCGTCGAGGGTGTGACCAGATAGTTGCGCCCCTTCGGATAGTAGCTGCGGAAGACCATCAGCGCCGTGCCGTCGAGCGCGCCCGGGTGCCACTTGCATTCGATTGCGTCCACGGCATCGCGCCGATGCGCCAGGACGAAATCCACTTCGCGACCGCTCTTGTCGCGCCAATAGCGCACGGGTGTGTCGGGGAAATGCGCTTGCAGATGTTCCAGGACCAGGTGTTCCCACAGAATTCCGAAATCATCCGTACGCAAAGGGTCCCAGCCGCGTGCGAAACTCACGAAGCCGGTGTCGAAGGCGTAGACCTTGGGCTGTTTCACCAGTTCGTGCTGGCCGCCCCCGTGGAAGGGGCGCACCAAGGTGACCGCGTGAGTGATCTCCAACGCGCGCAAATGACTCCCGACGGTCGGGCGCGTGATGCCGAGCGCGGTGGCGGTCTTCGTCACCTCCAGTTGTCCGCCGCTCCGGCGGAGGACATATTCGAATAGCGCGTTGAACCGGTTCATGTCCCGGAAACCGAACAACCGCTGGATGTCGCGGGCGAAAAAAGAATCGATCCACTCGCGGTAAAACGCGGGCCTCTTCGCTTCCGCGAGCAGCGCCGGCGGCAGACCACCATGGAACAAACGCTGCGGCAGCGTCACGCCGAACGCGGGCAGTTCGTCCCACAACACCGGCGTCAGATGCACCAGCCGCTTGCGCCCGGTCAGCGTATCGCGAAACTTCTTGCTGGCTGCCAGCGTGGAGGAACCCGTGGCGAGGATTTTTAACTTCGGAAAACCATCCGCCCCGATTTTCAGCACGCGGGCGGGATCGCGCAATTGGTGAACCTCGTCGAACACCACGACCGGCTTCGAGCAGCCGCGGAAAAACACCTGCGGATCGCGCACCATATCCTCGACGGTGGGCAAATCGCAGTTGATATAGAGCATGCGCTTTGCGCCAAGGCTTTCCGCCAGCGTCGTTTTGCCGCAGCGACGAACTCCGCACAGCCACGCGATGGAGGCTTCGCGCCATGCGCCCTCGATCCGTTGCCGCCAGAACGGTCTTTCAATCATGTTGGCGCAGCATACAGCGCGATCTACTAAATGTAAAGTATGGTAGCGTAAGAACGCAGATCAGTGTTGCGCCGAGTACGACGCCGTGCCCGACGCGGCCTTGACTCCGCGCATGTTGGCGCAGCGGGGGAATCTTGCTTCGACTCAGCGCGTCGTATCGTCGGAAAAAGCAGCGCGGGCCGGGGCACGTGATTGACGTTGCTATTTCCCTTTCGAAGGCGGCAAAAAAGCCGTGAGCCTCTGCGTTTGCGGCGGCTTTTTCCTGAGAGGGCGTATCCGAGAACGTGGATTCGGTTGGCGAATGTGATGACGGTTCCTGAATTTCCACGCTGCCCATTGCGCCGGTCGCCTTCTCCACCCCTTCGATGAAGCGCGCAAGGCGCGCGCCATTCATCGAGATTTCACTGCTGCCGCCGTCGAGAACGCCCGCAAAAAGCGACTTCTTGAAACTAAGCAGCGATAGCATGCCCTCCTCGATGGTGCCCTGCGCGATGAAGTTGACCACCTGAACGCTGCGCTGCTGGCCCATGCGATGCACGCGCCCGATGCGTTGTTCCAGCACTGCAGGATTCCATGGCTGGTCCATGTTGATCACGGTCGCGGCGTGCTGAAGATTGAGTCCGACTCCGCCCGCATCGGTGGAGAGGAACGCGCGGCATTGCGGATCGTGGCGAAAGCGCTCGATCAAGTCCTTGCGCTTCTCGGATGGGACGCCGCCGTGGAACAGCACGTGGCCCCAACCCCGCGTGATAATCCGGCGTGCGATCAGTTCGTGCGTCCCGAGCCATTGGCTGAAAACCACGACCTTCGCATCCGGATCTTCAAAGATGTCTTCCAGCAAAGCGGTCAGTTCGTCCGCTTTGACGCCGTGGTCGGTTTCGTGGTCGAGCAGGAATGTGCTGTTGCAGGACATGCGCATGTTTTGAAGTGCGCAAGTGAGGCGTCGCTGGTCGGCGTCCGACAGGAAGCGGTATTTGCGCCGTTTGTGAACGATTCTCGCCACGGTCTCCCGGTTCTCCTCGTGCAATATCATCTGCTGCTCGGTCATTGCCACGAACACGTTTTTGTCAGTGCGTTTCGGCAACTGGGACAGCACTTCGCTTTTGCGCCGGCGGATCATCACCGGCGCAAGGGTACGACCGATGGCGTCGAGTTTGCGGTAACCCACTACTCGCCCGTGGTCGTCGCGGACTTGGTGTTCGTGCAGCAGCCGCCAGGTGGGGCCGAGGCGATGCTGGTCGACGAACTGCACAATGGATATCAGTTCCTCCAGCCGGTTCTCCAGCGGCGTGCCGGTCAGCACGAAGGCGTACGGGCTTTCGATGCGCTTCAATGCCCGCGCCGCGATCGTATTCCAGTTCTTGATGCGCTGCGCTTCATCCACGATTACCACATCTGGCGACCATCCTGCGATCAGTTCCAAGTCACGCGCCAGCGTGCCGTAGGCGGCGATCTTCCATGTGCTCCCCTCGGCATACTGCCGGCGGCGCTTGGGTTGGCCACCACTAATAACGAGGCCCTCGCGCCCAGTGAATCGGGCGAGCTCCAGTTCCCACTGGTGCTTGAGCGAAGCAGGACAAACAACCAGCACTCGCTCCGCTCCGAAGTGCCGAGACAGTATTTCAGCGGCGGCGATGGCCTGGATTGTCTTTCCAAGCCCCATGTCGTCACCGATCAGGCATCGGCCAGACGCGCGAAAAGAACAGGATTGAATTTCCTTCGTTCTTCTTGACAAACCCCATTGTAAGAAATAGCGTGCATCATTGCCGTGAAAGGAGGTGCCGGAATGCGTACGTTTCTGCCTCGACTTGGTCTGGCCGTTGCCTGTTCGGTGCTCGCGTGGGGCGCCGGTGCCGCGGATGCGCCGGAGTATCCAAACCGCTCGATTCGACTGATCGTCCCGTATCCCCCCGGCGGCGTCACGGACATCCTGGCGCGCAAGCTCGGTGAGAAGCTCACCGCGCGATGGGGGCAGGCGGTGGTGGTCGATAATCGCGGCGGAGCAAGCGGCAACATCGGGAGCAGTATCGCTGCGCGGGCGCCGGCCGATGGCTATACGCTTCTGTTCGGCACTGCCAGCACGCATACGATCAACCCGGCGCTGTTTTCGAGCATCCCGTTCGATCCCGTGCGCGACTTCGCACCGATCACGCTGGTTGCGCACGTACCCAACGTGCTGCTGGTGCATCCATCGATGGCGGCGAAATCCGTGGCGGAGCTGATTGCGCTTGCCAAGTCGCGGCCGGGGCAGATCAACTACGCATCCAGCGGCAGCGGCACCACGACCCATCTGGCGGGCGAGCTGTTCAAGATCAGGACGGGCGTCAATATTGTGCACGTGCCATACAAGGGATCGAGCGCGGCCATGCCGGACCTCCTCACCGGGCGCGTGTCGATGATGTTCGAGAACATTCCGACCGCCGTGCAATGGATCAAGGCCGGCAAGCTGCGCGCGCTGGCGGTGACCGGCGCCAGACGCTCGCAGGCGTTGCCGGATGTGCCCACCATGACCGAAGCCGGCGTGCAGGAGTTCGAGGTCACCGGCTGGTCGGGCTTGTTCGTTCCCGCCGGTACGCCGAAGCCGGTCATTGCCACTTTGCATGGCGAGATCGTCAGCATCCTCACGCTTGCCGATGTGCGCGACTTTTTCATGGCGCACGGCGCCGAACCGGAGGGAGATACGCCGGAGCATTTCTCCCAGCGCTTGAAGGCGGAGCTCGGCAAGTGGGAGCAGGTGGTCAAAGTTTCGGGCGCCAAAGTCGATTGACGTCGCCATCCGACGAGGCATGCGGACGAGATCGACCGCTTGAGCGCGCGCCGTCTGCATGCGCGCCGTGCCTGGCGTTGCGCGTCACCGCTGCCGAAGTGAAGACTGGAAAGTTTTTGGCGGGTTCTTGAGATGAAAGAAAAGCGGATCGATATTCCCACCGCGAGCGGAGCTATGGAGACGTTCATTACGCACCCGCGGGGAAGCGGACCGTTTCCCGCTGTCATCATCTACATGGATGTATGGGGCGTACGCGAAGAGCTGTTCGACATCGCGCGCCGGATCGCGACGGTGGGGTACTACTGTGCGGTCCCGGACCTCTACTACCGCCAAGGCAAGATCCGCCACGAATTTCGCAACGAAAAGAACCAGATGATCACGTTGGAGCGTCTCGACGAGCATAAGAAGGAGATCGTTCGCGGTCCATTGCGGCAATTGAGCGACGCGATGGTCGTCGACGACACGGGCTGGATACTCGAGTTCTTCGAACGGGGTGAGCCGGTTCGGCCCGGCGGGGTCGGATGCATCGGTTACTGCATGGGTGGGCGGCACGTTTTCCGCGTCGCCGGGCGGTTCCCCGATCGATTCAAGGCCTGCGCCAGCATGCACGGCACCAATCTCGTCACCGATCAGGACGACTCGCCTCATCTGTCGGCGAAAAAAGCGCAAGGCGAGCTGTACTGCGGATTCGGCGAAAAAGATCGGTTCGCCTCGGTGTCCACGATCAGGACGCTTGAGGAAACGTTGCGCGACGGCCCTGTCAGGTACCGATACGAGGTCCACCAAGGGGCGGAGCACGGCTACGCGCTCCCGGACCGTGACGTGCATGACAAGCAGGCAGCCAATCGCGACTGGGAGCTCATCTTTGCCATGTTCCGCCGGCAGATTCCGCCGTATGCGGAGTGAAGCCCGGGCAGAAACCGCTAACAACGAAACGAACGACTTTTCGAACGAGAGGGGACAGGGATGCTGGATGCAAGGGGCCGTAGGGAGCGCGGGTTGCGCGTCTACAAGAAGATGGGATGGGGCGAAAACGCCGGGCTCAAGGAAGTCGACGAGGAAGTGTGGAGCTTGACGACCGATTTCATCTTCGGCGAAATCTGGTCGCGGCCCGGTCTTAGCCTGCGGGACCGGGAGCTGGTGACGCTTGCATCGCTGATTGCTATCGGCAGCGAAGGCATGAGCGTGCACATGCGTCATTCGCACAAACTGGGCATCACCGACAAGGAGATAAAGGAGGTGATCCTCCAGGTGATGTATTACGTTGGCCAGCCGCGAGGCTTTTTTGCGATGAGAAGGCTCAAGGCGGAGATGGCCGAAAGGCCTCCTGCACGCGGGAAGAAGAAACAGCGCTGAACGACTGCGGCGATCCGCGTAGCAGGTGATCGGCGCGCGTCGGCGGGAATCCCGAGTCCGCCATGAACCCGCGGATCATGTGCGGGATTTCCTGCCGGCGCGCCGTCAACTCTTGCATCGATCAATGCTTTACCGCGTATGCAGCCGTGCCGGACGCGGCCCTGGGCCCGCGCATGTTGGCGGGCGGCTCGATCTTGCCGAGCTTGGCGAGCCGCGTCTCGATCGCGAAACGCGAGCGCTGGTGCTGAACGGCGAGTTCGGGGATCTGCTTGCCGGCATCGAACGCGGCTGCGAGCGCCTTGTCTTCGTCGCCTGACCACGGCTTGCCGGCGTTTTGCGGCGCATTCTCGCTGCCCGCGGCGCGCTGCTTGGGCGTGGGCGGCGCCTCCAGCGCGCGCGATGCGATGAACAACGCCCGCACGGTGTCGGGATGCTGATAGGGGCTGTCGGCGCGGAATACTTCGCCGCTGTGCGGGTCGATGCCGTTCGCCAGTTGCTGGATGATTTTCAGTGCGGTTTCTCTTTCCATGATAGTCTCCTGTGATTGTTTTCCCTGTCGGCGTTTCAATTACCGGGGGGAACCCGGCGCGGGTTAAACGGCATGCCATGTCCGCTTCGAGCCCCGCGCAGTCAAACCCGGCAATGGCCCGGTGTTTGGCTGTAATTATATACAGTAACGCGCCGGCCGCAAGCCGGTGTACACGCGGCTGGGCAAGTTAGTGGGACAAAAAAGTGGTCGCTATCCCGTGTGGTCGGGGGTGCGCCGCACTACAACCGTTAGCGTGCCGGTCAACCGCTATCAATCGCAGAACAGCGTTAGCCACAGAGGACACGAAGTTCACGGAGGCCGAACCCCCATCACTGGCCGGTGCTGGTTTTGCAGCGTGCGCGCGGTGGCGTCGTTGACGATGGTGTATTGGATGCCACATCGTGCACGCCGATGCGCATGCCGTCGGCATCGGAAAAAGTGACCAAATGCATGTTTGCCTCAGTGCAAAGTGATGAGTGCAGAGTGCAATGTCACTACCTTAAGCCTATTCCGGCATGTAGGGTGCGCTCTGCGCACCGGTTCGCGCCGTGGTGCGCAGGGCGCACCCTACAGGAATTGTTCGGCGCTCGCAAACGACGGGCTGTAGAGTCTGTCTCTTCGCCTCACGCCTCTCGCCTCGCGCCTCTCTCACCGATCGGCCCGGGCACCGGCGAACTTGACCACCTTCGCCCACTTGGCGTCGGCGTTCAGGTACTTCTCGAATTCGCCCACCGTCATCGTCATCGGTTCCGCGCCCTGTTCGCTCCAGGCTTTCTTCACGTCAGGCCGGGAGACGATTTTGGTGATCTCCGCATTGAGCCGATCGATCACCGGCTTCGGCGTTCCGGCCGGCGCCATGTGATACGGCGTGCCGGTCCCTGAGGATGCGTAGTTAAGGCCGCGCGGTTTCGATTTCGCGAGCGCGACCAGCTCCTTGACCGACTTTACCGGCAGCGACGGATGCACCACCAGCACCAGGTCCGAGTAGTTGATCGGCGCGATCGGGACGAAATCCTTCATCAAACAGTGGTGAGCAATTCGCTTCGCCGTGCGCGGCGCTCCTGCGCTCTGCCGAGCAGCAGGGCAAGGATAAACCAGCCGGCCGCGACGGGGACGGTTGCATAAGCTATGGCCGA
>JACQOI010000092.1 GCA_016202615.1 Betaproteobacteria bacterium
CCAGAGTATAGGACATTCTTTACGCAGGGATCAATAGCAGCCTGTACGGACTGTTAAGTTCGACAGGCTGCTAGCGTATTTTTCGCGCCACCGGAAAACCGAAGTATCCATTGTGGCCGAACGCGTAACAGCTCGTACGCAACGGATCCCCCGTAACCACAATCATGAAATGATCGGGCGACCAGACGAGCGGGATCATACGGTCAGGATCGCTCGATGCCGCGAACAGATCAGCGGGAATGTTGCCATTCGCCGCTTCTTCGGTGAGGTTCCAAATCGGCATCTGCCGCCAATCACGCTGCTGAACCTCGAACTGACGCGCTGATATGCGTGCGTGATCAAACAGATAACGTTGCAAATCCTGTTTCGACCACCCCGCTTTCGCAATCGTCTCCGCAATAATCGGCGACATAAGCACCAACGGGCGCAGTCGGTTGTACGATTGTCCCACCGTAAATCCGACCTGCCAGAATGTTTGTTTCACTACTCCGTCAGCAAGATAAGGTAACAACTCTTCCGGCGTGCTGCCCGACATGGACGAAACCATTCCTCCGCCGGTGTATCGCGCTATCGTAACCGTGTCGTCTCCCGCTGAATAGCCCATGTTTACACTGAGCGGCTCCCAGCCTATGTGTGCGAGCGCATCCTCATTTTCCGCCACTACTACACGCCAGGTGTTTCCGAAAGTTGCCTTATCCGTTTTGTGCGGCAGGAAGCCGACGACGTTGCGCAGGTATAGTCGCCAAAACCTCCCGATCGACGTGTTCGGCTGAAAACCGTCGCGCATCACGCCCTGCGTGCAATTGAACCGGAGCCGTTTAATGATGGGGCCGTTCAATATGATCAAGGTGTCGGCGCCCGGTGTATTACCACTATGCTCAACACCATATTCCGGATCGGCCATCGCCTCGACGAGTGCGATCAGAATGGGCATATACTCCGGACGGCAGCCTGCCATCACGCCATTGACGGCTACACTCCATACGGTCGCGGCGCGATTGTCCGGCAGCATAACCCCAAGCACTTCGTCAGGATCGCGATCACTAAAGGCGAGAAAACGCTCTACGCGCTCCCGCGTCGGCGGAACGATGGGCAATCCATCGCTCCACTCCTCCTTAAGAAAGCGTTCGTTGACCTCCTCGAAGCTGCCGGCAAATACGAGTTCTCGCGTATCGGGTTCATTGTCGATGCTTTCCGAGCGGTGGCTTACGGTTAGGTTGGCAATCACCTGTTCAACAGTGACTTCAAGAATATTGCGCCGCAATTCTTCTTCACTTTGCGCCGACGGATGCCTCAAAATCATCGCGACCGGCATACTGGGAAATCCCAATCCGATTGAGGTAGCTTTCGCTTGGCCAATAAAGCCTTCCGCGACGAGCGAGGAAGAAGGAATGCCTGCCGCTTCGCAGACTGCGCTTACCCGCAGCACGGCGGGCGTGCAACTACCTCATGCCGCGACCGCGGAAATCGCGGCATCGATACCCATTTTCTTAAGCTGCTGAGGCAGGGCCGCGAGGCGCGCCCTTTCGTCGGATCCATGCATATTCCCGAACTCACACCAATTTACGAAACGTACGTTTGGAAATCGCGCTCTTATGCCTTCCTCAATGGCAAGGAATACCTGGTCGCCGCGAAATACAAAATCCCAGAATTGAGCGATCGTCTTTCCATCGAGCGTTCCCATACGCGGCGCGAGCGAAGTCTGTTTTACCTGCCGCTGGGCACGTGGCCATAGAACCTCGTAGTAACCGTCATTCAAAACATTAGACATTGCCGTTCCTTTTAACCAAAAATGCCTGGGATTTAGTGCGTGGCATACACACTGCATTTTATCCTATTATTTTGACAATATCTCTCGTCCAAGCTATATTCGTCAAGGGTTGAATATGAATGCCGGCAGTAACAACTACGACGTGATTGTCGTCGGCGGCGGCAATGCCGCTCTTTGTGCTGCGCTTTCCGCACGGGAGAACGGGGCAAAAGTGGCGCTACTTGAACGCGCGCCCGAAGCCGAGCGAGGCGGCAACAGCAGTTTCACCGAAATGATTCGTTTCGCTTTCAACGGGGCCGACGATATCCGCGCGCTTTGCCCGGACTTGACCGATGCAGAAGTGGCATCGAGCGACTTCGGCAGCTACACGGAAGAGCAGTATTTCGACGACATGGCCAGAGTCACGCAGAACCGGACGGACCCGGATCTGTGCGAAATCATGATCAAGAACAGCAACGGCATGATGCACTGGCTGCGTAAGAACGGCGTTCGCTTCATGCCGTGGTACGGGAAGCAGGCTTACAAGATAGGCGGCAGATACAAGTTCTTCGGCGGCTCGATACTCCAGATGTGGGGCGGCGGCGAAGGGCTCGTCGCCGCTTTGTACAAGACGGCCGCGAAAAACGGCATCGACATCTGTTACAACGCCTGGGTCCAGGAATTGATTTCGTCCGACACCGGCGTGTCGGGAGTGGTTGTAAAGCTGAATGGCCACACTCGGACGATCAAGGCGGGCGCCGTCGTTCTGGCATGTGGCGGGTTTGAATCAAACCCGGAATGGCGTACCCGCTACCTCGGGAAAGGGTGGGATCTCGCAAAGGTCAGGGGGACGAAATACAACACTGGAGATGGGCTTGCCATGGCTATGCGGATCCGAGCCGCTCCCTACGGTCACTGGTCCGGCTGTCACGCGGTGAGCTGGGAACGGTATGCAACCGAGTTCGGAGACCGCGTCATCGCCCCGAATTTTCGGCGCCAGACCAGCTATCCCTTCGGGATCATGGTCAACAGCGAAGGCAAGCGGTTCCTGGATGAGGGCGCCGATTTCAGAAACTATACGTATGCGAAATACGGCCAGATCGTATTGGAGCAACCCGGACAGTATGCCTACCAGATTTACGACGCAAGAGTTACCCACCTGCTGTGGGAGGGGTACAAGAGCAAATATGCCACCCGGGTGGCCGCGGGCAGCATCGAGGAGCTGGCGGAGAAGTTGAACGATGTCAGGAAGGATCAGCTTCTGAGGACAATCAGGGAGTTCAACGCTTCGATAAAAACCGATCGGCCGTTCAATCCGAACATCAAGGACGGGCGATGCACGACCGGCCTCGACATTCCGAAGTCGAATTGGGCCAACCTGATCGATACGCCGCCGTTCGAAGCCTACGCCGTCACCTGCGCAATAACGTTTACGTATGGCGGCGTTCGCATCACCAGGGAGGCTCAAGTGCAGAATACGAATCTTGAGCCGATCCCGGGACTGTTTGCCGCCGGGGAGATGGTGGGCGGCATTTTCTACCACAACTATCCCGGAGGAACCGGACTCATGAGCGGCGCCGTCTTCGGGCGCATTGCGGGACGAAGCGCCGCGTCCTTTGCAAAGGAAAAGACGGTGATGAGGTAGCGCCAAATCACAGGGAGATGCGAAGATGAAAGTGGAACCACTGGCAACGCGCGGTCCGGCACAGGATTTCATCGAGTTCGTCCATGCGCTGTCCGTCGACACCATTCCAGCACCATTAATCAATCGCGCCAAATGGCGCCTGCTTGATTTTCTGGGTTGCGGTCTATTCGGATCGCAGCAACCCTGGTCCAAGATCATGGCAGACGAAATGCTGACGGAAGCCTCCCGCGGCCGCAGCAGCGTCTTGGGCCATGAGCAGGCGATCGCGGCACCACCTGCGGCGTTATGCAACGGTACGGCTGCCCACGGCTTCGAACTCGACGATATTACCGACGAACTGGTCGGGCATCCGGGTGCAATCGTTATTCCGGCCGCGTTGGCCGTCGCCGAATCGATTGACGCGCCGGGTTCCCGTCTGATGTTGGGCATTGTCGCCGGCTACGAGGCCATGTATCGCGTCGGCAAGGCAGTCGGACTGCAACCCACCAGGCAGGGATTTCACAAGACCGCTGTCTTCGGGCCGGTCGCGGCGGCGATAGGCGCAGGCGTGGTGATGGGCTTGACGCCCGAGAAACTGACCGCGGCCGTGGGACTCGCATGCTCGACCGCGTCCGGCATCAAAAGTTTTTCCGTCGGGACCGGCGGCGGCATGATGAAACGCATGCACGCCGGCCGCGCGGCGGAGTCGGGGGCGCGCATGGCCCAGCTCGCAGCGCGAGGCTTCACAGCGCCGCCCACCGCGCTCGATGGGCGCTTCGGCTTGATGGAAGTATTTGGCGGAAAAACCGCCCAGCCCGAGCAACTTGTGTCGGAGCTCGGTAAACGCTGGGCAATCGGGCGCATATTCGTGAAGGTTTACTCTTGCTGCGGCTGGGTTCAAACCCCCGTGCAAGCGCTCCTGGCTTTGCGCGGCCCGCAGCCACTCGATTCACGGCAGGTCAAGAAGGTACGAATTGGTGTCAGTGCGTACGCCACCAGAAATAATGGCGCGGTCAACCCGCCGGACACGATGGGCGCGCAATACAGCCTGCCGTATTGCGGTGCGCTGGCGCTGACCGGGGATCCGAGGGATCCCACCATGTTCGGGCCGGATGCGATCAACGACCCCGCAAGACGTGAGCTTGCACGGCGCGTGGAACTCGTGGTCGATCCGGAACTGGAAGCAGCCTATCCGAAACACGCCGGCGCCCGTGTTGAACTTGAACTGGCAAACGGCGAGCACCGCGAGACCTTCGTGCTGGATCCCCATGGTTCGCCTGCCGACCCATGCACCGACCCAGAACTGTTGGACAAGTTCTCGCGGCTCGCCTCCTTCGCAAAGCCGTCGGAGACCGTAAAGAACATCGCCGAAACAGTGCAACGCTTGGAGCGACTGAGCTCGGTTCGGGAACTCACGGAGCGCCTGCAAAGCTGAGCGGTTGATTCGTTTCCGACCCGAACGCATTATTCAGCGTTGACCAGACAAATACGACAGAAAAGGTCTTGAACCATGAACAGCACTGGCAAAACCCGGCCGAACAAGGATTGCGTGAAGCTTGCCGCGGGTGGCGATGTCAGCACCGGACACGAGCCGCCGGAAAGCGCGTTCGCCAATGTGAACGAGGCGTTGCGCGGCGCCGACATACGGTTCGCTCAGGTGGAAAGGCTGTATTCGGAGCGCGGGAGCTATCAGACCCCCAGCGACGGAGCGCACTCACGTCACCACCCGAGCTTGGCCACCGCTTTTAAGAGCGTCCCGTTCGACGTGCTGTCGATCGGATCGAACCACACGGGCGACTGGGGTCCGGATGCCGTGGAAGACACGGTGGAAACCTTTCGCCGCCTGGGCATTCCGACGATCGGCGCCGGCCGCAACCTCGCTGAGGCACGCCGGGAAGTTGTTCTCGAGAAAAACGGTCTGCGCATCGCCTTTCTCGGCTACGTGTCGGTGCTGCAGCCGCATTACTGGGCGACCGACAAGCGTGGCGGAGCCGTGCCGATGCGCGCGCACACCTTTTATGAGCCGTATGAATATCAACCTGGCGCGCCGGCCCGTATCGTCACCATTCCTCATCAACGCGATCTGGAGCTCTTGGTAGAGGACGTACGCCGCGCTGAGAATTCCGCGGACCTGGTGGTGGTCTCGCTGCATTGGGGTGTGCACTACACGGCAAAACCCGCGGGCTACCAGCCGATCGTCGCGCATGCCGCGATCGACGCCGGCGCAAGCGTAATCCTCGGCCACCATCCGCACCAGCCGCAGGGGATCGAGATTTACAAGGGTGCCGTGATCTTCTACAGCCTCGGCAACTTTGCAATGAATCGCACGGGCCGCCCGTCCATCGGGCCCTGGTGCGCACCCAATGCGGAGTACACGCACAAGGAGGTCTACTCCATTGAACCGGACCCGGGGCAATACTACGACAATCGGCGGCATTACAACGAGGGGGGAATCGCATTCGTCGAGTTGGACCGCGCCGGCGTGAAGCAAGCAACGTGGCTACCCACACTCATGAATGCGCACGGCCAACCAGCCATCGTGCGGCCTGAGGACGCGCAGTTCGAAACTTCGCGTCGTTACCTGGAATGGCTCTCGGAAAAGCTCCAGGGCGGCGTCACCAAAATCGGCGCAAGCGATGGACGCTACGTCCTGTTTGAGCGCGATCGCGCAAGTTGAAAGACGTATGTGTAAACCCGTACGGTGTGCGAGCGAGGTTCTTGCCGAGGAGCAGGAAAAGAGAGCAAGCGCAAGAGATTGATGGCGAGCGCCAGGCTGGTTGCTCGATCACAATGCGGGGCAACGCGCTTTCATTTGATACGACTGAGGAGCACCATGAAACAGGCAGGATCGCAGCCGCAGCTTGGTTTCGTCGGGTTGGGCAAAATGGGCGCGCCGATGGCGCGGCGGTTGATCGAGCGCGGATATCGGGTGTCCCTATTCGATATCAATTCATCCGTGACCAAGGCGTTGGCGAAAATCGGTGGCAAGCTCGCACGCTCGCCCGCAGAGGTCGGGGCGAGTGCCGAGATCGTGTTTACCTGCCTACCCTCGCTCGATGCCATACGGGAGGTGGTGCTCGGGAAGCAGGGCATATGCAGAGGCAAGCGAGTCAGAACCTATATCGACCTTTCGACCACAGGCTCTGAATTTGCCCGCACGCTTGGCGCCGAGCTGGCGCGCCACGGCATCGCTATGCTCGATGCGCCAGTATCCGGTGGCGTCCCCGGCGCCACCAACGGCACGCTGGCGCTGATGCTTTCAGGGAAGTCCGCTTTATTCCGGCGGGTGCGACCAGTACTGGAAGTACTAGGCAAGGTGTTCTATGTGAGCCCGAAACCTGGCCGCGCCCAGACGATGAAGCTCATCAACAACTTGCTTTCGTCAACCGGCATGGCGGTCGCCTGTGAAGGATTCGTGATGGGCGTGAAAGCCGGGCTCGATCCTGACATCATGCTCGCCGCGATCAATTCCGGTACTGGCCGCAATAGCGCGACGGCGAACAAGTTTCCTCGCTCGGTACTGCCGCGCTCTTTTGATTACGGAGCAAATATGGAGACCCCCTACAAAGACATCAGCCTCTGCATGAAGGAAGCGGAAGAATTAGGCGTTACGATGTTGGTGGGTAACACCGTAAAGCAGCTATGGGCCTACGGCATCCATCACGGCGGCGCGAAACAAGATAGCACCAGAATTATTACGTATCTGGAGCAGTGGGCGGGCGTGAAGGTAGTTGGCAAGGCGGCTCAAGGCCGCCACCGCCGGCGCACGGGCTGAAACTCGCTTTGTCCTTCATAACCATTTGGCCTCGTATGAGAAATCGAGCGAAGCCTCGCGCGCCAGGCAAGGCGCACATGTTACGCGATGATCCTGTCTCGAGATGCGGGGCATTTCACCATCACCCCAGGAGTTTGTCGGACTTGGGTCGGACAAACTCCTTAGCAGCCTGTCGAATGCTAAGTCCGACAAAGTCCTAGGAGGATCGATATGATGAAACGACTGGTGTTGCCCGCTTTGATTGGATTCATCTGTGTTACAGCGAGTGTGGCCCAACCCTATCCCAATCGCCCGCTTCGGTTTATCTTACCGTACCCACCCGGCGGGGGCGCCGACGTTATTGGCCGGATGCTCGCCGAGAAGCTCGCCGAGAGCCTTGGACAGTCGGTGGTGGTAGATAACCGACCAGGCGCTGGCGGCAACATCGGCATGGCATTGGTCGCGAAATCGCCCCCGGACGGGTACACGCTCGCGTTAGGGACGCTGGCACCGCTGGGTCTCGCCCCGAGCTTATATCAACAGTTGCCTTACGATCCGCTCCGCGACTTCGCTCCAATTTCGTTGGTCGCCTCTGCTCCGACCTTGCTCGCGGTACATCCATCTCTTCCGGTCAAGTCAGTCAGCGAATTGATTGCTTTTGCCAAGGCGCATCCGGGAAAACTGAATTATTCCTCTTCCGGCACCGGTGGCGGAGGTCACCGCGCCGGGGAGATGTTCAATGCGATGGCCGGCGTCAAGATGGTGCACATTCCCTACAAGGGAGGCTCGCCGTCTGTCCTCGCACTAATAAGCAACGAAGTCTCGTTGACCTTTGGCACCATACCTGCCGTCCTTCCGCACGTGAAGAGCGGGAAAATTCGCGGAATCGCCGTGGCCGGCGTTAAACGCTCGTCTGTAGCGCCCGATCTACCGACCGTCGCTGAAGCAGGCTTACCCGGGTTCTACGATGAAGCGTGGTGGGGGGTAATTGCGCCCGCGAAAACACCCAAGACAATCATCGTCCGGCTCAATGCCGAATTGGTGAAGATTGCGCATAATCCCAATATGCGTGAAAAGCTTTTCCGTCTCGGTGCCGACGCCATAGGCAGCTCGCCCGAGCAGTTCTCAGACCACATCGAGGCCGAGATCAAGCGCTGGGCGAAGCTCGCCAAGGAGATCGACATCCGTGCCGAGTAACCGGCGATTCGGTCGGCACAAGCGGCCCCGTGCCCAAGACTATTCCGACCATAAGAGGCCGGGCTCTTCGCTGCAGCCTGTCGGACTTAACAGTCCGTACAGGCTGCTAAAGGAGTTTGTCGGGGCTAAGTCCGACAAACTCCTAGGAGTGAATCATGTCCGTACCTAATGCCGGCCTCCCGACCTACACCGAGCGGTTCGCGCGGTTCGTTCGCAACGTGCGTTTCGAAGATCTTTCGCCGGGGCATGTCGCCAGGATCAAGGACTGCATTCGCGATCAAATCGGCGTGCAGCTCGTCGGGTCTACCCTTCCCTGGACCCGAATCGTCTACGACTACGCCCGCGAAATCGGCGGCAGCGGCGCATGCACGGTTGTCGGCACCACGACTCGACTTTCCGCTCCAGAAGCCGCGTTCGTGAACGCCACATTCGGCCACGGATGCGAACTCGACGATGTTGGGCATGCAGGCGTCGCAGTCATTCCAGCCGCGTTAGCTGTTGCGGAACAGTTGAATGCCACCGGTCGCGAATTTCTGACGACAGTTGCATTGGGATATGAAATCTTCTTCCGCCTTTTTGACGCCGTCATGCCGCAGATCCTTGAGCGCGGCTTCCACCAGCAAGTGGTTCTGGGGGTGTTCTCTTCGGCCGCGGTTGCCGGCAGACTCCTTGGGCTGACCGAGGATCAGCTCGTACACGCTTTCGGCGTTGCCGGCAGCCATGCCTCCGCGACTGCGGAATATGATCAGTCCGGAGGAGAGGTCAAGCGCATGCATGCCGGCCTGGGCGCCCGAGGAGGTGTTCAATCGGCCTTGCTGGCACGCCGCGGACTGACCGGCCCGCGGCCAATTCTGGAAGGGCAAAGAGGAATCTTCCGGACCTTCGTCGCTTACGCCCGCGAAGAAGGTATCGCAGCGGACCTCGGACAGAAGTTTGTTTTTGAACCCAAAATCGCTTTCAAGATGTATCCCGCTGTCGCCTCGGTTCACACCGCCATAGAAGCCTTGGGACAGTTAATCGACAAATACCAAATCAAACCGAAGGACGTACGGCAGATAAGGGTCGGGATTCGGGAATACGCCCTCATGCATGGCGCAGCCATCGTTGCGCCGTCTGATGTGCTAAGCGCGCAGTTCAGTCTTGCATTCAGCCTCGCGTTGCGTCTGGTGATTGGACGCAACGACCTGGATCTTTATATGAATGAAAAACTCTGGACCGACGAAAACATAGTTCAAGTTTCCGGAAAAGTCACTGCGTACGCGGATCCCAGCGCCAAACGCGACCGTCTTGCCGGGAGTCTGGTGTCGGTCGAGATGAATGACGGACGAAAACTTGAGCAATACGTTCAGCATCGCAAAGGCACGCCGCAGAATCCCGCGACGAAAGTCGAGCTGATGGAAAAGTTTGTTTCGCTCGCGGAGTCAGTTTTGCAACATCCGCAAATAGATGAGGTGGTACGAGTCGTCGACAGGCTGGAGCATGCGGACAGCGTGCGACCACTGACGGCGCTCTTGGTGGCACCCCAATGAACTCATAACGACGTGACTCTAGAAGGAGAATGCGTATGAAACTGAAACGGCTGATGTTTGCCATCGGGATCGCGTTCGCCTTCGCGACAGCCAGTATGGCCCAAACCTATCCGAATCGTCTGATCCGGTTTATCGCGCCGTTCGCACCAGGCGGCGGCGCTGACACGGTTTCCCGGATGCTGGCCCAGAAGCTAACTGAGAACCTTGGACAGCAGGTCGTCGTGGATAACCGGCCAGGCGCTGGCGGCGCCGTCGGCACCGCA
Source organism: Betaproteobacteria bacterium (assembly GCA_016202615.1). Taxonomy (GTDB): domain Bacteria; phylum Pseudomonadota; class Gammaproteobacteria; order Burkholderiales; family SG8-41; genus PALSA-1004. The sequence continues at coordinate 10,118 of JACQOI010000092.1, forward strand.
CTGGCCGCAAAATCCCCCCCGGACGGCTACACGCTCTTGCTGGCGACGTCTGCAGCGCTGTCCGTCAATCCGAACCTACGGCGCGATCTGCCCTACGACCCGCTCCGCGACTTCGCTCCAATTTCATTGGTCGCCTCTTTTCCGAACGTGCTCGCAGTGCACCCGTCTCTTCCGGTCAGGTCGGTTCGCGAGGTGATCGGCCTTGCTAAGGCGCATCCGGAGAAACTGACTTTTTCCTCCTCCGGCATCGGTGGTTCAGGTCACCTCGCCGGGGAAATGTTCAACGTAATGGCCGGGGTCAAGATGGTTCACGTTCCCTACCGCGGGACCGCGCCGGCGGCCTTAGCCGTGTTAAGCGGCGAGGTGACGTTGTCCTTCGGCAATATATTGGCCTTGCTCCCGCACGTGAAGGGTGGACGACTGCGTGGGATCGCCGTGACGAGCGCTAAGCGCTCGCCTGCGGCACCTGATCTGCCTACGGTTTCCGAGGCTGGTGTGTCCGGATTCGAAGCCGGACCGTGGCATGGTGTCGTTGCGCCAGCGGGAACACCCAAGGAAATCATCACGCGGCTCAGTGGCGAACTTGCGAAGATCATGAACAATCCCGACGTACGTAAACAGCTATCGGCTGAAGGCGGAGAAGTCGTGGACAGCTCGCCGGAGCAGTTGGCAGAGCATATGAAGGTCGAACTCAAGCGCTGGGCGAAAATCATCAAGGAAGCCAACATCCGTGCCGACTAGCCGGCGGCTGTGGTCGCGGGGCGTTGTAAGAATTGAACTTGGTTACCAATGTAGGGTTTAACTCGGAAGGTGTGCGCAAGCAATTGTCTACGCAGGGCGTCGAGCCCTTTACCGCCACGCCCCAGCAGTTCGTGGAGTTTATTAAATCCGAGATCGCGAAGTGGGCGAAAGTGATCAAGGACTCCGGCGCGCGGGTAGATTAGCGTAGTTGCGCGTGGCCTGTCAGGATCAGAAGTCCGTTACGCCGCTCCCCTTGCGCCCGGAAGGCCCGCTCGCGGTTGCGGAACAAGGGAGCGGGCACCTTGGGCAGACTAATGCTGGATTTTTCGAAACGCCCATGAATGAGCGGTTGTGGAAGGACCCGGCGATCCTAGAAGTGGCGGCGCTCCTGGCGGACCCGGCCCAAGGAACGGATGAAGCGCTTCATCGCAACGGCGAGGATTGCCTGTAAGGACGGGAGGTATTCATGGATATGCGGCGATATGGCCCTCTGGTAATTCCGGTGCTCATCATGCTTGCGACCTGCTGCAATCCCGCGCAGTCATCGGACCCCCACCCGAACCGTCCGATCCGGCTCATCGTTCCTAACGCTCCCGGCGGCAACGCCGACATCATAGGACGCCTGATCGGCAGGCACCTGAGCGAGAACCTGGGCCAGCAGGTCGTGATCGACAACCGGCCGGGCGCAAACGGAATCATCGGGAGCGACCTCGCGGCAAAAGCCATACCGGACGGCTACACAATCCTCGTGGTGGCGAGCCAGCACGGGACCAACCCAACCCTGGTGAAGCGGATGCCTTACGATACGGAGCGGGATTTTGCGCCGATCAGCCGGATCGGTTCGACGCCTCTCATACTGACGGCGCACCGAGGGCTTTCGATCACGACCGTTCGCGAGCTGATCGGCGTGGCGAAAGCGAAGCCGGGACAGTTGAATTACTCGTCCACCGGCGACGGCTCGCCGGCAAATCTGGCGGGTGCGCTGCTCGGCTTCATGACGGGAATCAAGCTTGTCAATGTTCCCTACAAGGGCACGGCGCAGGCGACGACGGCCGTCATAGCGGGCGAGGTGGAACTCGGCTTCCCGAGCATCACTTCGGTGCTGCCGTACGTCAAGATGGGCAAGCTCAATGCGCTGGGCATAACGGGGCTAAAACGCTCGCCTCTGGCACCCGATGTGCCGACGCTCTCGGAAACAGGCGTAGCGGGTTATGAGTACACGATATGGAACGGGATCCTTGCGCCCGCCGCAACGCCCCTGGCGATCATCACCAGGCTCAATTCCGAAATCGTTCGAATATTGAGCTCACCGGAAACGAGTGAGCGTTTTTCCGGCATGGGAGTGGAGGTCGTTTACGGCCGGCCCGAGGAATTCAGGGCTTTCATTCGGTCCGAGATCAAGAAGTGGTCGGAGGTGATCCGGAAATCGGGGATTCGCCTCGAGCCTTGAGCTTCCGCAAGTGAAGATGCAAGGCCCGTCTACGGCGCTTCGGCGGCTCCGAACTGCTCAAAGGTAGCTCCTTGGATCCGCGATGCGTCCTTCGAGACACGAGGCCGCAACGGTGGCGGGGTTTGCGAGATAGATGTCCGCTTGGTGGCTGCCCATCCTGCCGGGGTAATTGGTCTGCGCGGAAGCGATGCAGACTTCTCCAGCGGCGAGGAGCGTGTTCATTCCGACTTCCTGGCCTTCGTTCGGATCCGGCACGACGCATCCCGCTTCGACAAACGTCTTCAGCATGTCGGTTTCCAGCATCCTGGAAAGGATCTCGACCGTGCCCGGCGTGATGTTCAATATGACGTCGCACGGAATTTTTCTTCCCTTCAGTATTTTCGCGGCCACTTGCATGTGCTCGAACCATCCTCCAGAGTCACTGCCGATAAAGCCGCGATTGAGCTTGATCCCCTTCAATTCGGTCACGGTCTTGATGATGTGCCGCTTGGGAGGGGGAACCACCAGCGGCTCGACGTTCGACACGTCGAATTCGTGCACCGCCACGTACCGCGCGTCGGGATCGCTCTTGAGCAGGTCGAATCGTTCCCTCGTGCGCGACTTCACGTAATCGATCGTCCTGTCATCGGGATTCATGATGGCGGTCCAGGCACCCGTAAATATCGCCGAAGAGCAGAGGGAAAACCGCTCGTCCATGCTCATGCGATTTACCGCCTCACCAGTCCATTCGAGCACGCCGCCCATGCCGCCGGTGGGGCCAATCCGGCTCAGCACGAATTCAAAGATGTCGCGAGCGTATACCCCTTTTTCCGGCATGCGGCCCTTCAGCACGATCTTGACCGACTTGGGCACGCGAATCCACGTGCTGCCTTTCATGAGATAGGCCCCCGCGCCGTGAGCGAGGGCGCAGGGGAAAGCGCCCAGCGCGCCGACGGTGCTCAGGTGCCCGTTGCATCCCTGGAAGAACGCCTCGCCGGGCAGCGGCCAGATGTGCTCGGCGGACATCATGTTTTCGATGCCGCCGCGTCCCAGGTTGAAGAGGTTCTCGGGCGGCACGCCCATGTCGCGCGCCCATTTCTGCGCGAGCCACCGCACTTCCGCGATGTTGCCGCCCGAGCTCGACCCGCCATGGCCGTCGACGATGATCACTTTGGCGGGATCAAATATCTTCACGCCGAGCTTCGTGATCAGGCTCAGGCCTCGATCGCGCACCATGTCGAACGAGTGGTGCCCGAAGATGACGGGGCAGCGGCTGCGCACGGTGACGTAGTCCCCGGGTATCACCTCCGTCTTGCCCGCCGCGCGCGCGAGGATTTTTTCAGTGATCGTCTTTCCCATTGCATTGCTCCTCCTCGGTGTCCGCTTCGTCTCAGACCGCATACTTCTTTTCCAGCTCGCGCAGCTCCCGAAGATGGCCGATGTTGTAATAGTCCTCGAAATCGCCGATCCGGCCGAGGACGGAGAGTGTATTGCCGGTTTTCCTGATTTCAGCAAGCACTTCCCTCATCGACATGGCGGCCACATGCGCAGCCTGCGCGTGATAGCCCACCGTCTTGAAGCCGAGCCTTTCGTACTCGGCGAGCGAGAGCTTCGGAACCATGGGACTCGAAGAATGGTTGTAGTGCAGGGGGATGCGTCCTCGAAAGTGCCTCGCGATGGCTTCGATCTTGCCCATGTCGCTGGCCACCTCGCACCAGAGGATATCGGCACCCGCCGTCGCGTAAGCGTCTCCGCGATCGAGCGTATCCTGCAATCCCGTCACGATGAGCGCATCGCAGCGGGCGAGGATGACGAAGTCCGGATCGCGGCAGGCATCGCGTGCCGCGCGGATCTTCTGAACCATCTCCTCTTTGGAGATGAGCGTCTTGCCCGACATGTGGCCGCACCGCTTCGGCATCGCCTGGTCTTCGATGCTGAGGCCGGCGACTCCCGCCTGTTCGAAAAGCCGCACGGTTCGCATGACGCCGAGCGCGTTGCCATAGCCGTTGTCGCCGTCGGCGATGACCGGGATGTCGACAGCATCCGCGATGTAACGGCACGCGGATACCACTTCTTCCAGCGACATGAGGCCGAAGTCGGCATAGCCGCGACACATGGAGATTCCGGCGCCAGAAGTGAGGCACACGGGAAAACCCACTTGCTCAATGATCCGAGCGCTCATTGCATCGTGCGCTCCAGCCGCGACGATCAATCCATCCCTGCGGAGCAGCTCGCGCAGCTTTGCGGTTTGTCCCATCCCCTTGTAATTCATCAGATCCTCCTTTTCCGCCTGGTTGTGCCTCGCCGCGGGCCCGTCATCTCTTGGGAAGCCGTCCTTCGCCTGCCATCCGGGTAAGAAGCGGATAGATGCCGCCCGCCTCGAGCATCTCCAATATGAAGCCAGGCGGAGGCGTGAACGAAAGCCCCGCCTGGCTGCGTAGATTACGGAACGTCCCGCGTATCAGGTCCACTTCGAGCGGATCACCCTGTTCGACCGCTGCGACCACGCCCGGCAGTTCGATCACCGGCAGGCCGAGCTCGAGCGAGTTGCGCAGAAAATAAGGCGCAGCACTCTCGCAGAGTACGGCGCCCACGCCGGCCCCAAGGATGGACATGCAGCCGTGGAAGTGGTCGTGGCCGTAGCCCATGTTCTCCTCGGCGACGATGAAGTCGCCCTTCCTGACTTTCTTCGGGAAATCCGGGTCCACGTTGGTCATGCAGTGCTTGCCCAGCGCTTCCGGCGTCGAATTGTGCAGGTCGCGCGAAAGCGTGAACGAGCAGATCTCGTAATCGATATCCAGCAGCCCGCGAAAAATCCAGGCGTTGCCACGCAACAAACCGTTCATCGCGATTCCTTTCGTTTCCGGCTCTCGAACATGCTTCGAATCAGAGAACAAATAATCGGTCAAGAGCTTTTCTTCGGCGTCGCGGTGAAGCTCACTCCCAACCATCGCTCCCACAGCTTGGAGATCGCCGCATAATCCTTGCGCCCGAGCCCGCTCGCCATCGCGATCTCGTAGGCCGTATGCGCTGCCGAAATGGCGAAAACCGGCACGCCGAGCTCGCGGGCAAGATCCAGGACGAGCGCAGAGTCTTTTCGCGCGTTGGCGGTTGACATGCCCCCTTCGAAGTCCTGCTTGAGGATGCGCTCGCCGAAGCGGTGGGTCAGCGGACGCATGAGCCCCGACTCACGCCGCATCAGCTCGTAAAATACATCGACGGGCACGTCCTGAGCGGCGGCGAGCGCGCCCGCCTCCACGAGCACGACCATCACGGCATGGGCGACGGCATTGTTGATCAACTTCGCCCGCATCCCGTTCCCAGCGGGACCCAAATAAAAAATCTCTTCCGCTGCGGCATTCAATACCGGCTTGGCGCGCTCGAAATCCGCTTGCGCCGCACCGACCAGAAAAGTGGTCTTTCCGGCCGCGAGCTTGTCTACTCCGCCCACGATTGCCGCATCCATCACGGTCGCACCCCCGCCTTGGGCGATCTCTGAAAGCTCGGCGATGTCCTGAGGTGCGACGGTACTCGTTTCCACCACGAGGCGCCCGGCCAGCCTTTCTCGGCCGATCTCCCCCAGCACGGTCTTGGAGATCGCCGGATCGGGCAGCGAGAGGAAAATCACCTCGCAATGCTCGGCCACCTCCCCGGCCGAGCTTGCGATTCGCACGCCCGCGCCTCGCGCAACGTCCCGCCGCACCTCGCTACGGTCGTAACCGGTGACTTCAAAGATCTTGAGAATCGGCGTAGCGAGCGCCAACCCGGCATTACCAAGTCCGATCAATCCCACTTTCATCGTGCCCATCCTGTCATTGAAGTGCGGGCCGGCTCGCCGTGCCGCGAGCGAGATCGTCCGTGATGCTCTGTTGTCCGCAATAACCCGATCAAGCGCACGCGCCCACCAAGATGTACTCGTGATGCAGCCCGCCCGGCACCGATCGGGCGCACACGACAGTCAAGCCAGCCAAGATCGGATTCTTGCGGAGCACAATCAACTCATGATGAACTACTTGCCGGCGTTGCATTATCCCTGTGCGTTGTGTAGTATTGATTTCGGGCGCCGACGTAGTCTTTGGAACCTCTATCTTGCCAGCATTGGCCGCTCATCTCTACCCCATTCGGCGGTTAATCCGGCTCGGGCGGGGAGTTTTGCAAGAAGCTCACCAGAACAATTTTCGAACCAAACCAATTCGGATATCCCCGGGTGGGCAAGAATCATCAAGGACTCTGGTGCTAAGGTCGACTGACACCCACCTCAAACAACTAACAGCCGGGATAAACAATGACGCATGAATTCAAAGACATCATCTACGAGGTTAAAGATCATATTGCGACTATTACCATCAATCGACCTCAAAAATTGAACGCGGTTACGGCGGATTCGCTGCGCGAGATTGAAATCGCCCTCGACGAGGCCGGAAAGGACAGCGCAGTTGGTGTCGTAATATTGACCGGGGCCGGAGACAAAGCGTTCTGTGCGGGCGCGGACGTCTCGTGGCAAAAGGAAGGAAAAATGGGCCGCAGCGGCCCCGCTGCATTTGCGCCCCCCTACCTCATGATCTCGCGCTGTCCCAAGCCGGTGATCGCGCGCGTAAATGGTTACGCAATCGGCGGGGGGCATCATATCGCCTATTTTTGCGATTTTACGATCGCCGCCGAACATGCCATTTTCGGCCAAAGCGAACCTCGTGTCGCCTACCCCGCTAGCGGGCCGACGGTGAACTATCTCACGCGCATCATCGGCCACAAACGCGCGCGCGAGGTGTGGATGCTGGGGCGCCGCTATACGGCGCAGCAAATGTGTCAGTGGGGGCTGGTCAATGCCGTGGTTCCCATGGCGGAACTAGACCAGGAGACCGCAAAGTGGTGTGACGAGTTGCTTGCGGTCTCGCCGACCTGCCTCAAGGTGTACAAGGCCTCATTCATCGAGGAGTTTCAGGACTTGATGGGCCAATCCGATCTCCTGCGGCGCCTGCTGATCCCACCGGACTTTTGGCAGGGAGAACAGAAAGAGGGAACAAGCGCTTTTCTGGAAAAGCGCAGACCCGACTACTCGCGCTTCCGCAGGCCGGCGTGAACGAAAGGGCCACGATCATCATGAATGAAACCCGCACTCTCGCCGAATTCGTCGCCCGCATGCGCTATGAGGATCTGCCGCGAGCGGTCGTCGATCAGGCTTGCCGCATCGTTATCGACACCGTCGGCTGCGCAATCAGCGCGTGGACCGAAGACCCCGAGAAGTCGCGCGTCGCGCTCGAAATCGCCAAGCTTTACGGCGCAGATCTCGGCGCATCGGTCATCGGTGCCGCCGGCGTGAAATCGCAGCCGGCGTTCGCAGCGCTGGCGAACGGCATTCTTGCCAACGCCGCAGACAACGACGACACGCACAAACGTGCGTTGCTGCATACCGGTTCCGTTGTAGTACCCCCTGCGCTGGCGCTTGCGGAGTCGCGGCAGTTACCGGGCCGCGATCTGATCGTATCGCTCGTCGCGGGCTACGAAGTCGCGGTGCGCGTGGGCATGGCGGTCATGCCGACGCATTATCGCTTCTGGCACTCTACCGCGACCAATGGCACCTTCGGAGCCGCGGCCACCGCGGCCAAGGCACTCAAGCTCGACGTCGACGGTGTGCAGCGCGCGCTGGGGCTCGCCGGCACGCAAGCAGCCGGGCTTAACACGTTTTTCGAATCAGGCGACATGACCAAGAGCATCCATCCCGGCAAAGCCGCGTGTAACGGCGTCCTTTCCGCGCAGCTCGCGCAGCTTGGTGCAACCAGCCCGCCCTTCATCCTCGAGCACCCCAAGGGCTATCTCAATGCCTACTCCACCGACCCGAAGCCGCAGGCGCTCGTCAACGGTCTCGGCACGACATGGGAGATCCTGCAGAACGGCTTCAAGTATTTCCCCACTATCCTGGCGAGCCATTCACCGATCCAGGCAACGCTGGCGATCGTACGGAAGCACTCGATCGATCCCACGCAGATCGCCCGCATCACCAACGAGACCTATAATACCGTGAAGACGCACTTTTCCAACAAGGACGTAGCCACGGTAATGGCGGCGCGCGTGTCGGTGCCGTACTGTATCGCGATTTCCGCGATCGACCGCAAGCTTACGCAGGCGCAGTTTTCCCTCGCACGCATCAACGACCCGATGGTGCGTGAAGTCCTCGCCAACACCGAGGTGGCCGCGGACGCGGAGCTCAACAAGCTCTATCCCGACAAGTTTCCCGCGCGCGTGACCATCAGCTTGAAAAACGGTGTATCGTTTCAGGAAACGGTGCTGTTTCCCAAGGGCGACCCGCAGGATCCGTTGAGCGCAGCCGAGCTCGAAGCCAAATTCCGGGAGAACGTCGCAGCGATGCTCAGCCCCGCTCGCGCCGGCAAACTGCTGGATGCGATTTACGCGTTGCCCGATGCGCGCAACGTTGACGATCTGACGTCGCTGCTGCACGCTTGACACCCGAACGATATCGAAAGATGCCCAATGTGCGATAGCGACAGCAGCAAAGCCGGAACCGGCTGGCGCGGCTGGGTGAAGTTGCCCGCGCAACGGCGCGGTGCGCCCGTCGGAGACTGGATTGATCTCACCTGGCCGTTATCTCCCACGGTCCCGCGCATCGCGTCGTTCCCGCCGCCGCGCATCGAGCGCGTTGCATCGATTCCAGACAAGCCGCTGAACATCACCGAATTGCAAATGATCGTACACACCGGCACCCACGTCGACTCGCCGCGCCATTTCTACAACGACGGGCCCGCATTCCAGGACATCCCGCTCGAGCGTCTGATGGGCGCAGGCGTGGTGTGGCGCATTGACAAGCCGCTGTACGGCGTAATCGAGCCGAACGATCTTGAACGCATGCGGCCTGCGCTCGAACCCGGCGACATACTCGCAATCGACACGGGTGCAGCCGACCGGGCAGGCACACCTGACTTTGGCCGCCACGCATCGCTTTCGGTGGCCGCCGCAGAATGGCTGGTGGAACAAAAAGTCAAACTGGTCGCGGTCGATATGCCGACGCCCGACATTGCGATCGACAAACGCCCTGCAGGCTTCAATTGGCCGGTGCACCACGTGTTGCTGCGCGATGGCGTACTGATCGCCGAGATGGTGACGAATCTGGGATCGCTCGCCGGACGCCGCGCCGAGTTCATGTTTTGTCCGCTCAATATTACCGATTGTGACGGAGCGCCCGCGCGAGTGCTGGCGCGCGTAATCACGAACTGATGGACGTCGTCCTCCCGACACAGCCTGCTGCGCCTAGGAGTTTGTCGGACTTAGCCCCGACAAACTCCTAATGCAAAACCGGGGCCAGTAGAATTGCAGAAGAAGATAACAGATATGCGAATTTGCCGGCGCTTTTCCCCAAGTTCGACCGTTTCGAGTAAGTTTATTATGGATGGTCAGCCGGTTTTGCTTTTGGCAGCCTGTACGAACCGTTAAGTCCGACAGGCTGCTAGTCATACCTTCCGAACGTGCTTCACGATCCGCCTGCCTTTGCTGCCCTCGCTGGACACGGGCTGGACGAAGTAGACGTTCCCTTCCGAGTCACCCGCCACGCCGTGGCACGTCCTGGATTTCTCCGAGCCCCAGCGCGCTAAAAGCTCGCCATCCAGCGTCAGCACGCTGAAGTTGCCGCTGTTGTGCTCGGGCACGTACACGGTGTCGTCGCTATCCACGCAGAACGTCGCCGGGCCTATGAGCTTCGTCGGCCACTGAGCGATGAACTCGCCGCTCTGGGCGAACACCTGCACCCGGTCGTTCTCGCGGTCTGCAATGAGCACGCGCCCCCTGCTGTCGACCCAGATGCCGTGCGGAAGCATGAACTGCCCGGGGCCGCTGCCCGGCTGGCCCCAGGAGTACAAGTGCTTTCCGTCCGGGGAGAATCTGTGCACCCGGCAGTTGGCGTAGCCATCGGCGATGAAGATGTCGCCCGACTCAATCACCGCGACGTCCGTGGGCAGATTGAAGGGACCGCCGGGGTGCGTCACTTGCTTGTAGCTATTGCGAGAGTCGATGGCGGTATTGTCGGCTCCCGTGTCCGAGCGGTAACCCTTGGCGCCGATGGTCATCAACAACTCGCCCCGGGTGGTGAACTTGAAGACCTGGCCGTGGTTTCTGTCGACGATCCAGATGTTGTCCTGGGGGTCGACGCGGATGGCATGGGGAAAAGCGAATATGCCGTCGCCCCACGAATAGAGGTATTCGCCGTTCTTGTCGAAGACGATGACGGGGTGCTCGCCCCGGTTGAAGCCGTACACCCGATCTTGGGAGTCCACGGCCACCGCGGCCATCGGGGCGCTCCAGCCCGGCGGGACCTTTGCCCAGTCTTCGACCGCCTCAAACGTGTGTGTGCCGCTGCCGACCGTAGTTACCATGACGCGCCCCCTCGCGTTGCGACCTTTACACCGTCCAATCGCTAACCGTTAGTCCGGAGCCCACTGGTAGATCAGCCAATCGCCGTCGGCCGACCGGGCCGGCTCAAACTCGACATGAACCGCCATGTCGAGCCGCATCGCCGCCGGCTCGACGCCGAGGATGTTGGCGATCAGCAGCGGCCCCTCCTCGAGCGCGACGCTGACGACGAGGTACGGCACCGGCAGCTCGCGGAAATACTGCCGGTGGAAGACGGTCCAGGCGATGACGCGGCCCCGGCCGGACATGCGGTCCCAGCGCCAGTCGTCCGAGAGGCAACTCGGACAGACGGGGCCCGGCGGGTACCAGACATGATCGCAGTTCCGGCAGCGCTGCAGGCGCAACTCGCGCTGCTGCACCGCTTCCCAGAATGGCTTTTCGTAAACGCCCATGATCGGGCGCGGCCGCGCCAGCGCCGTCATGACCCCTCCCTCTTGTAGATCACGCTTGCCACCTTGCCGGCAACGTCGGAGATATACTGCGCGTGCCGCGCGCCCTCGACCTGACGCGCGCCCGCCTCCCGCCGCAACTGGCGGACGATCTCGACCTGGTGATTCCAGCCCTGCATGTACGCCTCGGAGAGGTGGCCGCCTGAGGTGTTGATCGGCAGCCGGCCGCCGGGGCCGATTGCGCCGTTGGCGATGAACTGTCCCGCCTCGCCGACCGGGCAGTAGCCGAACCCTTCCAGCGCGAACAGAACGTGTACGCTGAAGCTGTCGTAGATCTGCACCAGGTCGATATCGCCGGGGCCAACGCCCGCCATGTCGAAGACCTGCGCCGCCGTCTGGCGGTGCCCTGTGTGATAGAAATCGATCAAGCGCGGCTGCAGGCTGGTGGCGCCGCTGTTGATGTCGCTGCGGCCGACGCCGGAGACCAGCACCGGCGTCTTGGCCATGCGGCGGGCGCGCTCGGCCGTGGTCATGATCATCGCCACGCCGCCGTCGTTCACCAGGCAGTAGTCGAACAACCGCAGCGGCTCGCAGATGAAGCGCCCGGCCAAATATTCGGCGGTGGTCAGCGGCGCGCGCATGATCGCGTTGTCGTTCATCTTCGCGAAGCGTCGTTGGGCCATGGCGATCTCGCCGAGATTCTCCGACTTGAGGCCGTGCAGCGCCATGTAGCGCTGCGTCATCAGGGCATAGAGCGCGCCCTGCGAGGTCATGCCCCACGGCGCGTAATAAACATAAGCGAGGTAGCGCTCGCCACCGTCTGCCCGCGGTCCGCCGTATTGCGTGCCCTTGGAACGCTGGTTATTTCCATAGACCAGCGCGATGCACTCGGCGAATCCGGAATGAATCGCGATGGCGGCCTGCATGATCGCGTTCACCGCGTCGCCCTGAGCCGACCAGCGCGGGTCGATGCCCAACACCTCACCCAGCCGCTCTCCTGCCAGCGTGGGCCCCGCGATCAGGCCGTCGATATCGGAGCAGGCAACGCCGGCATCCGCGAGCGCGCGCTTGAAAGCCAGCGCCGCATAGCCGTAGGCGTCCTTGTCCACCTGCTTGTCGCGTGCGCGCTGGTAATCGACGGCGTAGTCCGTATCGCCGACCCCGACCACGGCCACGCTGTCGGCGAGGGCAGCCAAGCGCAATGAGTTAGGCATGAGCCACCATAGGATTTGGTTTTCCCATTTTACTTCTCTTTATTCTCGGCGCAAACTTCCGAAAAACGTGTCCGGAGCGGTTTGCGATGTGGAAGGAAGTCGGCGCAGCGCATCTCGATCTGACCCCGTGGATCCGGCCCGGCGACACGGTGGTATGGACGCAAGGAACAGGCGAGCCGCTGACCCTGACCGAGACCATGGTCCGCCAGCGCCACGCGATCGGCGGGTTCCGCGCATTTCTCGGCACCAATTACAGTAAGACCGTGCGCCCAGAGCATGCCGACACCATGTCCTTCATCGGGATGGGCGCGATCGGCAACAATCGCGCGTTCTGCAAGGCCGGCTTGGTCGACATCGTGCCATGCCACCTGTCGGACCTGCCGCGCCTCTTCGAGCGGGGCATCATCAAGGCGGACGTGATGCTGGTGCAACTTAGTCCGGAGCGCGACGGGCGTTTCAGCTTCGGCGCCGTCAGCATGTATGTGTCCGCGGCCATGGCCAACGCACGCGTTATTATCGCGGAGGTCAACGAACGCGCACCCTGGACCTTCGCCAGCACGCCGGTCGACGCCTCGCGCATTGACGTCGTCGTGCGCACGTCCCGGCCGCTGATCGAGATCCCGTCCCGATCGCCGAACCAGCTCGACGAGGCCATCGCCCGCCACGTCGTGCCGTTCGTGCCCGACGGGGCGGTGCTGCAGATCGGGATCGGCGCCCTCCCCAACGCCGTCCTCTCCGGCCTTCGCGGCCACCGCGATCTCGGAATCCATTCGGGCATAATCGGCGACGGCGTGATCGATCTGATCGAATCCGGCGTCGTCACCAACGCCAGCAAGCCCTTCGATGCCGGCGTCAGCGTGACGGGTGCGATGTTCGGAACCGAACGCCTCTACGCGCTCGCGCACCGCAATCCCCGGCTTCGCGTCGAGCCGGTGGGTTATACCCACGATCCCGCGCGGGTCAGCCGTTTCGAGTCGTTCATCACGATCAATTCGGCGGTCGAGGTCGATCTCACCGGCCAGATCAACGGCGAGACCGCCGGACGCGAGTATCTGGGGACGATCGGCGGCCAGACCGATTTCATCCGCGGCGCGCTCGCCTCGCCCAAGGGCCGCTCCATCATCGCGCTGCCGACCACGGTCGAAAGCAAGGGTAATGGAACTGGCGCCTCCCGGATCGTCGCCCAGATCGGCGCCGGCGTGACGACCACGGCGCGCGCCGACGCCGACGTCGTCGCGACCGAGTTCGGCGCGGCAGAGCTGCGCGGCCGAACAATCCGCGAGCGCGTCCGCGCGATGATCGCCATCGCCCACCCGATGCACCGCGAAGCGCTGGAACGCGAGGCGCGCAATCTCGTCGCCGGTTATGCCTAAGGCGCGCGCAGACGCGGCGGATTTTTCCATCGGCATATTTTAACAGGCGCGGGAAACCTTCGCATGTCATTCCGCGCAATTGGAAAAAGGCTGGCGCAAGCCCCGCGCCGCTTGACTTGGCGCGCGGGGGGACTGCATAATTTGCCGCAACGTCCGTTGCGAAGCGCCCCGGCAGCGCGGATCGGACGGTGAACCGCGCGCGGGCAGCCCCGATCGGGCGCAGCTTATGGCGCCGCTTATGGTGATCATGGCGTTGAGCCTGGTTCTCATCTCCCTCATGCGCTACGCGACGCGGCGACTCGCGCCTTAGTCAGCGATGGAGGACTCGATGACTGAACGAAGGAGCCATGGCGGGGGTGTGATCTATGTC
>JACQOI010000115.1 GCA_016202615.1 Betaproteobacteria bacterium
AGATATGGTGTCGCCTGCGCCGCCCGGGGTGGTCCCCACTACCATGCGAACCGGCTTGCTGGGATAGCTTTGCGCTGACGCCTCGAGAGCCAGAAGTTGCGCAAATACAATTACGACCGTGTATAAACAAAATCTGCTGCGTTGGGCTTTTCGTATGACTTTTCTCCTTATTTTTTAGTGGGTCTTCTGCAAGTCAAAGGGAGCCTCTTGCAAAACTCCCCGCCCGAGCGGGAGTAAACAGACTGCTAATCCGCTTTTGCGCCCGAATCGCGTACGACCTTGCGCCATTTCACGATGTGCGCCATGATTAATTCGGCCGACGCCGCCGGCGTGTTGTAATAAGGATCGAATCCCAGCGTAGCCAGCCGTTCGCGCAGGTCACGCTGTTGCAGCAACCGCTCGATCTCGGTGTTGAGCTTGTTGACGACGGCCGCAGGTGTGCCCGCCGGCGCGAGCAAAGCGAACCAGCTGCTTGCTTCGTATCCTGGCAGCCCTGCAGCCTCGGCGACCGTCGGAAAGTCCGGCGCGAGAGGCGTACGCTCCGCGCTGGTTACGCCCAGCATTCTCAGCTTGTCGGCTCTCACGTGCGGCAGCGCGGCTGGCAGGCTGGTCGCGAGCAGCGGTATTTGCCCGCCGAGCACGGCCACAATCGACGGACCGGAGCCGTTATAAGGAACATGCAGGAGTTGTATTCCGACCATCGTCCGGTACAATTCCATCGCCAGATGCGGCGGCGTGCCACTGCCGGAGGATGCGTAGTTGAGGTCGCCGGGCCGCGTTTTGGCGAGCGCTGTCAGCTCGCGCAATGATTTCACCGGCAGCGACGGATGCGCAAGCAGGGAGTGCGGCGTTATCGCAAAGGTTCCGATCGCAGTGAAATCCTTGACCGAATCGTACGGCAGCTTGCTGTAAAGGCTTGCGTTGACGGCGTGCGTGGACGTCGTCAACAGCAGGGTATAGCCATCCGGTGCAGTCTTGGCGATCTGGCCGGTGGCGATGGTGCTGCCGGCGCCAGGCCGATTTTCTACGATGACGGACTGGCCTAGCGATTCGGTGAGCTTCTGCGCAAAAAAGCGCGCTATCACATCCGTGCCGCCGCCCGGCGCATAGCCAACGACCACACGGATCGGCTTGGCAGGATAACTTTGCGCCAAGGCATCTAAAGCCGATAAGTTGGCGCACGCCAACATTGCGATGAATAACTGCAATACGCCTTGCCTCGCATTCTGCATCACATCCCTCTTTTCGTACATTAGCAACCAAATCCAGAGCAACCGTTGTACTAGTCCGCTTTCACTCCGGTCAACTTGATCAAGTTGGCATTCTGTTCAATTTCCCCCCGAATAAATGCAGCGAATTGCTCTGGCGAGTTGGTTTGCGGGTCCTGGCCTTGCTTGTTAAGTGCTTCCTTCATTTCAGGTGTATTGACCACCTTGACGACCGCCATGTTAAGCCGCGTGATGATGTTTTTAGGCACCGCTGCCGGCGCAAGCAATCCTACCCAGCCCGAACGATTGTAGCCAGGCAATCCCGATTCATCCAACGTGGGTAACGATGGCGCCAACGCTGTGCGTTTTATGGTGGTTACCGCGAGCGGTTTAAGCTTCCCCGTTCCTATCAAAGGTCTTGACGACGTAAGACTGGGGAAACTGATATCAACCTGGCCCGCCGCGTTGGCGATCGCGCTCTCCGCCCCACCCTTGTAAGGCACGTGTACGATATCCAATTTCGCCATCAATTTGAAAAGCTCGCCCGCAAGATATAACGCGCTACCGACACCGTCGGACCCATAGCTGAGCTTGCCAGGCTGTGACCGCGCAAGTCCGATCAGCTCCGCGATATTACGTGCTGGTACGGACGGATGAATCACGAGCACGTACGGCCCGGTGACCACCAGCGATATCGGCGCCAGATCGCGCTCGATGTCATACGGAAGTTTACTACGCAACGACGGCAAAATAGCGGTCGAGGCTGGAGCCATCAGCAGGGTGTAACCATCCGGGGGTGATGAAACAGCTCTCTCGATTGCTATCGAACCGCCCGCGCCTGTGCGGTTCTCAACAATCACGGCCTGGCCAAGGTATTCTGTTAGTTTCTGCGCAACCAGTCGCGCTGAAACGTCGGTCGAGCCACCCGGAGACAATCCCACCAGCATGCGAATCGGCTTGTCGGGATAGATTTGCGCCGCCGCCTGAGAAACCGACAGCTCAACAAATATAGCAATAACCGCAAACAACCAAAACTTGCTTTGCGCAGGTTTCTGCATGATTCTCTCTTCTCTTTTTTTCAGTGATCCCGCGTTGCGTCTCATTGAAAAAATTATGCGCCTTTGGCGACACTGTTGGCAAGCAAGTGCGCTCGAATATGAAACCGTCTGTGTCAAGGCACTGTCCCGCCGGTAGTTGAAATTTTGGTGGCGGTGTGAGTCATGATTCTACGCGGTCTTGCTGATTATTGCGGCATGGCGCATTCCGGCTCTCCGTTTCACGCGAAATCGCGCGAAACCCGTTGCGAGCGCTTCCTCAGCCAAGATCGGCTTGTCAGGACGCGCCAGGAGCCACGCAAACACTTCGGTCCATGTCTCCCCCTTACCAGTTTTGTGGATGGTGCGCTGCGTTTGCGTCATCGATCCTATCGCGCATATCGCCCCTCCGACTGTTACGCGGCAGTTTGGCTTGCCGCAGCGTGCGCGCCGCGCAACGCCGTGCGCAAGATTCACAGGTGGCGGTAGCCCTGGATACGCCGGAAACTCTTCTCGGACTTCAGGAACCCGGCGGCACTCCAGCGCAGCGCCATGTCCGCATCGCGCCAGCAACTGACTTTCGCGGCGACCTCGCGCACGTGTTGATGCCGCGCGCCGCCAGCGAACCGAGTAGGTCCTTGGCCACTGGGCAACCCGATGCGGTTGCAAACCAAGCGCTCGACAAATACGGCTGACCGCGCTCTGATTCAGCGCTATCGCGGAACCAACTCATCGCCAGAGACCGCATACTCGGTGGAAAGTCCCTGGTCCTTCGTAATCCGCGTCAGGTAACTTAAAACGTCGTCAAATTCCATATCGGACCTGCGCAGAAGTCGGGGCTGAGATTCTTTATTGATTAACACTGGAGCGCAACTCACACGTTCTATTTTCTTATTTTCGCAAGTTATTCTTACCAAAATCGATTTACGTGAGTCGCGAGGAAACGGATAGGATGTGTATTCAGGATCGATCTGCCAAGTCGGATTCAATTTTAGCCTTCGCTCGACTCGCTCCGGACTATCCCATTGCCCGGGGTTATAAGTGAGATCGAAGGCAAAGTTGCAAAGACTATAAAAGATCGGCTTACCTTGATAGATCTCCACCGGTTTCAAAATGTGCGCGTGATGACCAAGAATAATATCAGCTCCTGAATCGACAGCGCTGCGGCCATATGCCCTTTGGTATGAAGCGATCTCTGCTTCCTTAAAATGTACTCCCCAGTGCATTGATACGATAACTATATCTACGGATTTCTTAAGCGTACGTATGTCGCTGCACATTGCGTTCAGATCTTCTTCGTGCGGATAAGACAGAACCCGCGATGGCGTACCGGGTTGGTCGGATTCTATGGCTTCGTAGAAGGTTCGTGCTCGCGCCGGCGCGCAGCCAGCACGTTGTGGTTGAGCCCAATAGTTGGGCGGTAAGATCGAACAGTAAGCTAGCCAACCTATGCTGTTGCCATTGTGTTTGACGATGAGCGGCTTACGCGCTTCGGTGAGATTTCTGCCCGCGCCGATAGTCTGGACACCGTTAGAATTCAAATGTGTAATCGTATCGATGCAGGCGTCTTCACCCCAATCCATGCAGTGGTTACTAGCAAAGGATGCCACATTGAACCCAGCCCGTGCAATAGCCGATACATTTTCGGGAGCGGCTCGGAGCGGTACATGAACCGCCAGATTTACTGCGCCGCGCAACGAGTATGTTGTTTCAATCTGACAAAACGCTAAGTCGGCGTGCGAGATCTCATCCCTTATAAGATCAAAGATTGAATCAGGATTGGTCCTGTTTACACAGATGTCGCCTACGGCCACAATGTGAGTCGCTACGTTTGAAGCCATAATAAACTACCCTTAGTTTAATTGAATGGCGCGAGCTAGCCCGCCGCCTTCACCCGGACTGCCACTTCCCCTTTGCCCGGCTTGAGGGAAGGTATGTCCTCAACCACGAGCGTATCGGGCAGCCCGTGGTGCTTGCAAAGTACAGCTCGCATATATGGATGTCCTCGGCGACCGGTTTCGATCACACCGCCGTAGCGCGCGCAATTGAAGGGGTCTCATGCGTGAGCGGTTTTCCGGTTTCGGTCCTTGCCCCGACCAATGCCAAGGCGGGCCATAAATCGTCAGCCGCGATACCGGCAAAACTGCGGCCAAGACGCTCGCGCCACTGGACCGCTGTCCCGTATTCATCGCGCCACGCCCACAGGCGCCTGGTATTTAAATGCAACGCGTACTCGCGCGCGAATCCCATCGCGCCATGAACCTGATGAGCGATTCCCGTCGCCGTATCAATCGCGTCCGCGAGACGGGCTCGTGCCGCGGCTATCATTAGCCTCCCATCTTCCCGCTCGATGACGCATGCGGCGGCATCGGTGATCGCCGATGAGGCCGCTACCGATCCAGCAAGGACCGCGAGCTGCTGCTGTATCGCCTGTAAGCGCGCGAGTGGACGACCAAACTGCACGCGCTCTCCCACGTAACGCACGGACAACTCGAGAATGCTATCGAGGGCGCCCACAATCAGTCCCGCCCGGAACAGCGCGGCCATACGAAATACGCGGTCATGATCGAGTCCCGCGAGATGGGCGACCTTGGTCACTGAAGCCACATTTGCAATGAGTTCATCGCGAGGTTCACCGGCAATATTCCGGCGCGCTTCGGTTTTTAGCTGGGTAGGGTCAACTACGCCCAACGTAATTCCAGTGCCCTCGCCCACGACCACGACCACTGATTTCGCCGAACTTCCCCATGGAACCGCGTGTTCCTTTCCATGCAGGGTCCAGTTCTTTCCACTGCCTTCTAGCCGCCATCCATCCGCTGTCATTCCTCCCAACGCGATCGTCAGCGGTCCGGTGCCAGCGGACAAGCCAGCCTGCGACAACAACCAGCGGGCAATCATGGTTTCGGCGAGCGGTACTGGTGCGCTGAAACGACCCGCCACGCGCAGCAGCGTGACCGCGTCCGGCGCCGATGCGGCAATGCCGCCATCTTGCTCCATTGCAAGCATCGAAGCGAAGCCAGCTTCTTCAACAGCAACCCACAGAGCTTGTGGGAAATTACCAGTCTCCGCGGCGGCCAGAACCGCTTTCGTGCACAATTCCGAGAAAAGCCTGGTTGCCGTCTCGGTCAGCATATTGGCAATATCGCTCATCTCAGCCCCAATCCTCTGGCAATAACACCGCGCATGATTTCCTTTGCGCCTCCACGCACAGTATAGATAACTGACCACAACTGGGCATGGTCCAGCACTTCACCCAGCAGTCTCGCCCGCTCGAAAATATCGATGGCCTCGGAATTAATCAAATCGCGCGCGATACGGACCAGGTCCTGCTCGAAGCAAGTACCTAGGTCCTTGACGATAGCTGCTTCCAGATTCGGAGCATGGCCCGTTTGCAACGTCATAGCGATCGACAACGACATTTGCCGCAGCGTCAATAGATGCGCAAGCAACTGGCCGAGTCTTTCGCAGCCGCTGGCCGACGCTTTTATTCCAAGCGCTTCCGTTAGTTCTGCGAGTAGTCTGAAGGCACTCAACCATCGCTCGGGGCCGCTGCGTTCATAGGCAAGTTCGGTGCTGACCTGGTTCCAGCCGTTGCCAAGTTCGCCGAGGAGATTCTTGTCGGGCACAAACACTGCATCGAGCACGACTTCGTTGAAATCATGTTCGCCGGCAAGATTGATGATCGGACGAATGGTGACGCCTGGCGCAGACAGATCGACGATGAACTGACTTATGCCGCGATGCCGATCTTCCCCCGGAGGTTCCGTTCTGCATAACGCAATCATGAACTGCGCATTGTGTGAGTTGCTGTTCCAGCTCTTGGTGCCGGAAATCTTCCATCCGCCTTCGACGCGGTCAGCACGGGTGCTCAGCGATGCAAGGTCTGACCCTGTACCCGGTTCGCTCAGGCCGATGCTGAAAATGCATTCTCCCGCGGCGATGCCGGGAAGGTATTTGAGTTTCTGTTCCTCGGTTCCGAACTTAAGCAGCAATGGCCCCGTCTGCCGGTCCGGCACCCAGTGCGCGCGCACCGGCGCGCCGGCGGCAAGCAACTCTTCTGTCACAGCATAGCGCTCCAGCGCCGTGCGTTCATGGCCACCGTACTTTTTCGGCCAGGTCATGCCGATCCAACCACGCTTGGCGAGCTTTCGGGTGAAGTCAAACGATACCCTCATGCCGACGTGATTGGGTCGCGGCAAAAAACCATTGCGTCGTTCCTCAGCGATGAAGTCCCGGACCTCGTGACGTAGCTGCTCGATCGCAGCAGGAAGCTCCGGCGGAGTGAATCGGAGTTGCGGAGTGATCATCAATATAGCTTTCGAGAACGAAGCAGACGTTCATAACGTGAATGCACCAAGAACTTCTGCATAGATGTTAATGGTCGGCAGTTGAAGACAATTAATTGAAATCTATCTAAAACAATGTTCCCGCGGCGCGTAAAGCTGCAATCTCGTCCGGTTCTATCCACGCCGTAAGCGCTGTCCCCGTGTTGTCACGCGTAATTTGCTGCGGCGGTGTCGGAACTTCTGGAACGGTGCGGCTGAAACGCGGTGCTGGTGCTGGCTGAACCACGCCATCAACCTCCACAAAAGTTCCGCGCGCCTGCAAGTGTGGGTGTTTGGGCGCTTCATCCATTCCCAATACGGGCGCAAAGCATGCGTCGGTGCCTTCGAGCAACGCGGTCCATTCGTCACGCGTCCTGGTCTTGAACCGTTGCGCAAGAATGGCCCGCGCCGTGGGCCAGTTGGTGCGATTTTTCTGATTTCCGATATCCGCCGGGTCAATTTCCAGAAGGCGCAGAAGCTCCGCGTGGAATCTATTCTCAATCGGGCCAATCGAAATCCAGCGGCCATCCGCGCATTGATATACGTCGTAGAAATAAGCGCCGGAATCAGTTGCATTCGTACCTCGTTCGAGATTCATCAAGCCGCCAGCGTACAGTCCAAAAATAGAGGTCATCAACGATGCTGTGCCGTCTACGATGGCAGCATCCACTACTTGCCCCCTGCCCGACTGACGCGCCTCTATGATTCCGGCGAGCAAACCCAATGCAAGATAAAGCGAACCGCCCGCATAGTCGCCAAGCAGGTTTAGAGGCGGGGTTGGAGGTTGGCCATAGCGCCCGATGGCGTTGAGCGCGCCGGTGATCGCGATATAGTTGATATCGTGGCCCACAGATGATGCCAGCGGACCAGTTTGGCCCCAGCCGGTCACGCGACCGTAGACCAGTTTGGGATTATGCGCGAGGCACGCTTCCGGGCCAAGGCCTAGCCGCTCCGTGACGCCAGGACGAAAGCCCTCAGTCAACGCATCAGCGCGCTTGACGAGCTTTAGTACAAGGTCGACGGCCGCCAGCTTCTTGAGATCGAGTGCGATTGATTTGCGGCCGCGCAGTCGCAGATCATATTTTAATGGCCGCCAGTTGCCCTGATCGACCGGCTGCACGCGATCAATGCGAAGCACCGTTGCACCCAGGTCGGCGAGCAGCATTGCGCACATCGGGCCGGGCCCGATACCCGCAAGCTCAATCACTTTGATGCCGGCAAGAGGTCCCATGTGGTTGTTTTGGTAGAGTGCGTTTCTTTGTTACTTGGAAGGTGGCGAAGTTACTATACCATCAACGATCAACTCATCGATGCGCGATTGCTCGTAACCGGCCTCCGCGAGCAGTTCGACCGTGTGCTGTCCCAGCCGCGGGGCGGGATATCGGCTGGTCACCGGCGCCTCGGAAAATTCCGTCGGGTAATACATGGCGCGCAGCGATCCTTCGGTCGGATGTACGATCGGCGTGAAGTAGCCGACATCCGCAAGATGTGGGTCATTGAGCACGTCCTCGAGGGAGTTCATGGGCCCGACCGGCAGATCGTTCTCCATGAAAAGTTTTGTCCATTCCTCGGTCGTGCGGGTCTGCAGGATCTCAGAGAGGAATCCATAGACCGCATCGATGTTCTTGATCCGGTTCACCTGACTTGAGAATCGCGGGTCTTCGAATCGTTCCGGCTGCCCGATCATCTTGAAAAACGCGCGCCATTGCTTGTCATTATAGACAAGCGTGCAGAGAAATCCGTCCTTGGTGCGATAAGGGCGCCGCTCGGGCGACAGCGCTCGCGGGTGGCCCATGGGCCCACGTGCGGGAATGAACGTCTCCCCTTCCAGGTGCTCGCCCAACAGCAAATGCACCAGATTCTCGAACATCGGCACTTCCACGGACTGCCCGTGGCCGGTGCACTTGCGGTGATAGAGCGCCCCGACCACAGCGAGCGCAACATGCAGTGAGGAGACCCGATCAGCATAGGCGTTGGGAGCGTAGCGTGGCGCTTGACCGCTTGCTCGTGCTGCCATCCAGGGCACACCCGCCATGCCCTGGATCACATCGTCGTATGCGGGCCGCCCGCTGTAACGGCCACGCTGGCTGAAGCCTACCGCGCCGATATAGATAATTTGCGGGTTGACGGCTTTAAAGTCGTCGTAGCCAAGTTTCAGACGCGTCATCGCCTGAGGCCTTACGCTATATATGAGCGCATCCGCACGCTCTGCGAGTTTCAGCAGCGCTGATCGGCCTCCCGGGTGCTTCAAATCCAGCACCACGGAGCGCTTGTTACGGTTGCAGTTCAGGAAAGCGTGGCCCATTTTAGGCGAGCGCGCAGGAGTGCTCTGGCGGGAAACGTCTCCCTCTGGAGACTCGATCTTGATGATGTCGGCACCGAGGTCCGCAAGAATCAGCGTTGCGTACGGACCCATCAGCACCGTGGTCATGTCCAGAATCCGCACGCCGTACAACGGCCCGTGCCTTTCTGCCTGGCGTGTCTCGATCAAGTTTCCCCTCCTTTATGACTGTCGGGTGATGTTGCGGCCTTCTTTTGCTGTGCAACACCGTCGCGCACCGGCTTCTTGTCATGATATCTGATCATGCTCATGCATACAGCGGCCATGGGTTTCACAATTCCTCTGCGTGGAATTACCCCTCTAAAGATATGATTTACAAAAATTGCTCACAATGCCCCACCGCTTGCGGTGGGGACGGATGAGCCATCTTGGGGTGGGCTCGATGCCCACCCCAAGATGAAGAGATGGTTAGAATGGACAAATGGTATGGAAACGAACAGGCCATGCGGCCTATGATACGGCGTGGGAAACAAAGTAACTGCTGCGGTGATTCGGCAGTATATTCGGCGTCATCATGAGCGACCGGATGAGCAGTTGAAGTTGTTTTAAAAAGCCCCGCCGCTGGCGGCGGGGTTCTTTACTAATTAGGACCCATAAGGAGAAATTGAGAATGGACCAGGGTGTTTAGGCAACGTGGTATGACCTCGCTGAACCTGCGCGAGAGCGCTATCTGAAGTGGGCGCACGGCACTTATTTGCCCTTCCTGCGCCAGATACCGGGCTACGCGTGGGTGGCGCACTACCGGCATGAGGACGGCGGCGCCAAGATGAAACGAGTCGAAGAAACCGTGGTCGGGCGCACCGACGAAGATATCGGTAGTGGAAGTCAGTATCTGCTGCTGGTTGGTGCGCCTTCGGCGCACACGTTCTTCAAGCCTTCGATCAAGGAAATAGCTCTGCCGGGGGAATTTCAGAAAACGATATCGCTCCGCCCAGGTCTGCGCGAAGTGATCTTTACGGAGGAAGCTCGTGTCAACGGTCCGGCTGCTTCGAAAGAGGGACCTGGATCCGTTCCCGGGCCCGCCATTCAAATGGGCACCTTCCGTATGCGCACCGTGGAGCAGGAATTTGAGCTCGCCCGCTGGTACGCGCAATTCCGCTTGCCTTACATGGCTCAGATGCCGGGCAGCATAGCCGCGCGCAAGCTCGTCGGTGTCGCAGGTTGGGCAAAACATGGGGTGCTCTACGAGTTTGAATCGCTTGAAATGCGATTGAAACATTTTGAGGAGCCACATGAGTCTCTCTCGCTGGATACCACGCACTGGAGCTCGCGTATTACCGGTAACACGGTTCACACGCCGGGATCGCCCACCATAGGAACTCGAATCTGGCCGCCCGTCCGATGATCAAATGTACCTGAGTGGAATTGAGATACACCGGCATCGCCAGCGTCCCTGCTTGCCATCAAATTTAAACGGGGCGGCCTTGCTCCCGTTTTAATGAGTTATTATTGCCCCCGTACACTATTTCAAGACCGAGAACGAGATCATCCAAGGAAACGTCGATGGCGGGTGACGCGACAAAAGTACTGGCCGAATTCGCGGCCACGCTGAAATACGGCGACATCCCCGAGCGCGTCAGGGATTACTGCAAGGACGTGTTGCTTGACACTCTCGCGTGCGCGGTGGCCGGACACCAGGGTGAGGAAACCCACCAGATTGCGGCGCTCGCATCCGCGCTGGCGCAATCGAGGGAAAGCAGCGTCATCGGCGGCGATCGTCTCTCGCTTGCCGGGGCCACCATGCTGAACGGCTACCTGATCACCGCCGTCACCATGTGCGACATCCACCGTTCCACCCTGACACACATCACACCGGAAGTGGTTCCGGCCGCGCTCGCCGTTGCGGAGCGCGATGCGTTGCCGGGCCGCGACCTGTTGGTTGCGATAGCCGCCGGCTGCGAGACGACAACCCGCATCGGGCTCGGGCTCGATTACCCGGAGTTTCGCAAACGGGGTTGGCACGGACCCGGCGTCATCGGTCCGTTCGGCGCCGCTGCGGCCGTCGGCCGGCTGCTCGGTTTCGATACCGAGACCATGACCGCAGCCTTTGGCTTGGCGGGCAGCCAGGCTGCCGGCACCTTTGCCGCGTGGGGAACCCCGACGGTCAAGTTCCACCAGTGCCGCGGCGCACTCTCGGGGCTGATGGCGGCGCTGCTCGCCGAGCGGAATTTTCTGGCGACGCGCGAGTTCCTCACCGCCAAGGATGGCGGGCTATACAACACCTACACGAACGGCGGCAAGCCCGAAGCCGTCACCGCCGGCCTCGGCAAGCGCTGGGAACTGGAACAGATCGCGCTGCGGCTGTGGCCTTCCGCGTCCACCATCCAGGGCTTCATTACCGCGATGTTTGAGCTGGTGGAAAAACACAAGCTCGCTGCCGAAAAGGTCAGGAAGCTGCGCGTCGCGATGAGCAAGACCGCTGTCGACATGCACGGAATTTTCCCCCGCTACAAGGCGAAGTTCGAGGCCCTGCTCTCCACCCACTACGCCGCTGCGGTGATCCTGCACGATCGCGAGTTGTCGCTCGCCCAGTTCGAGCCGGCGCGCTACGACGACCCCAAGCTGCGGAGGTTTGCAGCCGAACAGGTGGAAGTGAAAACCGATCCCCAGTTGACCGGCGTGCAGGCGCTGGTGGAAGCGGAAACCGCCGATGGCTCGACCATCGCGGTCCGCTGTGACCACCCCAGGGGATCCGCCGAAAACCCGCTCTCGCGCGCTCAAATCGAGAACAAGTTCCGGACCTACGCGAGGACGCGGCTTTCCGATTCCCACGTCGAGGAAGTTATCGGTGCCGTGTCGCGGCTGGAGGAACTTGGATCGGCGCGCCGGCTGATGGACATGCTGCGAGCGGGCGATTAGGGGCGGAATTTTCAAACGAAAAAAACCGGGATCGCCCCGGTTTTTTTTCGTGTCCCTGAAATCCGCTACTCGAACTTCACCTCGGCCGCTGTGAGCTTGCCGCCGGCATCGCGCTTGAACACTACTATCGTTTTGGAATCCCTGCTGTTATTGTTGGCCAAATTGAACGTTACGGAGTTGTAAGTCCAGGTCACGCGCTCCGGGTTGCTGCTGTCGACCGCGGCCGGCTTGCCGACGTTTTTCGTGACATCCCGATCCGATTTGCCCATTACGAGGGTGGTAAAGTCAGCGCGCTCATAGATGTCGCCGCAGCCGGCCGTGACCAGCGTTGCGATCGCGAGGAATGCCGCGTAAATAATGCGTGTAAAACCGCCATTGATTCCGGTGGTGGCCATATTCTCTCCCTGAGATTGATAACGTGATATCGGAGGCATGCCCCGCGCGACCGGGGAAAGATCCGATAATTCTTATTTTACGCCAAAAAGCTTACCGTACGCTTACGCGCGCGGTTAAAACCCGAGCCGGAGCTGGATGCTGGATGGGAATTCGGAACTCGCCGTTTGGTCGGCGAACCCGCGGCGAAGGCGGGGATCTACTGATCCGGTCGGAGGCCCGCCGCCTTGACGATTTTCGCCCACTTGTCCAAGTCGGAGACGAGGAAGCTGCCGAACTCTTCCACGCTCATGCCCACTGGTTCGGCGCCTTCCCGCAGCAAGCGTTCCCGCACGTCCTGCGCCTGCAACATTTTCGAGATCGTATCGTTCAGCAACGACACGATATCTTTGGGCACCCGCGCGGGAGCCAGCACGCCGTACCATCCGACCACTTCGTAACCCTTGACACCCGCTTCGCTCACGGTCGGCAAGGCGGGCACCCTCCTTTTCAACAAACGCTCAACCTGTCTCGACCGCCACGCGTTGCCCAATCTGCAAGCCAAGCTTCATCGCTGCGCTGCAGGCGTTGCCGGCGAGCTCAACCAGACCGAGACTGTTTTCGTACCAAAATACCTCACCTGTCGGCACGTCCGAATATACTCGAGCATGTTTTAGCCGCTCGCCGCGAGCGATGATGCGCGCGTCGCGCGGCACTACCTGCGCGCGTAGACCGGTGAACGCGTTGCCATAGTGATCGATATAGATGATTTCGTCCAGATCGGTAGCGCCAAGATCGACACCGAGGCCGGCAATGGCTTCGGCTTTGCCGTCGGGATACTCACCACGCGCGATGGCTGCTACGATTGGCGCGAACAGATCGCGGCCATGGAACGACGCCGACAGCTGCTCCGGGCGCCACGTGATGCGCCAGTAACTGCGCGTCCTGGCGCGATTCGCCAGCACCGACAACAGCCCGTTGTCGGGTCCGACAAACCAGTTTCCGTCGGCATTGAGCGCGACTGCGTCGCGCGCGCCGCCGACGCCGGGATCGACCACCACCAGCATCACGCTGCCCGGCGGGATTTGTTGAGCGAGCGCTGCGAGCAGATGCGCGGTTGCCCGTACGTTGAACGCCGGCGCTGCGTGCAGCAGGTCGATCACCGGCACGTCGCGCGCCTGCTGGTGCAGCACCGCTTTGACCTGGCCGACGTACAGATCGGCGGCGCCGAAATCAGTGAACAGGAAGATCATTCCGGGATTCTAAACCGCCAGGGCGCCAAGGGCGGTTGGACAAAAAAAACCGGCACGGGGCCGGCTTTAGTTTGTTGCAATTCTTATTATGCCGCCTTGGCAGGCGTTTCTTCTTTTTTGTTTTCTCCGGGCTCAGGACGGTCCATGAGCTCCACCAACGCCATCGGGGCGTTGTCCCCCTTCCGAAAACCGAATTTCAGGATGCGCAGAAAGCCGCCGTTGCGCTTGGCGTAGCGCGGACCGATTTCGCCGAACAGCTTGGTGACCATATCGCGGTCACGCAGGCGATTGAATGCGAGCCGGCGGTTGGCGAGTGACGCGGTCTTGCCGAGGGTGATGATCGGCTCGACGACGCGGCGCAGCTCTTTCGCCTTGGGCAGCGTGGTCTTGATCACCTCGTACCGCAGCAGCGACACGGTCATGTTGCGCAGCATCGCCAGGCGATGGCTGCTGGTACGGTTGAGTTTTCTTAGGCCGAGTCGGTGACGCATGGTGAGTTCCTCATTGAGGGATGAGGGCGGAGAGCGGAAGGATGAGGTAACGGCAAAGTTCGCGCGAATTCATCCCTCATCCTTGTTTCTGTACTTTTTCCAAACCGAACGGCGGCCAGTTCTCGAGTCGCATACCGAGAGTAAGCCCGCGCGAAGCGAGCACTTCCTTGATCTCGTTGAGCGATTTGCGGCCGAGGTTGGGAGTCTTCAGCAATTCGGTCTCGGTACTCTGGATCAGGTCGCCGATGTAGTATATGTTTTCCGCCTTCAGGCAGTTAGCCGAGCGCACGGTGAGCTCGAGGTCGTCGACCGGACGCAGCAGGATCGGGTCGATCTGCTGGGCCTTGGGTTGCTCGACCTGCACCGGCGTGCCCTTGAGATCGGCAAAGACCACGAGCTGGTCGACCAGAATGCGCGCCGCGTAACGGATCGCCTCTTCGGGCTCGATCGCGCCGTTGGTTTCGATGTCGACGATCAGCTTGTCGAGATCCGTGCGCTGCTCGACACGCGCCGAGTCGACCTGATAGCTGACGCGCCGCACCGGGCTGTACGATGCGTCGAGCACGATGCTGCCTACCGCGCGGCTGGTGGTGGCTTCCAGCAGCGGATCGCCGCGGCTCGTGCGCACCGCCGCCGGCACATAGCCGCGCCCGTGCTGGACCTTGATCTGCATGTCGAGCTGGCCGCCCGCGGTCAGGTGCGCGATCACATGATCGGGATTGACGATTTCGACGTCGTGCATCGGCTCGATGTCGCCCGCGGTCACCACGCCCTCGCCCTGCTTCTTGAGCGTGAGCGTCACTTCCTCGCGGTTGTGGAGCTTCAACACGATGCCCTTCAGATTCAACAGAATGTCGACCACGTCTTCCTGCACGCCGTCGATGGTCGAGTATTCGTGCAGAACGCCGCTCATATTGACTTCGGTCGCGGCAAAGCCGGGCATCGACGACAGCAGAATGCGGCGCAGCGCGTTGCCGAGCGTATGGCCGTAACCGCGCTCGAACGGCTCCATCGTCACTTTGGCGTGGAACGGCGACAGGTTCTGCACGTCGATAATACGAGGCTTAAGAAAAGTGCTGCTTTGCATGGCCTGATCCTATGGCAATTACTTCGAGTAAAGCTCGACCACCAGCGATTCATTGATGGTGGAAGGCAGATCGGTGCGTTGCGGCATGGTCTTGAACGTGCCTTTCAGCGCGGCAGTGTCGACTTCGAGCCATTCCGGATAACCGCGGCCGGAAGCGGCTTCGGCCGCTGCCTTGATGCGCAGATGCTCTTTGGCCTTGGCGGCGACCTCCACCACATCGCCCGGACGCAACTGATACGAGGGGATATTGACGCGCTTGCCGTTCACCATGATCGCGTTGTGGCGCACGATCTGGCGCGCTTCCGAGCGCGAGGCGCCGAAACCCATCTTGTATGCGATGTTGTCGAGCCGCGACTCGAGCATCTGCAGCAGGGTTTCGCCGGTGATGCCCTTCTTCTGCTCGGCGCTGTGATAGGTGTTGCGGAACTGGCGCTCGAGCAGGCCGTAAATACGGCGCAGCTTCTGCTTCTCGCGCAGCTGCAC
>JACQOI010000116.1 GCA_016202615.1 Betaproteobacteria bacterium
CACGTTGTGCGCGCCGATCGCCTTCAGGTCGCGCATCAACGCCAGCACGTCGCTGTAGGTCAGCGTGATGTATTCCATGTCCATTACCGGATCGGCGAAGCCGCCGTGCACCAGCATGTCGCCGATGTCGTGCATGTCGATGAAGCGGTTGATGTGAGTATAGCGGTCGATACCCTGGTAGGCCGCGCGCAGCTCTTTCAGCGTATCGGGACCGAAGGTACTGAACATCAACAGCCCGCCCGGAGCCAGCACGCGCCTGCACTCGGCGAATGCGCGCTGCGAGTCGTTCATCCACTGCAACGCGAGATTAGACCACACCATGCCGACCGCGGCGTCGCGCAACGGCAGTTGCTCGATGTCGCCGCATACCGGCAACACGCCGCGCCCGAGCAGGCGCTGCCACCACGGCGTGCGGCCGCGTGCGCGCCGCACCATCGCCAGCGCGATGTCGAGCGCATATAACCTGGCTTGCGGGTAGCGCGCGCGGAGCGCCGCAACGACGTTGCCGGTGCCGCTGCCGGCATCGAGTATCGCCGCCGGCCGGTGCTTGATGTAATCGAGCCGCGACAGCATGCGCCGGCACACCTCGTGCTGCAGCACCGCCGCGGCGTCGTAGCCGGCGGCCGCTTTTTCGAACGAGCGCCGCAGCAGGCGCTTGTCCAACGCGAGGTCATTGCTCACCGCAAAACTCCGTAATGCGCTGCGCCACGCGCTGCGGTTGCGCGACGAACGGCGCGTGCGCCGCGCCGGCAAACACCTCGAGCGTGGCGCGCGGCAACGCGCGCTGCAGGTATTGGCCCGCCGCGAGCGGCGCAACGGTGTCGTGCGCGCCGTGCAGAATCAGTGCTGGTTGCGAAATCTGTGACAGTTTATCTCGCAAGTCAGTCTCTTTCAGTATCCGCAGACCCGCTTCAAGCGCTGCGATATCGGGTTCGCCGCGCATGAGGACTTGCCCGCGCAGCCGGCGCAATACCGTACGCGCGTCAGCATCGCCCTGCGACTGCAGCACGAGAAAACGCTGCAACGTGCCGCGGTAGTCACGCGTCAGACCATATGCGAAGCCGTCGAGCACGGCGGGATCGATGCCGTATTCCCAGCCCGTGCCGCGCACGAAGCGCGGCGTGGTCGCGATCAGTACCAGTCGATCAACCTGATCCGGTATGCGCCGCGCCCAATTGAGAGCCACCTGCCCGCCGAGCGACCAGCCGCAGACAGTCACTCGCCGCGGCAACGCAGCTGCAGGCACGTCAGCCAGCGCATCCAGCGTATACGGCGCACATGCCGAGCTTGCGCCGTGGCCCGGCAAATCGACGCGATGCACCCGAAAATACCGTACCAAATGCGTTGCCATCTCGTCCCACACCGCCGCGTTCATGCCCCAGCCGTGCAGCAGCACGAGATCGGGTCCGCCGCCGCTCACTTCCACATTCAAAGCCATTAAAGCCTTACCGCCAGGAATGCGTATGACGCCACTTGATATCCTATTGAGAATTACGTAAATAGCTGACAATGGCGCGGATACGTAGGGTGCGCTTGCGCACCATCCGGAACGTTGGATTGGTGCGCAAGCGCACCCTACCTTCTAACAATCCACGGGTATCCTGTTCCGTCATTCAATTATGTAATGCTCAGTAATTCAAGGAAAATGGATGGCATTCAAGATTCTTTTTCGACTACACGCAAGGCCCCGACGAGTTGCGCAACGTCCTGCTCGCTGTGCGCGGCCGACAGCGAAATGCGCAGCCGCGCGCTGCCGCGCGGCACGGTCGGCGGTCGGATCGCCGGCACCAGCACGCCGCGCGCGGCGAGCGCCGCTGAAACCCTCAATGCCTCATCGTTGGCGCCGATCCTAAGCGGCTGGATCGCGGTGTCGGACGGCATCAGCCGCCAGCGCAGACCGGCCATACCCTGCTTGAGCTGATGGATCAGCCGCGTGAGCCGCTCGCGCCGCCAGCTCTCGGCCGCGATGATCTCGAGGCTCGCGAGCAACGCATTCGCGAGCAGCGGCGGCATCGCCGTGGTGTAGATATAAGGCCGCGCGCGCTGCACCAGGATTTCGATCAGGTCGTTTTCTCCCGCGACAAACGCACCGAACACGCCGGCCGCCTTGCCGAGCGTGGCCATGTAGACGATGCGCCCGGACGCAACGCCGAAATGCTGCAGCACGCCGCCGCCGGTCGCGCCCAGCACGCCGAAGCCGTGCGCGTCGTCGAGCACGAGCCATGCATCGTAGCGCTCGCACAACCGCAGGAGATCAGGCACCGGCGCGATATCACCGTCCATGCTGAACACGGCGTCGGTCACCACCAGCCTGCGGCGAACCTTGCTCGCTGCGAGCAGCTTTTCGAGTGCGGCGAGATCGCGGTGCGGGTAGCGCTTGAAATCGGCGCGCGACAACAGCACCGCGTCGTTGAGCGACGCGTGATTGAGCTTGTCGGCGAACACCGCATCGCCGCGCGCGGCGAGCGCGGTCACGATGCCGAGGTTCGCCATGTAGCCGGTCGAGAACAGCAGCGCACGCGGCAGGTTCACGAATCGCGCGAGCGCCGCCTCGAGCGCGTGGTGCGCCGTGGCGTGGCCGAGGATCAGGTGCGAAGCGCCCGCGCCAACACCGTAACGTTCCGCGCCCTCGCGTGCCGCCGCCGCGAGCCGCGGATCCGCGGCGAGTCCCAGGTAGTCATTGCTGCAAAACGCCACGACTTCGCGGCCATCGACCACGACGTGCGCGCCCTGCGGGCTTTCAAGGATGTGACGGCGACGGCGCAGACCACGCTCATCGAGCGCGGCGAGTTCGGCGTGCAGCTCTGCGGCGAATGTTGAATGTTGAATGTTGAATGTTGAGTTTTTCACTGCGTACGGCTGGCTGTTTTAACGATCGCAGTGAGAATCCGAATTAACTCCTCGACATCTTCAAGCTCTTCGTCAGTGTCTACTTCGGCAATCCCGGATTCCTTAAGCAGCCGAAGCCAGTATCTGGCTTCCCGCGCCTCTTTCGAAGCGATGGATATTTTGGCGATGAAATCCCTTCTGCTTTGACCTGCCTGAGCTTCCTCTACCTGTGCACCCACGCTTGTTCCCGCTCTCAAGAGCTGGTTGGAGATGACGAATTCCCGTTGCTGCTGGAGCTTTCTTGATAGCTTGATGATGCGAAGGGCAAAATTGAAACTCTTGATTAGGACCGCGTTGGTTCGCATTGCAGACTCAATTCAACACTTAGCATTCAACACTCAAAATTCGCGCTGTTCGCGCGGCATCGGCCGCAGGCCGAGCTTTTTGAACAGCGCGCGGTCGCGCTGGACCTCGGGATTGCCCGTAGTGAGCAGCTTGTCGCCGTAGAAAATGGAGTTGGCGCCGGCGAAGAAACACAGCGCCTGGATGCCCTCGGGCATTTCCTGGCGGCCGGCGGACAGCCGCACCATCGCTTTCGGCATGGTGATGCGGGCGCACGCGATGGTGCGCACGAATTCGAACAGGTCGAGTTGCGCGGCGCCGTGCAGCGGCGTGCCCTCGACCTGCACCAGGTTATTGATCGGCACACTCTCGGGATAAGGATCGAGATTGGCGAGCTGCGCGATGAGTGCTGCGCGCGTGCGGCGCGTCTCGCCCATGCCGACGATACCGCCGCAGCAAACGTGGATGCCGGCGTCGCGCACCTTGGCGAGCGTGCCGAGGCGGTCCTCCTGGGTGTGCGTTGAAATGATCTCGCCATAGAATTCGGGCGCGGTATCGAGGTTGTGATTGTAGTAATCGAGGCCGGCCGCCTTCAGCCGCTCGGCCTGGCCCGGCTTCAGCATGCCGAGCGTGGCACAGGTTTCAAGCCCGAGCGCGCGCACCGCTTTCACCATCTCGATCACGCGCTCGAGATCGCGCTCTTTCGGGCCGCGCCACGCGGCACCCATGCAAAAGCGCGTTGCGCCCTGGTCTTTGGCAGCGCGCGCCGCCGCTACCACGGCATCGACGGCGAGCATGTCCTCGTTATCAACATTGGTGTGGTGGCGCACCGCCTGCGGACAGTAGCCGCAATCCTCGGGACAACCGCCGGTCTTGATCGATAACAATGTCGATAACTGAACTGCATTGGGATCGAAATGCTCGCGATGCACGCTGTGCGCGCGGTGAATCAGGTCGTTGAATGGCAGCTCGAGCAATGCCGTGACCTGATCGACGCTCCAGCGCGCGCGGCGCGTGATGTCGGCGGCGGATGCGACTGCTGCGTTGTCAGTAATGGAGTCCATGGTAATAAGCCTGCGGGTAAATGTGAAAAACTGCCGTTAGATCATGAGTTTGGTATCATCAGCGATCGTCTGCCGGTTGTCAAATTGGCGCACTTTGTTTTTGAACAGTTGCGCAACAATTACGCAGACCATGCTGCCACAGCAGTGTTTGTTGTGCGCCGCACCGGCGGTGTCGCAGCCGTTGTGCGCCGACTGCTACGCGCGTCTACCGTGGCTCACAACGGCGCGTTGTCCGCAGTGCGCGCTGCCGACCCACGACGGGCGTGTGTGTGGCGCGTGCCTCGCCCATCAACCGCGCTTCGACGGCGTAAGCGCGGCGTTTGCCTATGCCTGGCCGCTTGCGCCGCTGATCCACCATTACAAATACGCGGGCAACCTGGCGCTCGCGTGGTTGCTGGCGCACGCGCTTGCCGCGCAAGTCAATGGCGCCGTCGATCTCATTATTCCGATGCCGCTCGCGCCCCAGCGGCTGCGCAGCCGCGGATTCAACCAGGCGCTCGAAATCGCGCGCGTGGTCAGCCGGCTGACCGCAATCCCGCTCGCGGCAACGGCGTGCCGGCGGGTACGCGACAGCACGCCGCAGGCACTGTTGCCGTGGAACGAGCGGGCAAAGAATATCCGCGGCGCTTTCGTGTGCGACGCCGACCTGCGCGGGATGCGTGTTGCGGTCATCGACGACGTAATGACGACCGGTGCCACGCTCAATGAGATCGCACGTAACCTGCGCAAGGCGGGTGCGGTCGAGATTCAGGGCTGGATGGTGGCGAGGACGCTGCCGCGTTAAGCGGTCAGCAATCAGCAATCAGCATTCAGCAGAGATTAGGGGCGGCTACGCCGCCGGTTTAAGCTGACGGCTGACCGCTGATAGCTGAACGCTTACCGCTGCTCTACTGCAACTGCTTCAACCGCTGATCGACGAATGCCTGCAGCTCGGGGTTGAGCGTGTTGGTCGCCTTGGCGCGGCGGAATGCGTCCTGTGCATCGCTGTTGCGACTCATGGCCTGCAGCGAAATACCCAGCCCCATCCACCACACGCCTGAACCCGGCGCCAATCGCAACGCCGCCTGGTAGTGGTCGACCGCCTCCGGGTGGCGCGACTGGCGTTGCAGCAGCGCGGCGAGGCGCGCGAGATAGTCGGGACTGCCTTGTGCCGCCGGCGCGGTTTTTTGCAGCGTTTCGATCGCGCTCTCGGCATCCCCGCGCTCGAATTGCAGACTCGCCAACACCATCGCAAGTGCTGGTTGATTCGGGTTGAGTCTGAGGCCCTCCTGCAGCACCTGTTCCGCTTCGGCGTTCTTCTTCGCATCCAGCAACACGCCGAACAATCCCTGGCGCGCGCCGGTGTGCGCCGGATAGTGCTGAAGCGCAAGCCTGAATCCTTCCTGTGCTTCCGCGAGCCGGCCTTGACCAAGCAGGTTCGCCGCATTGCGGTATTCGTTTTCCGCGAGCTGCTGCGGGGTCAGCTCCTGCGAACGCTTGTCGATTTGCGGACTCGCAAGTGCCGTCTGCACCTTGTCTTCGGGAACGCCGTCGAGCGGCTTGGCGGCGGGCGCGGCCGATTTCGCGCTCGCGGTTGCAGCGGTCGCGGCAGCAGCCGCAAGCGGTGCGGGTGGCGTCAATTTCGTCTTCTCGACGACTGTCGGCGCAGTTTTTACGGGTTCTGCTTTAGGCGCAGCTGCCGATTTGAGCGGCGCTGCAGGTTCAGCAGCGATAACCGCCGCAGTAGCCACCGGTGGTTTGGCCGGCGGCTCCGTTTTCGCAACCGCTTGCGCAGCAAACCGCGTTTTCGGCGCTTTATCGGCCGCCGTCGCCGGCTTTGGCTGCAGCGCCGGTACTTTCTTAGCCAGCGCGGCTTTCGGCCCGGAGCTGGGTTGCGCGGCAGGTTGCTCGATATCCGTCGCCGGCACTTTCTCCAGATCGAGCGCGAGGCGTGACGCTGGACCCGCCGGCGGCAACATGTCCGCTGGTGCCGACGCGGACGGCGCAACTTGCGCCACCGGCGCCGGCGGCACAGGCGCGTGCTGATTATTGAATTGCCATGCGAGAACCGCGATCAACGCCACCGCGGCAGCGATGCCGAGCAGCCACCACGACGCGTGGGATTTCTCCGTGCGCGGCAGCACGCGCACCTGGTCGGGCAGCGCGCCGCGCTCGGCGCTTGACGCGCGGCGTTTCTCGAGATCCTGCAGCATCTGGTTGATAAGGCTCATACCCGGGTCCCGGCCGCGGTTACTTCAACATCATCCAACCGATGCCGCCGGCGGAGGCCAGCAGCATTGCAAAGCCGAACCACCACCAGCTTTTCTGTTTCGCTGCCGGTGTGTCGCTCGCGGCAGCACGCACCTGGTGCGGCGCCACTTGCGGCACGCCCTCGCCGTAAGCGAGCAGCATCGCCTTGTGCGCCACCACGTTCACCAGCCGCGGAATGCCGCCGCTCGACCGGTGCAGTGCACGCACCGCCGCCTTGGTAAACAGTCGGTTGCCGCGATAGCCGGCGACGCGCAGCCGGTGCGCGAGGTAATAGTCGAGCTCGTCCCGCCCGAGCTCGCCGAGTCGGTACTGGAAGGTGATGCGCTGGCGCAATTGGCGCACCGACTCCTGCGCGAGCTTGTCGTCGAGTTCGGGCTGGCCGAACAGCACCACCTGCAGCAGCTTTCGTTTCTCGGTCTCGAGATTGGTCAACAGGCGCAATGCCTCCAGGCTTTCGATCGGCATCGCCTGCGCTTCATCGAGGCACAGCACCACCGACTTGCCCTGGCCCGCGAAACTGAGCAGCGCCTGCGTCAGGCCCTTGATCAAATGGTGCTGGTCGTCTTCCTTGGCGAGATGCACGTTGAGTTCTTCGGCGAGCGCCAGCAGCAGCGTGCGTGGTTCGAGATACGGGTTCGGGATGTAAGCGGACGCATACGATTCGTCGAGCATCGCCAGGAATCTGCGGCACAGCAGGGTCTTGCCGGTGCCAACCTCGCCCGTAATCTTGATGAACCCCTCGCCATTCTTGACCGCGACCAGCAGCGTGTTGAGCGCTTCCTGATGACTCGCACAGGCATAAGCGAAACTGGTGTCCGGGGTGATACCGAACGGCAGTTCCTGCAATCCGAAATGGGATTGATACATTTTTAGTTTCGAGTTTCGAGTTTTAGGTTGAAAACCCTGGTCCGCAATGAAGCTGCGTTGCGCTAACTCGCAACTTGCAACTCAAAACTTGAAGCTTCCGGTCATTTCTTGCCTTCAGCCGGGGCCGGGGTGTCGGTCGGCGGCGCCGGACGCCGCAGGTTCTGCATGCGCTCGTTGAGTTCCTGCGCCTGCTGCTGCCAGGCAGCGTCGCCTTTGATGATGGTGGTCTTGAGCAGGATCACCAGCTCGCTCTTGCTGAGCTGCTGGCTGCGGCTGCCAAAGATGTTGCCGAATATCGGCGAATCCAGGCTGCCCGGCAAGCCCGACCGGCTGTTGCCCTGCGATTGCTTCATCAACCCGCCGATCGCGGCAATGGTGCCGTCCTGCACGCGCACGATGGTGTCGCTTTCGTTGATACTGCTTGACGCGAGCGGCAGCGTAATGGTGCCGAGCGTGCCGAGATTGAGCGTCTTCGTCTTGTCCGTGACCAGGCTCACCGACGGGTGGATATGCAACGTGATTTGATCATCGTCGGAAATCTGTGGCGTCACGTCGAGCGCAATGCCGGAGAAAAACGGCTGCACCGTAATGGTCGGCGACACAGTAGTGGTCGTGCCGCTCGACGATGTAGTGGTCGAAACATTGGTGACAAAAAATTCGTCGGTGCCGACCTTGATCACGGCTTTCTGGTTGTTGAGCGTTGCGATACGCGGGCTCGACAGCACGTGTACCGTGCCCTGCGATTCGAGGAACGACAGCAGCGCGGCAAAGCTGCTGGTCTGGAACGCGAGGCCGAAGACCGATGCCGGCACATTGGCGCCGCTTTGCAGCATGCTGGCGATCGAACCAACCGAGCCAGCGACGCCCGTGATCGGATCGGGCGTGATCTGGCTGGAAGCCGCGGGATCGATAGTGATGGTCGATCCCTGCAGCAGCGAGCCATCGGGCCCGCGCGCGGTAAACGACTGCAGGCTGCCGTCGGTGCGCAGCGTAGCGCCCGGCGTAATCACACCGCCGCTAAAGCGGCTGCCGCCAGCCCTGAACGCAGCCCAGTTGATTCCGGTCGAAAACTGATCGCTCAATGCGACTTCGATGATTTTTGCTTCCAGCATGACCTGGCGCTCGACCACGACCGACATTGCTTTCAGGTATTGCTCGACCGAGCGCAGCTCGGTCGGCAGCGCGCGCACCAGGATCACCCCCGCCTGCGCATTGACCACCACGCTGCGGCCACCGTCGGCTCCGATGATGGCGCGGACCGCATCACCAATATCAGTCCAGAAGTCGTTGTCGGAAGTCGTCGTAACGCGGCTGCTTTCTGCCGACTGTCCGGTGGTGGTACCGGGAGCGGACGTCGGTGTGCCGCCAGCCGCCCCCGCTGTTGCCGGTGCACCAGTGGCGCTCGACGGCGGCTGGATCGAGCCGGAGGATACGCGTACGTCGGCGCGGCCGACACGGCGGCCGGCCAGGTAATTCACCTGAAACAGGCGCGTCTGGATGGTCACCGGCTGGATGTAAATGCGCGTGCCCTGAACCTTGTATTCGTAGCCGTAGAGCTCGCGGATCGCCTCCAGCGCTTCAGTCAGAGTCACGTCCTTGAGATTGACCGAGAGGGTTTCCTTGATATCGGGGTGCACCAGCATGCTGTAACGCGTGCCCGAAACCAGCGCCATGAACACCTGGTTGGCGGGCGCAGAGTTGACGACGAGATCGAAACGCGGCTCCAGCGGCTTGGCCGCGGCTTTAGGCATCTCCACCGTCAACGGCGGCAACAGTGCCTGGCTCACCGCCTCCGGTTGCGCCGGCTTGATGCGCCCCTGTGCGGCCCGCGCGAGTTCGGACTCGATCCGTGCCTCAGTCGCGTCACTCTTGATCTTTTGCGACTCGCATGCGGTCAGCGCCAGCGCAACCAAAACCATCAGAGTTAGGTTTCTCATTGCGGCTTTCCTCGGGTCTTTTTTGATTTTACCGCCGGCTTACGCGCCGGCTTCGGCCTGGCAGCGGGTGCCGGCTTGACCAGTTTCATTTCGATATCCGGATACATGCGCAGCGTTTCGGTGCCGCTGGCCGAGCGCAATACAACCTCGCTTTCGGTAATCCTGATGACCCGTGCGTCACCGTATTTCCCGCCCTGTTTCACGCGTTCACCACCGATGATCGCCGAACGCTCGGTGGGCGAAATCATTACACTTTGCAGTAACGGGGCTGCTACCGCACCCGCTTCTCCGGTCGCGCCCGAGAAGAATATGGCGGGCGGGCGCGTGGGATCGTTCAATACCTGGGCATCGCCGCTGAGCGGCCAAGCCGTCAGCATGGCCGTCGCAGCAAGCGCGGCAGCAGCCAGTTTCAAGTTTCGAGTTTCAAGTTTCAAGTTAAATGCCGGCTGCGCCACTCGGCGAACCTGAAACCCGAAACCTGAAACTTGCAACTTTTTCATACTTCTAGCCATGCCTTGTCCAAGCTTAAAGTATAAATCGTCACCGCCAAGGTGATGCGCGGATAATCAGCGGCGTTGAGCGTCGCGCGCGACCAGAACATGCGCCAAGGCAGTCTCTCGAGCCGCGCCAGGTAATCGTGCAGATCGGCGTAGCTGCCGGAGAGCGTGACCTCGACGCCATGTTTGAAGACGTTGCCCTCGCTGAGCATCTGCCGGTCGGCGGCCGCAGCGCCGCCGGCGTCAGGGGTCTTATCGCGCCTCTCGACCAGCGTGGAAAGCGGCAAACTGCGCATCCCGATGAGCCGCAGGCGCGGATTACGCGCCAGCATATCATGCAGCAACGCGTTCATGCGTTGCGCCGGCACCAGGCTTTTCTGCACGCCCTTCAGGCTTTCGTCGATCTCCGCGATCTGGCGTTTGAGCCCGTCACGGCGGGTTCGGGCCGCGGCATCCGGGTCGGCAAGACGCTGCTCGAGCATCTGGATCTGCTGCCGCAGCGTTTTCAAATCGGCTTGCTGTTGCTGCATCTGCCCGGCCAGCAACTTCTCGCGTTTCTGCGCCGGCTCGATGAAAAGCGCGAATACCAGATATATCGCGACGATTACCGCGGCGCCAAATACCATCAGACGCTCGCGCACACTCATCGCATCGAATTTATCGGCGTATTTCTTCCACATCGCCTTCATTTCGCCGTCTCCGTCCTGCCGCCGCTCGCGCTCACCGCAGCGCCGAGCACGTCGGCCGTATCAGGAGTGCTCTTCGCCTGCGACAGCGCGGATGCCGCAAGCGGGGCCGGCGTTGGGGGCGATATTTTCTGGCCCGTTTCAAGCGGCCCGCTGGTGGAAATGCTGAACTCCAGATACCGCGGCAGCGCGGGCAGTGCGTCCTTGGGCGCGGCACCCGCTTTTTGGGCATCTGCTTTTTTCTCGTCTTTTGCCGCCTGCTCGCGCTGCGCCGCGACAGCCGGATCGGCCTTGGGCTGACTGATGCGTAACGCCGCAAACTGGCGCCCCTGCAAGGCCGGCTCCTGATTGAGGCGCTTGAGGTAACTGGGAACCAGATCGGCGCTTAACGTGCGGCCCTGAATCGCGAGCTCGTTGCCCGAAGAAGCGATGTCGAATCCAGTCAGCCACAGGCCGTTGACGGTCTGGCGTGAAAAAGCGCGCATATAATCCGAGAAGCCGCCGGTGATGCCGACAGCGCCGCTATTGAGCGCATCGACAATATCCTGGCGCCCTCTGAGCCGCCACTCGAGCTGGTTGAGTTCGATCTCGAGCGCGGCATTGGGTTTTTGCCCGGCTTGCTGCGCCACCAGCTTCTCGCGGCGCGCGGTCGCCTCGCCGTGCTGGCGCGCGACCTCTTGCGCCTGGCGCGCCAGTTCGCGCGTGCGGTAATCCTGATAGACGCCATACGACATGGCGATCGCGATGACGATCCCGAGTCCGTACAGCATCGAGTTTGCCGAGGTGGACGAAAACCCATGCTTGCGGAAAATCGGGTTGAACAGGTTGATCTGCTGACTCATGCCGGCGCCTCTTCGCCGCGTAATGCCGCGCCGATCGTCTGCAGGCATTGCGCCTGACGCTCGGGATGCTTGAGCTCCGGCACGCCCGGAAAATCCATCACCGCTCCGAGGTCGATGGTCTCTACCGGAACCGAGATATTCGGCGCGAGGTATTGTTGCAGCCCGATCTCCTGCGGCAGCGGCGCCAGCAGCAGCTTGGCGATCGGCACGTAGTTGTAGTTGCGGTCGAAATTGTCGAGCGAGCGCTGCAGTTCCAGCGCGATGCGTTCGAAATGCTGGTCGCGGCGCTCGGCATCGGCCTCCGCCAACTGCGCGCGTGAAACCTCGATGCGGCGCGCCAGATACAACTCGCCGCCGCCGGTAAACGTCAGGATGCCTTCGTTCTCGTAGAACGCGAGCATCGCCATGCCGCGGCTGCCGGACTCGAACAACGCCGCCACGTTACGTTGCGCGAGATCCGGGATGTCGATCGCCTCGAGCGGCACCTGCGCCTGATTGAACGGCTTGATGCAGCTTTCGATCACGCTGTTGCGCGCCGTGACCGCGTATACCTGATGATTGCGCGTCGGCGCGTTACGGTCGACCGGGATGTCGAGCACGTCAACCGTGGCGGATTCCAGCGGATAATCGATGATGTCCTTGAGGCGCCAGCGCACCGCGGTCTTCATTTCAGCGACCGGTACATTGGGCGCGTCGACCTGGTGCATCTGGT
Organism: Betaproteobacteria bacterium; assembly: GCA_016202615.1. Classification (GTDB taxonomy): domain Bacteria; phylum Pseudomonadota; class Gammaproteobacteria; order Burkholderiales; family SG8-41; genus PALSA-1004. The sequence goes on from JACQOI010000116.1 coordinate 12,027, forward strand.
AGTCTTCGGCATTGAGCAGCGTCGTGCAATGGAACTGCTCGAGCTTGAACTCCTTGCGCAGGCGGGCCAGCGTGACGGCGTCCGACCCTTCCTTGCGATAGGAATCACACAGCGCGATTTCCGGCCGGCCATTGGCTGCGCGCTTGATGTGGGCCACATCGATATGATCCGCATGCAGCCCGAGTGCGAGCCAACCGGGCTGCTTTTTCCCCTTGAACCACATGCCCATTTATCGCTTCCCCAAACAAACTAGTTGAAGCTAAATTAAGGCGCTCCCGTTGTCAATCTTTATTCCGATTTTTTCTGCCAAAGCGGATCAGAAATTCTCCCGCTGGTAGATAAACTGGTTGGCGTTCTTGTAAACCCCGAACGTCGCGCGGGCCGTCGGATCGCTGACGTAAGTTCCGGGCGGCGTGCACCACAAGCCTTGCAAATAGGTCAGGTTGGACCCCGTGCTCGGCGGCATGCCGGGAGTGCACGATGCGCCCGCCGCACCCCCGGTCAGGTTGACCGACACATCGACACTGCCATCGTTCGCAACACCCGGCGCCGATAGCCGCAATGTGCCGACGCCGGCGCTGAACGCGCCCCCAACCGCAGGCGCGGTCTCGCCCGCGCCAAGATTACGCTGATAATTACCCAGCGCGATGTTATTGAGATTGATGGTGGTGCAATTATCCAGATCGTTGGTAATGAACGCCGTACCGTTCCAGCGCTGCGCTTTGAGCGGGATCGGCATCGACACCAACTGGGAACCATTCATGTTTTCCAGCCGCAGCCTGCCGTAAAAGAACTTGTTGGGTTGCGCTAGCGGAACATACGGTGCATCGAACAGGATGCCATTGAACGCGGCTGGATTGGTAGTGGTGATGATCTGCCCGGCCCCCTCGGCGTTGTCGATCGCGCTGATCGAATTATTGATGGTGGCCACGAACTCCGCCTGCGGCGCCGCGGTACCGCGCAGGAACGCAATCAGATCGCTGCCGGCGTACGAGATAGTGCCGGTACCGTCGCTGTTCGAAGTGACCGTCGCTGCCGCGGGCAGGGTTTGGGTCGCGCCGTTGTCCCAGCCCGGTGTGGCGCCGGTATCGAGTGTATAGGTGTAAGTCTCGGCCACGGCGCCGCCGGTGGCGCCGAAGGTCGTGGTGTAGACGCAGGTGTCAGGCGTCGTCGTGCAGTCCTTGCCTGCCGCCCCCACGCCGCCGATCTTCCACAACGCGCCGCGATAGTTGGCGGTCGTTGCGTTGGCAAAATTGCGCGCGATGATCGTCGCCTGCGGCGTTGTCGCATACCCAAACGCCTGGCCGATATAGGTAAAAGTGCGGCGTGGCGCGGCGCCGGCGCTGCATTGCGCATCGGTCGCGTTGAACGTCCTGAACAACGGTGAAACCAGTTGCGCAACGTCGAAATGATCGGGCACGAAGCGCCCGACGCTGACGACGTTGGAGTCGACGTAGCGCTCCCCGGCGCTCGAGTCTGCGCTGTCGACATTGGCGAAGCTGCGGTCCTCGATATGCATCGCGATCGCGCCGGCTTCGCTGTAATTCGCACTATTAGACGAAATGAGACCGGTGCCGCTCCACCCCCCAACCGTGACCGTGCCCGGCACGCACGCGCCGCATCCGCTCGGCAGCAGCAGCGCGCTGACGCCGCCGGCCGGGCTGCCGGAGTAATTGGCGATATTGTTGCCCAGCGCGTCGCGCGCGCGCGCGCTCAGGCTGAAGTCGCGCCCCGCCTTGTGTACCTCGCCACCTACCGGCGAAGTATTGTTGAGCGCCGGGCCCGCGCCGGGCGTCTGCCAGTCAACGTGCGTCGCGTTGTTGAGCACCAGGTTATCCGGCCGCAGTGCGAAACTGTCGTTCGAGCATCCAATCCTGATAGGCGCGATGGTCGGGAAGCTGACGCGCACTTTGAGATTCGGATAGGCCGCATTGTTGACCTGCGGAATCGGGTTCATGTTGATGCGGCCGTTGCTGCCGACGCCAAACGTCTGGTTCGCAAGCGTCGCAACCAGTGGCCACGCAGCGTTGCAGCCATCGGGGTCGAGCGCGCCGCCGGCGCTCGCATCGAGCAGTTCGACCCTGACCGTGCCGGTAAAGGCGGTGTCGATCGCGTCAGCCGGGGTCAACGCAACAATCGCCAGATTGCCGGTGCTCAAGTCGAAGCGCCTGCCGGCGACCTTGGTCTTGATGTAGCCGGCGACATAACCCGCCGGCGTGCTCGACTCGAACACATTGAAGCCGCCCAGCACCGCGCCTTCGACCGGGCACAGGTGCGTTTCGCGTGCGAGGATATCGAGCGTACTCTGCGGCACGGCACCCCCATATACCTTGACTTCGTCGATGTTGCCGAAGAACTTGAACGCACTTTCGGCTGAAGCATTGGTCTCGCCGCCAATCGAGGCACGGCCCGCGTCGGTGCCCCATCCCGCGAATGCCGTGTTGACGGTTTCAAGCAGCGCGCCCGACGCATCGTAGACATACAGGTAGATGCGGCTGTTGGCGATATCGGCAACCGCGACGACGAAATACCATAGATTATTCTGTATGACGGGCGAAGTATCGAGCCAGCTGGTGCCGCCGCCCCGCTTGAAAAAGCGGATCCGGCCCGCGCCACCATCGCCGAGGCTGAAGCCATAGCCGCCGCTATTGTTTTCATCGTCGATAAAAATGCGCTGGCCGGGGCGGGTCCGATCTTGCGTGCGTATCCACGCCGTGATGGTAAAGCTCTGGTTCAGGTTCGGGAACGCCGCCGGCAGCAGGACGTGATCGTTAATGCCGTCGAACACGCCATAGCGGCAGGTGCCCGGATTGCCGGGGAGCGCGGGCGTGGCGAGCGACGTAATCGCGCCGTTCTGCGACTGCGCGTGATAGCCGTTGCCCGAAGTGTCGATCACCTCGCCCGCGGCGCCGGTCCAGCTCACCTCGTCCATGCGCCATTCCCCGGTTTTCACCGGCTGCGGATAGAAGCGGATCGCGCTGTAGGCGAGCGTACCGAACCCAGAATAGTTGTAGATGTCGTAGTCGATGGTCGACACTTCCCAGCCGATCTGCGCGTGGCCGGTGGTGAGATTGACGGTGTCCTTGTACTGGAACACGAACTCGCCGTTCTCGTGCAGGATGATCTGCACGTTGAACAGGCTGCCCGGGCTGTTCCATTCCCTGATGTCCTTCCAGGTCACGATGAAACGGCGGTTAGGCGCAATGCCGTCCGAGCCGTAATACACCTGCCCGCCGGGCGCGCTTGCACCGGGATCGAAGTCGGCGCCGTAGATGCGCATCGTGCGCACCACGTTCGCGTTCGCATAGTTCCACGGATAAGTCGGCGGCGGCCCGACGGTCTGCGTGCCCCAGCCGCAGAACTGGTTGTTGAACTGGAGCCGGCCGTTGGTCTGGACCCGCAGCGAGGCGTAACCGGTGCCGCCGAAATTGAACGTGAACGGAATGGCGATCAGCGCCGTGATGTCGTCGTCCTGCGCGGCGCAGAATCCCGTGCATTGAGCGCAGTTCGACCAGACGACCGTGGCATGACCGCCGGCGACCGGATCGACCCAATTGAATGTGCCGGCGGTGTTGGCGTAATACGCGGCGTGTGCCTGCAGCGGGAACAGCCAGACCAGGGTCAGGCATATGCGGAAATAACGCAGCATACCGTGGCTCATGGACATGGTACCGCTCCGCAATTTCCGACCACTATGCTGATCTGGCGCTCGGCATAGCCCGCACCCGGCGTCGGGTTCGGACAGTTGCCAGCCGCGGGCTGGTTGCAGGCGGTCGCGACGATGGTATCGATATTCACGGTTGTGCCGGCCTCATTGTGCTGGGTGCGTACGCAGGTAACGGTCGAGACGTATGCGGCCAGCGTGCCGCCCAACGCGATCGGCGTGGTGGGCGTGCAGGTATTGTTGCGCAACGAATTGTAAGCGCCCCACTCCACTCCGCTGCGTGCCGCCTGATAGGCACGCGCGCCTTCGGTGTCCAAGGTAGAGCCGGTTTGCTGCGTGCGCACCAGCGAGACAATGGCGGCAGCCAGCGCGGCCAGGGCGACAATAATGAATATCGCGGTGACGATGGCGAAGCCCGCATTGCGGCCGGGCGCGGGGACACGTCGGGTCATGGCGCGTTGTTCACCAGCATCTGTTGAAACAGGTTGACTCGAGCGGCGCCGCCGGGACCAAGGTCGCTTAACTGCAGCCAGATCGAAACCACACCGGTGCGCTGATTAGCCACGGCAAAAGTAATCGTGCAGTCGCTGACGTTCCGCGACAGCAGATCGGGCGCCACGCCCGGCGGCGTCGGTTGACCCGCGGAAATCACATAGTTCGAATAGCGCTGCAAGACGCCTGCAACCGGATCGCATTGATACGTCACGGGTCCGGACACCACATGGAAGCGGCTGCCGGGCGATTCGAGCTGGAAATTATTAGGCTGGAATGTGAAGCGGTTCTCGTTGCCGACTGATACCGCAAACGCGGTGATCAGGCTCTTGTTGCCGCCGGTGGCCGGTCCGCTGGCATACGCGTCGGCATTGGCAAAACCCGGCCCCAGATTGTAGATCACCAGAAAATCGGCGTTGGGCACGATAGGCCCGAATATCGGCGAAATCGGGACTGCGCCCAGAGTGCGAAAACAGGTGTCGGCGACGCCGAACACCATCACGTCCTCGTCGGCCAGTCCGTCGAGCGGCGCGACGTCGGGACAGGTATTGGGACCGGTGGGCGGTATCACCGGGCTAGGCGTCGCGGAGCGATAGCGCCCGCCGGTGCGCGTCTGGAGGAATTCGAGATAGAACACGGTGCCGACATTCGTCACGCGCACACTATTGGGCAACGCAGCCTGCACGTCGCGGCCGATGCGTTTGAATGCGGTTTCCGCGTTGTCGGACAGCGCGGCGCGGCTTGCTGAGTCGATGTAGCCTTCAATCGGTGTACGAATGAACAGCGCGATGCCGGCCGAAATGATCCCCAGTACCGCGATCACCACGACGGCTTCCGCCAGTGTGAACCCCGCGATGCGGCGCAGTCTGTTCATGGGCATGCGCTCATGCGGGTCATGGCACCGCGTTCGGCGCGTACTGCGTGCGGTAACCTTCGACCGTGACCACCGTATTGGCCGGTCCGGTCACGGTCACTGAAATCTGCAATGAATCAGCGGCAGGAACGACACCGAGCGCCGTCTGGGTTATCGTCACCGCCGCGTTGTATACATCAAGGCCGGCGATCGGCGCGCCGGTGATGTCCTTGATCCCGGGTGGCGCCTCCAGCGCCGTGTTGTAACCGTTGTAGTCGCTCACGTTGTCGAACGGCGTGACCCCGCTGTAGCGGGTTTCTCCGGCCTCGGGACCGAGCGGCAGCCTCGCCTCGTCGTTCGGCCCGCCGGCGCCCCCCGTGCAGTCCGCCGGCCCGGTCGCTGTTGCCGCGTTGGGATCGTCCGGATCGCAGAACGTAAACGGCATCGACTCGATTTCCTCGAGCAACGACTCCGCAATCGCGACCGACTGTTTGCGTATCAGCGGATCGACGCTGTCGCGCGTGGCCGTGGTGATCGCCAAAATCACGCCGCTGATCCCGACACCCACTACCGCAATGAATACTGCCACCTCGATCAGCGAAAAGCCGGCTTGCCGGCACTTCGACCCGAACGAACCGCAGCTAGTAGACATAACCGGTCTGGTTCACGACGGTAATAGTGCGAACAGGATCGTCCGGCACAAGGCTGGTGAATGTGATCACCACCCCCGCACTCGGTTGTCCCAATCCATTGAAAGTGAAATTGGCTAAGCTCATGGTGACGCGGCCGGGATCGAGCTTCCAGCGCGCTTCGGTCGAGTCGGTATGCGCGCCCAGCGGGTCGGCCGGGTCAACTGGGCTGGGCACGCGGTTGGTGCAGGCGACGTCGTAACACGCCTCGACGCGCGTTGCGGTGACATTGACGAATACCAGCCTGCGCTGCGCCACCGCGACTTTCTGCGCATAGCGCACGATACTTTTGGTCTCGTCATAAAAACTGCGCGACGAAAACGCATCGCCGCTCACGAGCCTCGGGATCGCGATCGCCGCCAGAATGCCGAGCACCACGAGGGTGACGGTCATCTCGACGAGGGTGAATCCCTTCGCGTACGATTGCGCGCCCATTTTCAACTCCCGATGCTACGAAGCCCCGGCGGCCGCAATTTCCCGGCTGACGGGGCCTCTATCATTGGGCGGGTGAAGCGCGAAGCATCGCTCCGCGCTCACCTTGTTAGTTGCAGTTCGTGACAACCGTTGCTACCGCGCCAGATGGAGCATTGTAAGTCGCCTGGCATGTTGCGCTGCCGCCTTGGGGACGGAAGGTATCCGGGTTGCCGCCATAGGTGGTTGTCATACCTTGACATAGCGTTGCACTCTCACAGCGCATGGCGGTGCCAATCCCGGCAAAGGTGCCTGCCGGGACGCCGGTACCGGCAAAAACCGTCACCACGGCGCCATCCGCCATGGTAACGGTGGTAGCTGTGAGTGTTCCCGTCGCAAAGTAACGGCCCTGCACCACCGCAACTGCGGAGCGAAGGCCGCCGGCGGCGCCGTTCACTGCTGCGATCCGCGCGTCGGTCGAGACGTTGATAAAACGCGGCAGCGCGGTCGCGGCAAGTATGCCGAGCACCACGATAACCACGACCAGCTCAACCAGAGTAAAACCTGCTTGTTTGGATTTCATTTCTATCCCTATCAACAAGGTTCCGTTAAAAAGCTCACAAATCCTAGTGAGGCTACCCCTTCCTCCGGCAGATTCCGTGCCAAGTCAGCTCAGTTACAACCGCTTGTCACAGGAGCACCGTAAACCGGCGCGTTGCCCGCCGCAGTCGGCGCCTGATAAGTAAAGCTGCAGTTTGCCGGCGTCGTGCCGCCGAGCACCTCGACCGTGATAATTGCGCCTGCGCCAGCCCCGCCGCCCGTAGTGTTAAATCCCTCGGTCGCAGAAATGGTCAGCCCCGCCGCCGCAATGATGCCCGCAGCGTTAGCGGTCGGGTATCTGTTGATGGTCGTGACGTTCAAACCTTCCATTGGCAGCGGGAATCCGGTGTCGATGCATGCCGGCGTCACCAAGCAGGCGCCGTGCGCGAGCGCTGCCGCCCCTTTCACAGATCCTAGCGCGCCGTTGAGTTTGGCAATGCGCGCCTGGAGCTGCAGGTTGGCGTAACGCGGCAACGCTATTGCCGCCAATATGCTCAGAATAACGATCACCACGATCAATTCAATCAATGTGAAACCGGTCTGCTTCGCTTTCATAAGCCCTCACTGACTATGTGACTAATGTCACGGATTTTACAATAAAGAGTCGCTGCAAGCGTCGAAATTCCAACGGATTTTGCGATTATAGCCCTGAGACAACTTAAAACCACTTATATTCCCGCGTCGGGAGTACCGTTACCCCAACCACCGTCTTGGCGCCCGCCGCGGCGCCAGGCTCATAACGCAGCAGCGCCCGAAAGCGCAGCTCCTTGATATCGGCGTTACCGGTGTCGAGGTAGGCCCGGCTGTTGGGCACGTACACCAGTTCATGATCCTTGGACGCGAAATACCAGTTGCCCGGCTTGGGTGGAGACACATACTCTCCGGCGTAACCCGCGGGCGGATCCGACAGCCAAGTTACGGGGTTCTCGCGCTCGAGCTGCGGCAGCTCAGCAGTGCGGTTGGCGATGATCAGCTCCGCCATGCGTATGCGCAACCCCATTTTCACCGCTTCGAGCGTGTAATCCATAACCGCCTTTTCCGCACGCTCCTGATAATAAAGCAGCCGTTCCACGGCGACCGTCGCCAGCGTGCTGATGACGATGATCACCACGATCAGCTCGATCAGCGTAAAGCCGGCATGAATCAGTTTCGGGTTTCGAGTTCCAAGTTTCAGGTTGGCAAAGCGAATACCCGAGAACCGCGCCACACGGCGTTCGAACTTGAAACCTGAAGCCTGAAACCTGAAACCGGCTTTCATTTGATCATGTTCTTGCCGAGGTCCCACATCGGCAGGAACACGCCGAGCGCGAGGATCAGCACCATGACGCCGAGCGCGATGATCAGGACCGGCTCGATCTGCGACGACAGGGTCTTGAGCTCGTACTCGACTTCGCGCTGGTACAGGTCGGCGACCTCCTGCATCATGTCGTCGACCGCGCCCGACTCTTCGCCGACCGCCACCATTTGCAGCACCACCGGCGTGAACACACCCGAGGCCACTGCGGTGCGCAGCACCGATTCGCCGCGCTCGACGCCCTCGCGCATTTTTTCGATTTTTCGCGCGATGAAATCGTTGTCGACCGTTTGTGCCACCGTAGTGAGCGCCTGCACCACGGGCACGCCGCTGCGGCTCGCCAACGCAAAGCTGCGCGCGAAACGCGAAAGCGTCGCCTTGACTATGATCTTGCCGGCGATCGGAAATTTCAGCTTGATTTCATCCCACCTGAGCTTGCCGGCAGGCGTGTTGACCCACCAACGAAACCCGAAAATCACGGCTATCAAGCCCACCAGCATGGCCGGCCACCACGCGACCATGAAATTCGAGAACTCGATCAGGATGCGCGTCATCAGCGGCAGCTCGGCATTGAAGTTCTTGTAGACCTTGGCGAAGGCCGGAATCACGAACAGATTGATGATGACGAGCGCGATCGCCATCGTTGCAACCACAAAACTCGGATAGCGGATCGCCGACTTCACCTGCTCGCGCATGAATTTCTCGAACTCGAGGTGGTGAAACATGCGCAGGAAGATCTCCTCGAGCTGGCCGGTCATCTCGCCCACGCGCACCATATTGACGTAAAACGGCGAAAACACGCCGGGCTGGCGCGCGAGCGACGGCGACAGTTCGCGCCCGGATTCGAGGCTCTCGCGAATGTCTTTGATCACCGCTGAGAACGTTTTATTGGTGGTCGATTCCTGCAAGCCGGCGAGCGCGCGCATGATAGGCACACCCGCTTTCAGCAGCGTGTACATCTGGCGGCTGAACAACATGAGGTCGAGCTGGGATATCGGCTCCTTGAACAGCCGCTCGAAAAAGACTTCGCCCGAGGCGGCCGGCGCGCTGGTCGGCTCGATTTCAACCGGCGTGATGCCGAGGTTGAACAATTGCGACGCGGCAGCACCGCTGTCGGGGCTTTCGAGCACGCCCTGAACCAGCTCGCCGCCGGAATTACGCGCTTTGTAAGCGAAGTACGCCATGGTTAGCGGTCAGCTCTCAGCGGTCAGCTTTCAGCTTCGAAATCAAAGACGACAACATTCGTTTTACCTCAGTCACTTTTTCTTCAACGTTCGCATAGCTCGACTGACTCAGCATTCCAAGATCCTTGGCCAATAGCAGATGATATTCAAGTTCGCTCGCCGAGCCCATCGCGATATGCAAAAAACGCGCAAAGTCCGCATCGCTGTTTCTGCCGCAGCCCTCGGCGATGTTCGCAGCTATCGATGAACTTGCGCGTCTGATCTGGCTCGTCAGCCCATAAATCTCTGTGGCTGGAAATACCTTGCTCAACCTGTAAATCTCCAAGGTCAATACATGACTCTTTTTCCATACCTTGAGGTCTCTGAATCCTTTCATGAATAAGCTGACCGCTGATCGCTGATCACTGATAGCTGATTGCTGATCGCTGATCGCTGACAGCTGTTAGCTGTCCTCAAACTGGTTGCTGATCCGCATCGCCTCGTCGACCGTGGTCTTGCTGTCGATCACCAGCTGTGCCGCATGAGCACGCAGGGTACGGCCTCCCATCTCGCGGCTCGCGACCTCGATAAATGCCGCCGGGTCCTCCTGGTTCGCGGCCTCGACCACCGGCTTGCTCATTTCGAGCATCTCATACACCCCGGTGCGCCCAAGGTAACCGGTGCCGTTGCAATGCGAGCAGCCCTTGCCTTTGACGTAGCGGTGGTTGTCGACCTTGGAGCCGAGCTCCTGCGACAGCCATTCGTGCTCGCCCGGCAGCAACGTATAGGTCTCAGAACAGCTTTCGCAGATCAGGCGCACCAGCCGTTGCGCGAGAACCATCTGCAGCGACAGCGCAACCATGTAGCGCGGCGCGCCCATGTCGAGTAGCCGCACCGGCGTGGTCACCGCATCGTTGGTGTGCAGCGTCGACAACACCATGTGGCCGGTCATCGCCGCACGCAACCCGGTCTCCACCGTTTCCTGGTCGCGCATCTCGCCGACCAGGATCACGTCGGGGTCCTGGCGCAACGCCGAGCGCAGCACGCGCCCGAACGTGAGCTCGATTTTCTCGTGCACCTGCACCTGGTTGATGCCGGGAAGCCGGTACTCGACCGGGTCTTCCACCGTGATGATCTTGCGCTCCGGCGTATTGAGTTCCGCGAGCGCGGCATAGAGCGTGGTGGTCTTGCCGCTGCCGGTGGGCCCGGTCACCAGCATCATGCCGCTCGGCCGGCGCAACACGGCGTGCACGCGCTCGAGAATGTGCGGCGGCATGCCGAGTTTGTCGAGCGTGAGGATGCCGCTCGCCTGATTGAGCAGGCGCATCACCACCGATTCGCCGAACTGCGTCGGCATGGAGGAGATCCGCACGTCGACCATGCTGTTGCGGATCTTGACGTTGAAGCGCCCATCCTGCGGCAGACGCTTCTCCGAAATATCGAGCCCCGACATGAGTTTCAGCCGCAGCACCAGCGCGGATGCAATCTTGGGGTCGGCTTCGGTCTGCAAATGCAGCACGCCGTCGATGCGGAACCGGATGATGAGCTTTTTTTCCTGCGGCTCGATGTGGATGTCGGAGGCGCGCACCTGGGTCGCGTCCTCGAATACCGACTGCAACAGCTTGACGACCGGCGCCTCTTCGAGCCCGGGCGTGATCGCCAGCACGCCAAAATCGACGACGGCATCGCCCAGTTCCGCCTGGAGTTCCTGCGCGAGGCCGGTGATTTCGCCGGTGCGGCGATAGACCCGATCGACGGTCGCCAGCAACTGCGATTCGGTGACCACGGCGATTTCGATTTCACGCTTGAGTATGCGCGCGATCTCGTCGTAGGCATTGAGGTCGGTCGGGTCCGCCATGCCGATCTTGACGACCCGGGCGTTGTCCTCGAGCGCAATGGCGCGGAATCGGCGCGCCTGGGTCTCCGGCAGTTTTTGCGTGACCTCGGGCCTGATGTTGTAGTATTTGAGGTTGATATACGGGATCTGCAGCTGCTTCGCCAGCGCTTCGGAAATTTCTTCCTCGGTGACGTAACCCTGCTCGATGAACACCCGCCCCAGCTTGCGCCCGCTGCGCTTCTGCTCGTCGAGCGCGAGCTTCAGCTGCTCCTGCGTCAGCAGTTTCTGCTGTACGAGTATTTCACCCAGTCGGACTTTTTCCGGTCTTGCCATTTAAGCCCCGAAAATCGTTAGATCTATTGGTCAGAACGGCTTTGCCGCAGCACTTTGCGTACCTGGGAGTTTGTCGGACTTAGCCCCGGCAAACTCCTAATGCAAAACCGGGGCCAGTCGAGTTGCAGAAGAGGATATCAGATATGCGCGTTTGCCCACGCTTTTCCTCAAAATTCGACTATTTCGAGTCAGTTTATTATGAATGGTCAGCCGGTTTTGCTTTTAGCAGCCTTTCGGACTGCCAAGTCCGAAAGGCTGCTAGGTGGCGGCAAGTTAACGCGTTTTGCAGGGTGTGACAAGTTTGTGGAGGAATCCGAAATGTTCGAAATCGTGCTATTTGAGCCCGAAATCCCGCCGAATACCGGCAACGTGATGCGGCTATGCGCGAATACGGGCTGCCGGCTGCATCTGGTGCGGCCGCTCGGGTTCTCGCTGTCGGACAAGCAGCTCGAGCGCGCCGGCATGGATTACCGCAGCGACATCGATTACTTGGTGCATGACGACTGGGAGCGCTGCCGGGCAACATTTGCGGGACGCCGCCTCTACGCGGTGACCACCAAGGGCACGCAGCGCCACGATCAAATTCACTATAAGGCGGGCGACGTGATCGTGTTCGGCCCCGAAACCCGCGGCCTGCCGCCGCAGATCCTGTCGCAATCGGCGGCACAACTGAGACTGCCGATGCTGCCCGCGAGCCGCAGTCTCAACCTCGCAAACGCGGTCGCCGTCGTGATATACGAGGCGTGGCGGCAACTTGATTTCGCGATCGCTGGCTAGACCAGCGTCGCCAAAGGATTGGCGACCTACGGAGTTATGCTGAATATTTCCCGGACACGACACCAGGTGACGGACCATTGCGCCACACCGTGAGCGGCGGCGGCGCGCGTGACCGTCAGCGATGCTCGGCCTTGGGATCGCGTTGCAGCAGTTCGCGCACCGCCACGGCTGGCGGAATGCCCTCGTCCATCACGCGGCACACGGCTCGCGTGATCGGCATTTCGACGCCGAGGTCGCGCGCGAGCCGATCCACCTCGCGCGCGGTGTAAACCCCCTCCGCCACATGACCCAGCCCGCGCAACACCTGATCGAGCGCAATGCCGTGCGCGAGCCTGAGCCCGACAGTGCGATTGCGCGAAAGATCGCCGGTGCACGTCAATATCAGGTCGCCGGCGCCGGCCAGCCCCATGAAAGTCTCGAGCCGGCCGCCGAGCCTGAGCCCGAGGCGTGTGATTTCGGCGAGACCGCGCGTGATCAGCGCGGCGCGCGCGTTGTGGCCGAGCCCGAGCCCGTCGCAGATGCCCGCAGCGATCGCCATCACGTTTTTCACCGCGCCCGCGACCTCGACGCCGATCACGTCATCGCTCGAATAAACTCGCAGCCGCTCGTGATGCAATTCACGCGCTGTCCGCTCGGCGAAACCAGGATCTTCGGACGCGAGGGTCAGCGCAGTCGGCAACCCCTGCGCAACCTCCTGCGCAAAGCTGGGTCCCGATAATACCGCGCATTGCGTATTTGCCGGCAATTCGGCGGCGGCGACCTGGTGCGGCAACCGCGCCGACTCGGTTTCGAAACCCTTGCACAGCCAAACCAGCGGCGCCGCGTTGCCGGCAGCCGTGAGCTGCCGCAGCACGGGCCGCAGCCCGGCGGTCGTGGTTGCAACCAGGATCAAATCGCAACCGTCCAGCGCCGCGGCCAATTCGCCCGTAATGCCGACCGCGTCAGGAATCGTAAAACCGGGAAGGTAGCGCTGATTGCCGCGGGTGGCTGCCAATTGACTCACCAACCCGGCATCGCGCGCCCACAACGTCACCGCGTGGCGCGCGGCGAGGCTGATGCTGATCGCCGTGCCCCACGCGCCGGCGCCGAGCACCGCGAGCTTCATACGCCCCAGACCTGGTTAAGCCTGATGTAGCCGCTTTGCCCGTCGCGATGCGCGACGCGCGCCCAGCCGGTACCGGTCAGTTCAACCAGTTCCAGCAGCACGGCTTGTTCCGCCTGAAACACGAGCGGCGCGTTGTCAGCGGCAGTCTGGCGGATGTCGGCGACCCTCACCTTTACCATTACGGTGCGGCGCTGGCTCAAGTTCTTGGATTCGATCCAGGTGAGTTCGCCGCCGGCATCGCGTATCTTGATCCAGCCCTCGACCACGACCACCACTTCAACCGGATAATCGCGCCCGATCACGTAGAGTTTTTTCGCCTTGACGGACGGCGCATCGTAGAGCACCGCGGCATTCTCGGCGACCGAACGGAAATCGGCAGCCCCTGCCGGCGTCAAGGCCACCAGCAGTACTGCCCCGCAAACCCACCGTCGCACGCCCATGCTCATGAGAATCCAGAACCTGTCTCAATAACCCTGAAAAGCTTGGGAACCGCCGGTGAACGCCGATAAACGCCGATGTAATTGGGAATGAGTGATGGGCGATGGGTAAATTGTAAATCGGGATTCCGGCGCGACCGGAATGCTTGGTAGTCACTATTATTCATTGCCCATTCCCCATTACCGTTTCACTTGTTTTTGATCTTATCCGCGTTCATCTGCGTTCATCGGCGGTTTCGATTTGTTTTTGAGATGGCTTTTAGTGCGGCTTTGGATCTTGCTGTTGCTGTTGCTGCTGCTGTTGCTGAAGTTGTTGCATCTGTTGCTGGTAAATCCCCTCGAACGTCATCGGCGCCAGCACCACCGGCGAAAAGCCCGCGCGTGACGTCACGGCAGAAATGGTTTCGCGCACGTACGGAAACAGTGTGTTGGGGCACGCGATGCCGAGCAGCGGCCCCATGTCCTGCGGCGGCACGTTACGGATCCGGAACAGGCCGGCCTGCGCCGCCTCGACCAGGAATATGGTTTTGTCCTTGAGCTTGGCGGTGATGGTGATGGTCAACACCACCTCGAACAGGCCGTCCTGCAGCGCCCTGCCGTTGCTGTTCATATTGACGTCGACGGTGGGCGCCTCGCGTTCGAGAAAAACGTCGGGCGCATTCGGCACCTCGACCGACAGGTCCTTGAGGTAGATCTTTTCGATCGCAAACATCGGCTGCGGTGATTCGCTCATGGCAATTCCTTGGTTAAGGGTCAGGCGCGCAGCAGCTCGTCGAGTTTGCCGGCGTGATCGAGAGCGGCGAGTTCTTGGTAACCACCGATATGGGTGTCGCCGATATAAATCTGCGGCACGGTGCGGCGTCCGGTGTGCTCCACCATTTCGGTGCGTTTCGCCGGTTCGAGATCGACCCGGATCTTGGTGATTTCTCTCACGCCTTTCGAGTGCAGCAGGCGCTCCGCCATGATGCAGAACGGGCAAACGCCGGTGCTGTACATCTTTACGGCAGCCATTTATTTCTCCACCGGCAGGCTTGCCTCCACCCAGCCGCTCATGCCGCCTCGCAGCGAGAATACCTCGCCGAACCCGTTTTTCGTGAGCAGGCCGCACACCGTCGCCGAGCGCGGGCCCGACTGGCAGTTGATGACTATCGGCCGCGATTTGAACTTCTCGATTTCACGCAGGCGGGCGCTCAATTCCGGCAACGGGATATTGCGCGCGTTGGGAATATGCCCCGCGGCGAAATCCGCCTTATCGCGCACATCGAGCACCAGCGCGTCGCGGCGGTTGATGAGTTGCACCGCCTCGATTGCGCCGACCTGCGGCGTGCTGCCGACGATCAAGCGGCTGACGAGCGGCCACAGCAGCATGCCGCCGGTCACCACGGCAGTGCCGAACAACATCATGTGCCAGGGGCTTTTCTGCAAAAACACGAAAAAAGAGAGATCCAAAGCTGGTTCCTTACAGCATCACGCAAGTAAAGCCGCGGATTCTAGCAAAGCGGCGGGGGCGGGCAAAATCGGCCGGCGGGGGCGGGCGGGGCGCACGCGTCAATCGGTGATGCCGCAAAACACCTCGCGCATCATGCCGAGCAGCGACAACGTGCGGGTGTCGCTGACGCGGTAAAAGACGCGGTTGGCGTCCTTGCGCGTGCGCAGCACCCCTTTGTCGCGCAGGATCGCGAGATGCTGGGAAATATTGCTTTGCGAAGTGCCGACGTTGTCGACGATGTCCTGCACGCTGACTTCCTGGTCGCCCAGCACGCACAGGATCTTGAGCCGCAGCGGGTGCGACATGGCCTTCATCGCGCGCGCGGCCTGCTCGATGTGCTCTTCCCGGTCGATCAGCAACGCGCGCATGTCGACTTTTCCCGCTATTTCACCCTTCATCCCGTGACCCGCTCGAAGCGTTTATCAACAAAATAGAATAAAATGATACAGCATTTCATACGGGCCAAGAAAGTATTAATAATCATGAGGGTAACGCCGGCGCTGCTGATCATCCTCGACGGCTTCGGCTATCGCGAGGAATGCGACGATAACGCGATCTGCCAAGCGCGCAAGCCGCACTGGAATTTTTTCTGGAATACCTGTCCGCACACCACCATCGACGCCTCCGAAAAATGGGTCGGGCTGCCCGCCGCGCAGATGGGCAATTCCGAGGTCGGCCACCTGAACATCGGCTCCGGCCGCGTTGTCTACCAGGAGTACACCCGGATCGAGGCAGCCATCGAAAGCGGCGAGTTTTTCACCAATCCGGTGTTGGGCAAAGCCGTCGCGACCGCGCGCGACAACCGGTCGACGCTGCACATCCTCGGCCTGCTGTCGCCGGGCGGCGTGCACAGCCACGAATCACAGATCCTGGCGATGCTCGAAATGGCGGCCAAGGCCGGCGTTACGGATGTCTGCGTGCACGCGTTCCTCGACGGACGCGACACCCCGCCCAAGAGCGCTGCGGCCTCACTCGAATCGCTGCAGAACAAATGCGTGCAACTCAAAACAGGACGGATTGCTTCCATCGTCGGCCGCTACTATGCGATGGACCGCGACCAGCGCTGGGAACGCGTGCAGGCCGCCTACGACCTGATCACTCAAGGCAAGGCAGCGCATCAGGCACCCGATGCGCCGACCGCGCTCAAGCTCGCTTACGAGCGCGGCGAAAGCGACGAGTTCGTGACAGCGACCGCGATCGTGCCGGCGGGCAAAACGCCCACGCGCATGCGCGACGGCGACGCGGTGGTATTCATGAATTTCCGCGCCGACCGCGCGCGCCAGATGACGCGCGCGCTGACTGATGCCGGCTTTAAGAGCTTTCAACGCGAGTATGTTCCCAAGCTCGGTTATTACTGCACGCTCACCAGCTACGGCGAGGACTTCAAGCTGCCGGCGGCGTTCCTGCCGCAGAACATCGCGAACGGCTTTGGTGAATACCTCGCCGGACTGGGGCTCAGGCAGCTGCGCATCGCCGAGACCGAGAAGTACGCGCACGTCACCTATTTCTTCAACGGCGGCAGCGAGACGCCGTATCCCGGCGAAGAGCGCGTGCTGGTGCCTTCGCCCAAGGTCGCGACCTACGACCTCAAACCCGAGATGAGCGCGTTCGAGGTGACCGACAAGCTGGTCGCGGCGATCGAAAGCCGCGGCTACGACGCCATCATCTGCAACTACGCCAACGGCGACATGGTCGGCCACACCGGCAATCTCGCCGCGGCGACGCGCGCGATCGAAGTGCTCGACGAGTGCTTGGGGCGCGTGATCAAGGCGATGCAGGGGGCCGGCGGCGAAGTGCTGATCACCGCCGATCACGGCAACGCCGAAACCATGCGCGATCCGGCGACCCGGCAAGCGCACACCGCGCATACGCTGAACGTGGTGCCGCTGCTTTATATCGGGCGCAAGGCCGCAATCGTGAACGGCGGCGCGCTGCGGGACGTGGCGCCGACCCTGTTGCGCATGATGGGCCTGCCGCAGCCGCCGGAAATGACGGGCAAGCCGTTGATCAATTTTGTCTAAGAGCGCATTTCAAAATGAAATACCCCCGGTGCTATGGACACGCTCTGTAGCGCAGGCGACTCGCCTGCATTCGTTGACGGAGCAGGCGAGGTCGCCTGCGCTACCTTTGTTTTGAAATGCGCTTTAACTGTTTACTCCTCGCATTACTGATATTACCGGCGCTGTGCTCCGCGGCGGCCGCGGCCGCCCCGGCGGGCAACGCGCAGAAGGAAGAACTCAGGCAACTGCGCGGCCGCATCGACGCGCTGCAGAAGCGGCTCGCCGCCTCCGAGGAAACCAAGAGCGAGACGGTCGATGCGTTGCGCGAATCGGAGCGCGCGATATCCGAGACCAACCGCGCGCTGCGCGAGCTCGCCGGGCAGCAACGCGCGGTCAACGCACAACTGGCCGAATTGCAGGGCCAGAGCGACCGCACCGCGGCCGACATCGATGCGCAGCAGGCGCGCCTCGCGCGGCTGCTGTACCAGCAATACGTCGGCGCCCAGCCCGACGCATTGAAGCTGCTGTTGAACCGCGAAGATCCGAACCGGATCGCGCGCGAGCTGCATTACCTGACGCATTTGTCGCGTGCGCGCGCGGAGCTGATCCGCGGCCTGCGCATCAATCTGGGCCGCCTCAACGAGCTTGCGCGCGCAACGCAGCAGCACAGCGCGGAGCTCGCCGCGATCCACGCCGAGCAGCAGGTGCAGCGCAGGCGCCTCGAAGCCGAAAAACGCGCGCGCAGGCAAGTACTGGTCAAGGTTTCGCGCCAGATCGAGAAGCAGCGGCGCGAGATCTCGACCCTGAAGCGCGACGAAAACCGGCTTTCCAGGCTGGTCGAGCAATTGAGCCGGATGCTGTCGCGCGCGCGGCCGCGGACGCAGCGCAACGAACGCCTGCCCGACGCATCGGGTGACGGCAGCCCGTTTACCCAGTTGAAAGGCCGGCTCAGCCTGCCGGTGCGCGGGGAACTTAAGAACCGCTTTGGCAGTCCACGTGAAGACAGCGGACTGTCATGGAAAGGGCTGTTCATCGCGGCCCCCGTCGGCCAGGAGGTCAAAGCGATCGCGGCCGGCCGGGTAGTATTCGCTGACTGGCTGCGGGGCTTTGGCAACCTGCTGATCGTCGACCACGGCGGCGGCTACATGAGCCTGTATGGCAATAATGAGTCGCTTTACAAGCAGGTGGGCGAGGCGACGCGTGGCGGCGAAACCGTGGCAGCCGTCGGCAACAGCGGCGGCAACACGGATTCCGGTTTATACTTCGAAATCCGGCATCAGGGCAAAGCGTTTGACCCGCTCGGCTGGGTAAATCTAAAGTGATGAATTATGAGTGATGAGTGATGAGTTAGGAGTGAGGAGCAAACCCGGAACCGGCCCGGTTCCGCCTCACGCCTCACCCCTCACGCCTCACCGCATTACGGAGTAATGCTATGCGCAACAAATTACAGCAATTAGTACTGATCGCGCTGGGCGTGTTCCTCGGCGTGACCATTTCGCTCAATTTCTCGGCGGTCGCGCAGCGCGAAGCGCTCGGGCCGCTGCCGGTCGAGGAGTTGCGCGCGTTTACCGAGGTGTTCGGACGCATCAAGAGCGACTATGTGGAACCGGTCGAAGACAAGAAGCTCATCACCGAAGCGATCACCGGCATGCTCTCCGGGCTCGACCCGCACTCGTCTTACCTCGACTCCGACGCCTACCGCGAACTACGGGTCGGTACGCAAGGCCAATTCGGCGGGCTCGGCATCGAAGTCGGCATGGAAGACGGCTTCGTCAAGGTCATCTCGCCCATCGACGATTCGCCGGCATTTCGTGCCGGCATCAAGGCCGGCGATCTGATCGTCAAGCTCGACGAGACCTCGGTCAAGGGCATGACGCTAAACGATGCGGTGAAGCGCATGCGCGGCAAGCCCAACACCCAGATCACGCTCACCCTCGTACGCAAGGGCGAACTCAAGCCGATCGTCGTCACGCTGACGCGCGCCGTGATCAAGATCCAGAGCGTGAAATCCAAGCTGCTCGAACCCGGCTACGCGTATTTCCGTGTCACGCAATTTCAGGAGCACACCGGCGAGACGCTAGCCACCGCAGTCCGGACGCTGTTCAAGCAGAACCAGGGGCCGATGAAAGGTATCGTGCTCGACCTGCGTAACGATCCGGGCGGGTTGCTCAACGGCGCCGTCGCGGTATCGGCTGCGTTCCTGCCGCAGAATGCGCTGGTGGTTTACACCGAAGGCCGCACCGAGGACGCAAAAATGCGCCTCACCGCGAGCCCCGAGAATTACCTGCGCGGCAGGGTCAAGAACGACTATCTCGCCAAGCTCCCGCCTGAAATCAAAAACGCGCCTATGGTGGTGCTGGTCAACAACGGTTCGGCATCGGCTTCCGAAATCGTCGCAGGCGCGCTACAGGACCACAAGCGCGCGGTGATCATGGGCACGAAAACGTTCGGCAAAGGCTCGGTACAGACCATCCTGCCGCTCGGCAACAGCACCGCGATCAAGCTCACCACCGCGCGCTACTACACGCCGAATGGGCGCTCGATCCAGGCCAAGGGCATCGTGCCCGACATCACGCTCGACGACGGCACCGCCGGGCGCACCGAGCCCAGCCTCAGGGTGCGTGAAGCCGACCTCACCAAGCACCTGGCGAACGATCGCGGCGACGACAAGGGCGCCGACCGGGTTACCGCGCCGACCGCCAACGAGTTCAATTTCACGCCGGCGCCGCGGCCGAAAGACGTGGATGAAAAAGACCTCAAACCGGAGCCGGGCGAAGTGGTCGCCAAGAGCGACTACGAGCTGTCCCAGGCAATTTCGTTCCTGAAAAGCCGCGGCGCCACACGCACCAGCGCGAACTGATACGGTTACCGCTCCCAAAACGACGCCCGGCCCGGCAGGCTGGGCGTTTTGTTTTACAGCCGGTTAGCGACGCATTAAGCTTGGATTTAGTGAGGCGTTAGTTAGCGGTCAGCTATCAGCTATCAGCAAAATCAGGGCGGCTACGCCGCGGTTCAAGCCGACCGCTGAATGCTGAGCGCTGAGTGCTGACTGCTGACTGCCTCACCCCTCACTCCTCACTCCTCACGCCTCACCCAACAATGAACGACGACCAACTCCTGCGCTACAGCCGGCATATCCTGCTGCCGCAGCTCGGCATCGAAGGCCAGGAGAAATTCCGCCGCTCGCACGCGCTCGTCATCGGTGCCGGCGGCCTCGGCTCGCCAGTCGCGCTGTATCTCGCTGCCGCCGGCGTCGGCAAGTTGACGATCTGCGACAACGATGCGGTTGATCTGACCAATTTGCAGCGTCAGATCATGCATCGCGGCGACGCGATCGGCACCCCCAAGGCCGAATCGGCG
Source organism: Betaproteobacteria bacterium (assembly GCA_016202615.1). Lineage (GTDB taxonomy): Bacteria > Pseudomonadota > Gammaproteobacteria > Burkholderiales > SG8-41 > PALSA-1004. The sequence continues at coordinate 32,531 of JACQOI010000116.1, forward strand.
CGGCGCACGCTGGCGATGATCAACCCCGAAGTCAACGTCAATGCGCTCACCGAGCGCATTGCCGGCGCGCGGCTTGACGCGCTGGTGCGCGACGCCGACATCGTGCTCGACTGCAGCGACAATTTCGCCACGCGCCACGCGATCAACCGCGCCTGCGTTGCGCACCGCAAGCCGCTGGTCTCGGGCGCCGGGGTGCGCTTCGACGGGCAGGTTGCGGTGTTCGACCTGCGCGACGCGCGGTCACCGTGCTACCACTGCTTGTTCCCTGAACACGGCGACAGCGAAGACATGCGCTGCGCGGTGATGGGCGTGTTCGCGCCGCTGGTTGGCATCATCGGTTCAATGCAGGCCGCCGAAGCGCTGAAGCTGATCGCGGGCATCGGCGCGAGCTTGAGCGGCCGGCTGCTGTTGCTCGACGCGCTGGCAATGGAATGGCGCACGGCGCGGCTCAAGCGCGATCCGGCGTGCGCGGTGTGCGGCAAGCGCAGCGCGGCCTGACCCTTGTTCACCGGTCCGTTCCGCCAGTTGCTGCGCCGGCGATGCTCGCCACGGCGCGCGAGCGCGCTGCTATGTCATATCCAGGTCGTTCTCGCTTTTCGCGGCTGGCGCACCCGCTGCCGGCGCGGCGCGCGCAGCGGCGGGAGCGGCGGCGGCCGGTGCTGCAGCCGACGCGGCGGCGGCGCGCGCAGCGGCGGGGGCGACCGCGGACGGGGTCGCCGCTTTTCCTGACAGCAGTTGCTCGAGATCCCTGACGATCTGCTCGACGTTGGGCCCGGCACGTCCCTGGCATTGCAACAGCACGCGCGCCGGGTATTCCTGCAGCGCCAACGGCCGTCCGGTGGAGCGGATCTTGGCCACGCTGTCGAGCGCCGGCGCGAGATAAGTGCCCTTGAAGCCGGCTTTCATGCCCTCGATGGCTTCGATGAGCGCCTGCTGGGAGCGCGCGATTCCGACCAGGATCTCGGCAAGCTGCTGTGTGGATAGATTCATGTGACCTCCGTTGGCTAGGTGCTATCTTAGTACGCGAGCAGCGAGCGCCACTGTTCGTTCCAGAACTGCATCGGATCGCGCCTGAAACCGCTTTTCGCGAACTGGTGCCAGCGGCCGGTAATGTAACTCATGATCAGGTTGGCGCGCGCCGAAGGGTCCGGAGCCGCCGGCAGCTCGTTCTGGCTCGCCGCGAAACGCAGCGCCTGCTTGAGCGTCGCTTCGACGCGGTCGTGCAGCTGATTGATGCGCAATTGCAGGCGCTCGTTTTCGTGCACCAGCGCATCGCCGATCAGCACGCGCGTCATGCCGCGGTTCTTCTGCGCGAAGCCGAGCAGCATCGCGGTGATCGCTTCGAGCTGCTTCAGGCCGTTTTTTTCCTCGCCGGTGATCTTGTTGATCAGGCCGAACAGGGTTTCCTCGATGAACTCGATCAACCCTTCGAACATCTGCGCCTTGCTCGCGAAATGCCGGTACAGCGCGGCCTCCGATACGTCGAGCCTGGCGGCGAGTGCCGCGGTGGTGATTTTTTCCGCCGCCGGCGCCTCCAGCATTTCCGCCAGCGTCTGCAGGATCTGTAACTTGCGGTCTCCGCGTTTCGCCATGACGCTCCTCGCATTCAGTTAAGATGCCACGCCAGGCGCGGCAGCTGCAGCAGGTTCCTGATGCTGAAATCGACGTAGCCGGGATTCCTGCCCGTCCGTGCCACCCATACCGTCGACATGCCGAGTTTTTTTGCTGTTTTCAGGTTCTCGAGCGAGTCCTCGACCATGATGCAGGCTCCGGCGCGCACCCGGTTCTTGCGGAACAGCTTGAGAAAACCGTAGCTGTCCGGTTTCGGCCGGTAATCGGTATGCTCGATTGAAAATACGTCGTCGAACAAGTCGGCGATCCCGAGCGCGTCCAGCACCGCAAGCGAATAATGCACCGGCGAGTTGGAAAATACCAGCTTGCGGCCCGGCAGCCGCCGCAGGGTCGCACGCAGCCCGGGCTCGCGCACCACCATCTTCCCGAGCTCGGGGAAGTCGTGCGTCGTCCGCAGAAAATGCCGCGGGTCGGTGGCGTGGTGGCGCATCAGACCGATCAGCGTCGCCCCGTAGCGCTGCCAATAGTGGCGCCGCAGCTCGGTCGCGGCAACCTCGTCGAGCCCGAGATGCACCTGCAGATACGACGTCATGGCGCGATTGATGTGCGGAAAAATGTGCGGGCTCGCGTTGTGCAGCGTGTTATCGAGATCGAAAACCCACACCCGGTTGAACTTCAAACGCAGCATCCCATCGCGGCCGGCTGACTAGCGCCGCTTGATCAGCGTGCCGACCCCTTCGTTGGTCAGGATTTCCAGCAAGAGCGCGTGCTCGACGCGGCCATCGATGATATGGCACGAATTGACGCCGTTCTTCACCGCCTCGAGCGCGGAGCCGATTTTCGGCAGCATGCCGCCGGAGATCGTGCCATTGGCGAACAGCTCGTCGACCTGGCGCGCGCTGAGTCCGGTCAACAGCTTGCCGCTCTTGTCGAGAACGCCCGGTGTGTTGGTGAGCACCACCAGCTTTTCCGCCTTGAGGATTTCAGCGAGCTTGCCGGCAACCAGATCAGCGTTGATGTTGTACGACTCTCCATCCTTGCCGACGCCGACCGGCGCAATTACCGGCACAAAGTTCTGGGCGGTCAGGACCTGGATCACCTCCGGATCGATCGATTCGACCTCGCCGACCTGGCCGATGTCTATCAACTCCTTGGGATTGTCCTTGCCGCGCATCATCATCCTGCGCGCGCGGATCAGCGGGCCGTCGGTACCGGAAAGTCCCACCGCGCGGCCGCCATGCTGATTGAGAAGATTGACGATGTCGGTATTGACCTGGCCGCCGAGCACCATTTCGACCACGTCCATGGTCTCCGCGTCGGTGACGCGCATGCCCTGGACAAATTCGCCCTTCTTTCCGACCTTTTTGAGCTGATCGTCGATCTGCGGGCCGCCGCCGTGCACGATCACCGGGTTGATGCCGACCAGTTTCAGCAGCACGATGTCGCTGGCGAAGCTGTGCTTCAGCCGCTCTTCGGTCATCGCATTGCCGCCGTATTTTACGACGATGGTCTTGCCGTGAAAGCGCCGGATGTACGGCAGCGCCTCGGCGAGAATTTTCGCTTTCAGTTCGGCGCTAGTGCCAGTAAGGGCCATGTGGTTGTCGGGATTGGCTGAAGTCGAAGTATTCTACACGACCGCCGCGCGCACCAATAAAAAAGGGGGCCCTCCGACAATTGCGTGAGTACCCAACGCTGCGCAGATTTTGTCGTAGGCTGCTCCTTCCCCCCTTGCGGGGGAAGGCCGGGATGGGGGGATAAATATCCTCGATGCCTTGGAGCAACGTATCTAACCCCCCACCTCAATCCTCCCCCGCAAGGGGGGAGGAAGCTTGCCCGTGCGCGCGCGTGCCTGCTAGCGCCCACGGAAATGCCGGAAGAACGAAAAAAGGCGGCAGACCCTGCGGTCCGCCGCCTTTCCAGCCGCTGCCTGAGCGATTACTGGATGGTGATGCGCTTGGCCGCTGCCGATGCCTTCTTCGGCAGTGTCAGTTCAAGTATGCCGTCGGCATACCTGGCCTGGGTCGAGTTCTCGTCGACGTCCTGGCCGAGCGCAAAGGCGCGATAGACCTTGCCGTAATAGCGCTCCGAGCGCAGCACTTTTTCGCCGTCCTTGGCTTCCTTCTCACGCTTTACTTCGGCGCTGATTTCGACCTGGTTGCCGTCGATCCCGACGTTGATGTCATCCTTCTTGACGCCCGGAATTTCGGCGCGCACCACGTAGCCGGTATCATTTTCGGTCACGTCCACGCGTAGTTGCACCGGCGCGGCCGGCTCAAAATTCATCGGGCGCACGAAAAAACCGCGCATCAGTTCGTCCAGCGCGTTGTCGAGTGTGTTGAAACGGGCAATATTTGCCATGAGCTTCTCCTTTCGTAATGGGTTGGGCTTGCGCCCTACGACAGTGATATCGGGGGCAGCCGGCGGCATTTCAAGACCCCGCGGAATCGCTTGAATTGCCCTGGAAAAGCTCGTAGATTGCGGCATTCCGCACGAATTCAAGCCCGCCCATGAGCGCCCCCGGCAACCAGGACCTGCAGCAATACCGCTCCTACCTGCTGCGCTATGCAATGCTGCAGCTGCGCGACCCGGATCTCGCCGAGGACGTGGTACAGGAGACCCTGCTTGCCGCGCTCGAAGGGCGTGCGCGGTTCTCCGGCAAGTCCTCGCACAAGACCTGGCTCACCGGCATCCTCAAGCACAAGATCATCGACGTGATCCGCCACAAATCGCGCGAGCAGCCGCTGACCTCGGCTGACGAAAAATCGGAGACCAACGCGATCGACGCGTTGTTCGAGCCGGACGGCCATTGGCGGCAGTTTCCCGCGAGCTGGGGCAATCCCGAGCGCTCGCTCGAGGACAAGAAATTCTGGGAGGTGTTTGAAATGTGCTCGCAGCTGATGCCGGCGCGCACCGCACGCGTCTTCATGATGCGCGAAGTGATGGAGCTCACCACCGAGGAAATCTGTAAGGAACTAGCGATCACGCCGACCAACCTGTGGGTGATGCTGCACCGCGCGCGCCTGAGCCTGCGCGAATGCCTCGAAATCAAATGGTTCGGCAACCCGGCGAAATAAACCGCAAATGCTGTCGTGCAAAGAAGTGAGCGTGCTGCTGTCGCAAG
>JACQOI010000117.1 GCA_016202615.1 Betaproteobacteria bacterium
AAGCAGAACGTTCCGCAACCGACATGCGCACACCACCTGACATCGTCAAACCATCACGGCCCGCTAACCCTCACCGAATGTGCAAATCAGGCCATCAAACAACTTGATCGCGCTCACCCATTAAACCGAGAACGCCGTTCATGCACAGTATCGCGTGCGCGAGGGCAATGCCCCCATTTGCTACCTTAGCCAGCCAACACCCCCGATTTGCCACAAAAAGCCCAAATAAGCTACCCACTGTGCTACCCAAGCGAATATTCTGCTTGGCCCAAGTTTTATTAAGACACTGTATATCAAGCAGTAATTACAGTTTAAGCCGGATTAATACAACTGTTTTTATTTAATCGACCTTCGCGCCCGATTCCTTGACGATCCGGGCCCACTTCGCATGATCCGCCTTGAGCAGCGCCGCGAACTCCTTGGGACCGGTTTTCACGCCGCCGCCGCCATCCACCATTCGGTCGCGCACGTCCGGCATTTGCAGCACGCGCTCGATCTCGGCGCTCAGGCGCGTGATGATGGGCTCCGGTGTGCCGGTGGGCGCCAGCACTCCGAACCAGGTGCTCGACTCGAAGCCTTTGTATCCGGATTCGGCGACGGTCGGTACGTCGGGCAGCGAGGGAGAGCGGCGTGCCGATGTGACGGCGAGCACGCGTATGGTGCCGGCCTTGACCTGCGGCATTGCCGTTTCCACAGAGGCCAGGAAAAAGTTCGCCCGCCCTCCAAGCAGGTCGGGAAACGCCTGGGCCGCTCCCTTGTAAGGCACATGGATGTACTTGATGCCTGCGGTGCGCTGGAGAAGCTCGCCGGTCAGATGTGCGACGGAGCCGTTACCGGGCGATGCGAAGACCAGTTGATCCGGCTTAGCGTTGGCAACTTTGACCAGGTCGCCGAACGACGGGTAGGGCGCTTTGGCTGCCACCATCACCGCGATTGGAATGGAGGATACGAGCGTCACCGGAGCGAGGTCCTTTAGCGAGTCGTACGGCAGCTTCCTGTGCAGCGCCGGGTTGATCGCAAGGTTGGACGTTTGCCCCATCACGATGGTGTAGCCGTCAGGGGCCGCCTTGACGGCTGCCTCTATGCCGATGTTTCCGCCCGCGCCGGATCTGTTGTCGACGACAAACTGCCAGCCGATGGTTTCGGTCATCTTGGCGGTGACGAGACGGGAAAGAATGTCCGTCCCGCCGCCGGGCGGGTACGGCACGACGAACCGGATCGGTTTGCTGGGATAGGTCTGCTGCGCGAACGCAGCGCCGGTGAAGGTGATTGAATAAAGCATTGCCGCCGCAGCGGCGCGCTGAATTAGGCGTTTCATGGTCTTTCGTCGTTTAAAGTTTCGTTGACAAAATATGAAAATCCATGCGCCCGTCGCCGGCGTCCTGTGCCAATGATGGCGGATCGGTGCTCGGTGCGCCCGATGGCGCCCTATCGGGGCTGCCCGCGCTCTCGGCCGACACCTTTATGCGATTAGCCAAGCCTGACCCCGATGCCTTGACCTCAACCTTAATAGCATCGTAGCAGGCGCGCCGCTGCGCCCAATCTCGCCTCAATCCACTCTCGCTCCGGATTGTTTGATTACTTTTGCCCATTTAATCGTTTCAGCTTGAATGTAAGCCGCGAACTCTTGAGGTGTGCTGCCGACCGGCTCTGTTCCATCCACCGCCATGCGATCCATGACATCAGGAAGCTTGAGACTTCTGGATATTTCCTTGTAGAGTTTGGTCACGACTTCCCGCGGTGTGCCAGCCAGCGCCAGCAAGCCATACCATCCGCTGACTTCGTATCCGGGAAATCCAGCTTCCGCAACGGTTGGAACGTCCGGCAACAGAGCCGAACGTTTGAGGCTCGTCACCGCTAATGCTCTTATCTTTCCGCTCCTCACGTGAGGCAGCGCCATCAGCGGCGACAATATATATGCATGGACCTGTCCTGCTATGAGGTCGATTATCGCCGGTCCGGCTCCCTTATAAGGCACTTGCACAGCGTCAAATCCTGCGAGCGTCTTGAGTAGTTCCATCCCTAGATGGCCAGGCGATCCGACGCCCGAAGAGGCGTAGGTAATTCCGCCTTTCTTCGAATTTGCCAACGCGATAAACTCCTTGACCGTTTTCGCCGGCACCGAAGGATGCACAACGAGAATATAGGCGTTAGTATTGACTTGCGTAATAGGCGCAAAGTCCCTTGCAACATCATATGAGAGCTTGCGATAAAGACTCGGGTTTATAGCGTGAGATGATGTGGCCCAAAGCAGCGTATAGCCATCCGGCACCGCCTTGGCCGCAAGCTCTGTCCCGATATTTCCGGCCGCGCCCCCGCGGTTATCTATAATCACCGGCTGTCCGAAGGCGGCCCCAAGTTTTAATCCGATCATCCGCGCAACTTGATCGGTACCGCCACCCGGCGCATACGGCACGATGATCCGAATGGGTTTGTTCGGATAGCCCTGAGCTGACGCAGCACCCGCAATGGATGCACACATGACCAACGAGAAAACAATACACAATTGCCGCAACAAGCGGCTACCTATCTTCATTCTTCATCCTTTATCAGTCCTACTCCACGCGTGCGCCGGAGACCACCACCACCTTGCCCCATTTCGCGATTTCGCTCTTGATGAACGCTCCAGCCTGCGCCGGCGTACCGCCGAGCGGCTCGGCACCCTGGGCCGCGAGGCGCTCGCGGATCTCTGGCGACTGGCCGGCTTTCGTGGCCTCCGCGTTGAGACGCGTCACGATCTCGCGCGGCGTTCCCGCGGGCGCGAGCAGTGCGAACCAGGTGCCGGACTCGAATCCCGGCAGCCCGGATTCGGCAACCGTCGGCAATTCGGGAGCGGCGGCGCTGCGCCTGGCGCCGGTGATCGCCAGCGCGCGCAAGCGGCCGGCTTTCACGTGCGGCAGCACCGACAGCGTGTTCGCAAACATCATCGAAACCTCACCTCCGATCAGGTCGGTCAACGCCGGCGGACTGCCTTTGTACGGCACGTGAAAGACGTCAACTCCGGCCCGCATCTTGAGCAACTCGGTGGTGAGGTGGTTGAAACTGCCGATGCCGACGGAGGCGAAGTTCAGCTGCCCCGGCCGCGCCCTGACAAACGCGATTAGTTCCCTGATGCTCCTGACCGGCAGCGACGGATGAACGACCAGCACGAAAGGCACGGACGCGAGCAATGCGATCGGCTCGAAATCGCGCACGACATCGAAGCTCAGCTTCTTGTAGAGCGTCTGGTTGATCGTGGTCGCCACCGACGCCGACAACAGCGTGTAGCCGTCGGGCGCCGCGCGGGCAACGGCTTCGGCGCCGATGTTGGTCGCGGCGCCGGCGCGATTGTCGACGACGAACGCTTGGCCCATCGCGTCGGTGAGGCTGGGCGTGAAAAGGCGCGTCACGATGTCGTTGCCGGAGCCCGGCGTAGCCGGCACAATAATCCGAATGGGTTTGTTCGGATAGCCCTGAGCTGACGCAGCACCCGCAATGGATGCACACATGACCAACGAGAAAACAATACACAATTGCCGTGGCAAGAGGTTACCTATCTTCATTTCCCCCCCTTGATTGATAGCAGCGGTGCCGTTTTCACCGCAAGCTTGCCTCACTAAACTCGGAACCGGCGCACGGCGCCCGAGATTGCCTCGCACCGCAGTACAGACAATAGATCAAATTGAAACCGGTAGCCTGCCTGCCCCGCTAACGCTTTTGTTCCTGCCGACCGGCTTTCGTGCTGGCTGCATCCGGCCGTGTCGCATCTACCGTTACGGGCTTGCTCTGCCCTTCCCTTTGCTTCGCTACCGCCTGCACATGCTCGACGCGCACGACTTCCATTTCGCGCGATAGCTGCCAATAGACAACACCGCCAAATACCGCTGCGAGCACCGCAAAGACCACGGTCTCCACGCCAAGCTTGCGGCGCGAGCCGCTGTCTTCCGGAAAAAACATGAGTTTAACGCCCGCCGCGTCGGCGGCGAGTTTGCCGTCATAGCGGGCACGCGATGCCGGATTGGACAAGATCCGGTAGCCCTCACGAATCAAGTTCATCTCACTCACTGCTTCACTCGCCCCCCGCAGATTCGTGCTCGCCTCCAGTTTTGCCGTCACCAAGGCATAGGCGGCATCGATCTTGGCCTGATCCGCGTCGTGCGGCACGCCGAGCATTTCATAGAATGATCTTTTCATAGCGTCCTCGTCTATAAGCCAACCTTGTTTACGCCTCTACTCGTCCGCATTTTACAGTCATGGCTTTCGTGAACTCCACACTCTCGACCACTTCGATCTTCTGGATCAGCGCGCGCAGCTCCGGATTCCAAAGGTCGCCAACTTTGCCCAGGACCGGGCCGCAACTCACGCCGGGGGCGGCAATGTCAGGCGGAAAGAATCGCGCGTGGCGAGCCGATCGGCAAGCCGCCTGAGGTTCGGGTGCGGCGTGCGCCAATCGATCCGCCGCCAGACCCGGTCCAGGTAGCCCATGGCGTAACCGGCAGCAATATCGGCGAGGCTGAAACGGTCGCCGTAGCAAAACTCCCGGTTGCCAAGTTCCTGCTCCATGATTCCAAGCCCGCGCTCGATCTTCTTGGTCTGCTTTTCGTACCACTCGGGGTTCTCCCGTTTTTCTTCCGGCTTCCAATAGTCGTGCGAGATCAACACGGTGGCATCCGCAATGCCGTCGCCCAGCGCCTCCCAGCGTTTGACCTCGATGCGGTCGGCAAACACGTCCGGGATCAACTTTGGCCCGGCCCCCACCCCGTCAACATACTCGACGATGACTGGCGAGTCGTACACGGCCGTGCCGTCGTCGCGCACCAGTACGGGAATCTTGCCGAGCGGATTGAACCGCGGAACAGGTGAATTCGGCGCTGCCGGACTTTCCACGATGTATTCGTAGGCAACGCGCTTCTCCTCGAGCACGATACGCACTTTGCGCGCATAGGGACTTCCGGGTGAGCCGAACAACTTCATAATATTTCTCCCTGATTGCGGGTGATTCTAATCCCACCCGCGCCCCGTTTGCCAGATCTAACGCTCGCGCCCCGCTTCGTGCGCGGTTTTCTGGATCGCGGACAGCAGATATTCGATCACCGAACGGTTGCCGAGATTGATCTCGGCCGCAACCTGCATGCCCGGGACTAGTTTATAGCGCAGGCCTTGCGCTTCGAGTTTTGAATTCTTTCCTAGCAGCCTGTCGGACTTAACAGTCCGTACAGGCTGCTAAAAGCAAAACCGGCTGAACATTCATAGGGGCTAAGTCCGACAAACTCCTAGAGGCACATTTTCAGGCGCGCCAGCACAACATTCGTCATGCCGCGCGGGGTCTGCGCCCCTTCAAAAATCCCTGCTGAATATCCGCAATTATTCAACGCGAATACCGGCATCCTTGATCATTCGACCCAAGCGGGCCATTTCGGATTTTATCGCGGCCGCAGCCTGCTCCGGCGAGGCATCAACGACCTCTACACCACCGTTGAAAAACCTTTCTTTCACCTCCGGCCGGTTAAGCACCCGCGAGATCTCCTGGTGCAGTCGATTGATGATAGTCGCAGGCGTTTTAGCCGGTGCAAATGCACCTGCTGTCGATGCCGATTGATAACCCGGCAGGCCGGAGGCCCCTATCGTAGGCAAACCGGGAGCCAACGCGGACGGCTCCAAGGTGCTCACCGCCAGAGCCCTTACTCTGCCCGACTTGATGTGCGGTGTTATCGCACCCGTGGTGGCGAACATCAGCTGCAATTCGCCGCGGATCAATGCGATAACCGACGGTCCACTGCTCTTGAAAGGGACGAACACGATATTGACGCCGGCCATGTACTTGAATAACTCTGACGCGATATGAGTTGAAGCGCCTATCGCACCCGCACCATAATTAAGCTCTCCCGGCTTGGCTTTGGCCAAAGCGATCAGCTCCTTGACGGACTTTACCGGCAATGACGGATGCACGACCAGGACGTTCACCGACCGGCTCATCAATGAGATCGGGATAAAATCCAGCACCGGATCGTAGTTCGCTTTTTGCAATAACGGCCCGATCCACATACCGTCGGTGTTGACCAACAAGACATAACCATCCGGCGGTGCTTTAGCCACGAATTCGTTCGCGATAAACCCGGTTGGTCGATTTTCGACGACGATCTGCCAGCCCACGCTTTCTGTAAGGCCTTGTGCCACATTACGAGCCGCGAAATCGGTGCTACCGCCAATACCAGTGGTGACAAAGCGTATGGGCCTGGCCGGATATTCCTGCCCCGACACCGCACCCGCCCCCAGAACCATCAAGCCGGCCGGAAACACCCATAGGAAGAAACGCAACAATCGCATAAACCCTCCTCGCTGACACGTAGATCTTATTTCTATACTACTCCGATTGAAAACTCCATTGATTTTTTTCAAAGGCCTGTTTTTCCGGCAAACGAAAAAGTCGACTAATATATGGAGTTAACGCTCGCGCCCCGCTTCGTGCGCGGTTTTCTGGATGGGGGACAGCAGATATTCGATCACCGAGCGGTTGCCAAGATTGATCTCGGCCGCAACCTGCATGCCGGGGATCAATTTATAGCGCAGGCCCTGCGCTTCGAGCTGAGACGCATTGAGCACAACCAATGCGCGATAGTTGAGAGCATTACCGGTCTCGGATTTGCGATCGCCGTTCGTTTCGGTGGTTTTATCGGCAGCATCGTAAGTCACGTGTCTGACCACGCCGTCGAGCATGCCATATTTCTGGAACGGATACGCTTCCAGTTTGATCTTGACTTTCTGGTCGACCTCGACGAACCCTGAATCCGCGTTATTGATCCAAATCTCGGCCAGCAGCGGTTCGTTGTGCGGAACCAGCGTCAGCAGCACGGTGCCCGGGGCAACCACGGTGCCCTGGGTATGCGTCGCCAGATCCTTGACGATCCCGGCTTGCGGCGCCCTGAGCTCCAGCAGAGCACTGCGGTGCTGCTGCTTGTCGCTATCCTGCTCGAGCTTGTGCAGTTGCGCCCCGGTCTCCACGCGCTCGTTCTGCAATTGCTGGCGGTAGTTCGAGGTAATCTGGGAGATGCGCTTTTCCGATTGCGTGATGGTTGCCCTGAGGCTGGCGATCGTGAACTGCTGCGCGCGCAGGTCCTGCTCGTTCTCGATACGGTAGCGCTGGCGGTCGAGCACCAGCAGCTTACCGGCAAAACCTTCTTTCGCCAGCTGATCCCACGCACGCTCCTGCTCCTGGTAGATCGGCGCGGTGCGCTTGAGTTTGGCTTCGATCTCGGCCGCGCCTTTCAGATCCTGCTGCGTTTTCGCCAGCACTGCGCGCTCGGCCTCGAGCGCATCCTGATAAGCCTGACGCCGCGCGCGATGCTGCGCTTCGACCTGCGCGAACAGCGCCGGCACATCGTCGGCCTTGCGAGCCATCGCGGTATTGCCAAGCTCCGCATCGATGCGCCGCACCTGCAAACGCTTGAGCCTGACTTCGTTGAGCAAAGAGCGGCCGTCGGCCTCCGACAAGCTGGTGTCCATGCGCATCAGCACCTGGCCCGCCGCTACTTCGTCGCCTTCCTTGACCAGGATTTGCTTCACGATCCCCGCTTCGGAGGGCTGCACCACCTTGAGGAAGCTCTGCGGCACGAGCTTGCCCTGCGCCACCGCGACGATGTCGAGCCTGCCCGCCACCGCCCAGATCAATAGCACGCCGACCAGCGCGAGCAGCGTATAGAGCACGAAGCGCGGGAACGGCGACGGCGGCTGATGCTGCGCCTTCAGGATCGCCGGCGCGAAGTCGAGCAACCCCGCCTCAGGCCCGGCAATGCGATGTCGAATTGAGATCATAGTCGAACTCCCGATTAATGCTTGACGTCCTTTTTCGGCGCCGGCGCTTTACCCGCGCCGCCCGCCTTGAGCCCGGCAATTACCTGCCCGAGCTGCTGATGCAGCGCGGCCAACGTGTCGTAGCCGAGCGCAACCCGCACCGCGAGCTTGCCGGTCAGCGATTCCGGTATCTTGCCGCCTGTCTGCGCGAGGCGTGACAACGCCGACAGGGCCGCCGGCTCGAAAAATCCGAAATCGACAAACACCATCCCCGGCGCGCCATTAAGGCGCGTGAAATTGGCCAGCACCGGCTGGTCGGAATTGCCGACCGGCGCGAGTCTGATGTTGAGGCCAACTGTCTTTTCCTGCTTTTCGTTCTGTTCCGCCATTTCGCATCTCCCCTTCACCGTTCACCGCTCACCGCTTACCGTTCACCGCTTACCGTTCACCGTTTACCCTTCGCCCTTCACTTCTTTCCCCTCTCCCCTCTCTCCTTTCCTGCACCTACCCGAGCTTCACCAGCCCTTCCTGCAGCCCTGCAAGCGGCTGCAGCATCTGGGCGCTGGAGCCGAATTGCGCATCGGCTAGCACGCTTTGCGCCGCGCCAGTTCCGATCCCGGCCAGCGACCCCGACAGGCCATAGCGATACGCGAGGTCGCCGCCCAGCGCTTCGGTGTCCGCGCCGCCCAGGTGCGCGTCGAGCAGCGCATTCATCACGGCCCAATGATTGAGGCCCGGGGTGGCAGCCCGCGCCTGGTCGAACTTCTGCACGATATTCTGGAAGTCGAATTGCTCGACCTTGTCGTCGCGCAACGGGTCCGCCCCGCCGGCAGCGAAATCGCTCATCGCCTCGGCGATCATCTGAAGGTTCAGGACACTCCTGTTGGCCGGCGCCGCATACCAGTTGGCGAGCGTGATGCGCTCCTCGCCGCCGGTCTCCACCACGAGGCTGTTGCCCTGCTTCTTCAGGTATAGATCCTCATAGCGGATGCCGCCGCCCAGCGACAGCGTGTTGTCGGCGCCCGTGCTTACTTTGACGGTGTCCTGCCCGTCGCCGCGATTGAACGCGATGATGTCGGCGCCCGGCCCCGTTGCGATCGTGTCATTGCCCGTCCCACTCGCGAAGATCTCGTTGCCGCCGCCGCCGGTAGGCCGGTCGTTGCCGGCTCCGGCATAAAACAGGTTGTTGCCAAAGGCGTCGGTTAACGTATCGTTGCCGTCGTCGCCTTCGATGAGGTCGTTGCCGCGATCGCCGTTGAGCGTGTCGTTACCCGCCCCGCCGGCAAGAAAGTCGCGTCCCGCGCCGCCGTAGAGATCGTCGTTACCTAACCCGCCCAGCAACACATCATCACCACTCGAAGCCCACAGCACATCGTTGCCGTCGCCGCCATCGAGCGTCACATCGCCATACGCATAATCGCGACTGGTAAGATCGATCACGTCGTTACCCGCCCCGCCCTCGATGCGTTCGATCCCCGAGAGCCGCGGCACCCGGCCCGCCGGGAACGGGCTGTAGCGGTCGTCGAGGAACAGCGCGTCGTTACCTGCCGTGCCGCGCAGCACATCCACGCCCGCTCCGCCCTCGAATACATCGTGGGAGCGGTTCTTACCAGCGATCACGGCAATCTTGCGGGTGCCGGGATTGCCCGGGCTGCCGTCGTTGCGCGCAACAAACCCGCCGCTCCACGTGGCATCGCCAAAGTACAGGAACGTGTCGTTGCCGCCGTTACCAAGCAGCTGGTCGGATGCACCGCGCCCATCGAGCGTATCGTCGCCCGCGCCGCCCGTCAGCACGTCGTTGTTGGGCGTGCCGATCAGCGTGAGCCCGCCCGGGCCGCCGATTACCGACAGCTCGAACTCGTCCGTTGCGCTCAGGTCGCCGGTATCGGTCGCGGTGACCTTGACCGAATAAACGCCGGTATCGCCGCTCGCCGGGGTGCCACTGAAGCTGCGCGTTGCGGCGTCGAACGCAAGCCACGCGGGCAGGAGCGAGCCGTCGAGCAGCCTTGCGCCGTAAGTCAACGTATCGCCGGCGTCGATATCGGCGAACGCATCAACTGCCAACGCCAGCATGAACGGCGTGCCCACGGTCGCCACCTGATCCGCGGTCGCATTGTTGAGCGTCGGCGCGTCGTTGACGTTGGCGACTGCAACCGTGAACTGCGTCATGGCCTGCGCATCGGCGCTGTCGGTTGCGATCAGCTTGACATCGATGCTGCCGACATCGGCATTACCCGGTGTGCCGCTGAACGTGCGGGCCGCCGGATCAAACGCAAGCCACGCCGGCAGCAGCGTACCGTCCGCTCGGGTCGCCAGATAAGTCAGTGAGTCGCCAACGTCCACGTCGGTAAATACGTCGGCCGGAATGGTGAAACTGAACGCCGTATCCTCGGTCGCAGCTTGTGATGCGATACCGTTCGCCACGATAGGCGCATCGTTGGTGTTGATCACCGTCAAATCGAAAGTATCGAATGCGCTCGCGTTGGCCATGTCGGTTGCCGTGACTTTTATCATCACCGTGCCGACATCAGTATTGACCGGAGTTCCAGTCAGTGTGCGGGTTGTGGCATCAAACGCAAGCCAAGTCGGCAGCTCAGAACCATCAGCGCGGCTTGCCGTTAGCGTCAAAACGTCACCTGCATCAACGTCCTGAAAGCTGTCCGCTGAAAGCTGATAGTTGAATGCTGTATCTTCAAGCGCACTCTGATTTGGAACATCGACTGCCAGTGTTGGCGCGTCGTTTACGTTCACGACCGTCAGCCCGAACGTATCGGATACGCTTGCATTGCCGGTGTCGGTTGCCGTGACTTTTATCATTACCGTGCCGACATCAGCATTGACCGGAGTTCCGGTCAGTGTGCGGGTTGTGGTATCAAACGCAAGCCAAGTCGGCAGCTCAGAACCATCGGCGCGACTTGCCGTTAGCGTCAATACGTCACCTGCATCAACGTCCTGAAAGCTGACCGCTGAAAGCTGATAGCTGAATACTGTATCTTCAAGCGTGCTTTGATCGGCGACGTCGACCTCGAGCGTCGGCGCGTCGTTGACGTTGACGACCGTCAGATCAAACGTGTCCGATGCGCTGAGATCACCGCTGTCGGTAGCGGTGACGCTAATGCTGATCGTGCCGACATCGCCATTGACCGGCGTGCCGCTTAACGCCCGTGTGGCGGCGTCGAAGTTGAGCCAGCCCGGCAGCGCCCCGCCGCCAGACAAGGATGCTGAGTAGGATAAGGCGTCGCCGACATCCACGTCAGTAAACGCATCGGCCGGGACGGTGAACGCAAAAGCAGCGTCCTCGTTGGTTATCTGGTCGGCAAGACCTTGCGTCAGCAAGGGCACATGGTTGGCCGCACTGACGAGCATCGGTCTGTCCCATGTCGTGCCGTCGTCGAAGTTGATCCGCGCAATGCGGTTACCGGCATCGTCGAAATTGCTGAGCGTCAGCGTATCGCCATCGCCACTTAGCGCGATGACGAGATCGCCGCCGTTACGGGTGACGGTAATATCACCCGGCTGCGCTGCAAGCGCGATCACGTCGGTATCCGTGGAAAGGGCGCCACTTTCGTCTATCGTGTCGCCACCGTCACCTGGGCCGAATGCGTAGGTGTCATTGCCGGCGCCGCCGATCAAGAGATCAATACCGGTTCCACCTGACAGGGTATCGTTTCCATCACCTGCATGAATCACATCATTGCCGGCAAGCCCCTGGATGCGGTCATCGACATTTGTTCCGCCCAGAATATCGTCCCCGGGAGTGCCTGTGATATCAAATCCCTGCGCCAACAGTTGCGCGTAACTCAAAGAGCTGCCGTCGGCGAAGTCGAACCAGGAAATCGAGGACGATACGTAAACGTCCTGCGGATCGAAGTCGTCGATATGAATTGCATCGCCATTGCTGCCGACGTGAATCAACAGAGAACCGAGATCCAGCGTAATGGAATCAGGCGTAATGCCTGCACCGAAGCTGATCGTATTTGCCCCTTGGTCATCCTGGATGTGATCAATGCCGTCACCCGGATTGAACACATAGGTATCGTCACCCGGCCCACCTTCGAGTAAATCGTTGCCGGGTCCGCCAATCAGCGTATCGTTTCCATCGCCACCGAGAAGCGTATCGTTACCCTGGGTGCCGATCAGGGTCTGGTCAGCCGGCGCCGATCCCACAAGACTTTCCAGCATCGCGACATCCCAGGTCGTTCCGTCATCAAACTTGACCTGCTCGATCTGATAAGCGGCGCCGGTAAACCAATCCTTGGCCGTCATGCGGTCCGGGCTGAGCTTGATCCGCAATTGCAAGTCATTATCGACGCGGAAGACATCCACATCGGTCGGCAGCACGCCTGCATCGATCTGGATGACGTCCGTGCTTCCCACGATCGTCGCCACGTCGATGAGCGTATCCTGCCCTGCGCCGCGCGCGAAGTGGTACGTGTCGGAACCATCGCCGCCGGTAAAGATGTTGTTCGCACTGTTACCGCGGAAAATGTTGTCGAGTGCATTCCCGGCGCCGTCGATTGCGGCAGTACCGGTCAGCGTAAGATTTTCCAGCGTTGCGGCTAGCGTGTAGGCAATCGACGATTCAACGGTATCAACTCCCTCACCGGGATTTTCATTCACGCTGTCGCCAGCGTTATCAACGACAAACGTATCGTTATCAGTACCGCCAAACATCGTATCGGCGCCCGCTCCACCGTCGAGCCGATCATCACCTGCACCGCCGAAGAGCACATCATCGCCCATGCCGCCTTGCAGGGTATCGTTACCGTCGCCCGCATCGACGAAATCATCCCCGCCGTTGGCCGAAATGGTATCGTTTCCAACAAGGCCCATAACGTGGTTCGCTGCGTTGTTGCCGATGATGACGTTGTTAAGAACGTTGCCCGTACCGTCGATGGTTTCCGTCCCCGTCAGGGTCAGGTTCTCAACGTTGTCGGTGAGCGTATAAGTGATCGAGCTTTGGACAAGATCGGTGCCCCCCGTTACCGTCAACTGGTTAAGAGAGTCGGGATAAAAAGCTGCCTCGCTCACCAGATCACCGAAATCGTCAACCACATAGGTATCGTTTCCTTGGCCCCCGTGCATGGTGTCGGCACCCGTGCCCCCATCGAGCAAATCGTTCCCGGATGCGCGCAAGAATAAATCGCCTTCCAGCGTGTCATTTCCCGCCCCACCATACAGCGTATCGTTTCCATCACCACCAGTGAGAATATCCTCGCCTGCTTCGCCATATAACTGGTCTGCCCCGCCCCAACCTGACAGATGGTCGTTTCCTTCACCACCGTACAGAATGTCCTGCCCCTCGGCGGTGATGTAGTAACCTCCGAATACATCTCGATAGGCGCTGTCGCCCTCCAGCACATCGTCACCCGCGCCGCCGTAGAGCGTGTCGCTGCCGGGCCCGCCAAAAAGTTGGTCGTTGCCATCCCCGCCATCCAGCACGTCGTTGCCGGCATTTGCGTACGTGTAGTAGGACTTTACGAACAAACCCCCGTAGTTTGCTATTGCGGGCACCACATGAGTCGAATCCCCGATCAATACATCGTCCGCGCTAGCACCGAATAGCTGATCGTGACCGTCTCCACCATTGACGATATCGGTACCGTCCCCGCCGTCCATCCAGTCGTCGCCCTCGCCGCCGAAGAGATAATCCTGCTGATCGCCGCTGGAGAGGTCGTCATCCCCCTTTCCGCCCCACAGGTAATCCACACCTGCCCCACCGCTCAGGCTGTCGTTGCCGTCTCCGCCAAAAAGATCGTCGCTGCCGGCCATTCCATCGATCGCATCGTCGCCGGCCCCTCCGTGAACGATGTCGGTCCCGGCAGTACCGGTAAGTGCTTCCGAGGTATCTCCCCCTTCAATGGGGTGGGCCACCAACGCCATCATGTCGTCGTGGGTCAGTACGCGGCCATCGGCAAACTCGTAAAACTGGATACGGTCAAGCATCCCATCCCTGACGATCACGCGATCCATATCGCCGATATTGCCGATATTGGCCATCTCGCCAGGCTCATCGATTGCCGGATCATTTAAGACCCTGGCGCCGTCCCCGTAATCCGTTTTCACCGCCGGAGATCCACGTACGGCGCGTTCCATGCCGATGACCAGATCGTGTTCGTCGATCAGCGTGCCGTGGTCCCAGAATTCCTGTAGCGAGCCCGGCTTGACCGACAACATTTCCGGCGTGATGCCGGCGCCGAACACGATGCGGTTGTCGCCGAAGCGCGCGCCGTTCACCGTGCCGGTTTCCGTGATGGTGACTACGCCGTTCAGCCCTTTGGGGATGAGATAAGTGTCGGACCCGTCGTCGCCGGAGAGTTGGGCGCCTGCCACCACGTCGGCAAACAGATCGTCACCTGATCCACCAAAGTCGTACGTTCCTCCATGGATCGCATCGTTGCCGTCGCCGCCGAAAAGCAGCGCCCCTACTTCACCGCTCAGCTGATCGTTGCCGTCGCCGCCGTCGGCAATGTCCCCGACGTTCCCGATAACTTGCCTGCGCCCCTCGTCGAAGCTGTAGACCGCTGGTTGCGTGTATGTGAAACCTGTTCCGGTTACCAGGACATCATCCCCGTCGCCCCCGAACAGGATGTCATACCCTGACCCGCCATCGATAGCGTCATTGCCATCCAACCCGTTGATGTAATCCGTGCCGTTGTTCACGTAACCCAGGATCTCACCCGTCGATACCAGTATGAGTGCCACCAGATTGTCGCCACCGGAGATGACATCATCTCCACTCGATCCGTAAATACCGTCGGGAAAGTCTGTTCCGCTAGGCACGAAAATCCGCTGCTCGACCGTGCTCGCGTCCCACACCGTGCCATCGGCAAAACGCACTTCATCAATCCTGTTCGCACCCGTGAACCAACCTTGCAAGTTGACCGCCGTGCTGGCGCCGGTGACGCTCAGCGTCAACGAATACAGGTCTCTGGTAATTACGACATCGCCCGGCTGGATGTCGTCTGAAAATACAATCGCGTCGGCTCCCACGGTGCCGACATCGGTGATGACATCCGCCCCGCTCGCGCGGGTAATCAGGTAACTATCGCTTCCCCATCCCCCGTCGAGCGTATCCCTGCCCGGGCCGCCGTCCAGAACGTCGTCCCCGATACCGCCGGACAATGTGTCATCACCCACGCCGCCTTCCAGCCAGTCGTTGCCTTGGCCGCCGGTCAGCGTGTCGCTCGCGTTTGTGCCGGACAATACACGTCCCTTGGCAGGTGCGTTGATCGCCGTGTCGGCGGCAACGCGCAGGTTAAGCTGCGCCATATCCCATTGCGTACCGTCGCCGAAGACGACCTTTACACCATCCGCGAATCCGGGTTCGCTCCAACCGGAGAGCAATACCTTGGTGCCGACTCGCGCGATTTCGAGTGCAAGATCTCCACTCTCAAGTGAGACACGCACGTCGCCGGCGGAAATCCCGCCGTCCAACCGCAATTCTTCAGTTGCGCCAGGTGTGAGCGCAATGTTGTCGATGCCCGCGCGGCTCGCGACGAGGTAAACGTTGTGACCATCACCCCCATGCAGAAAATCGTTGCCGGGACCGCCGGACAGTATGTCGTCGCCAGCCTCGCCCTGGAGCGAGTCGTCACCTTTCCCGCCATCGAGCGTATCGTTGCCGGCACCGCCGATCAGAACGTCGTTGCCGCCAAGACCCGACAGGGTGCTTCCCGAGGGATCAGCGTAAAGCCAGTCGTCACCCTCGGTCGCCGCATTGGCGAGCGCCGCCAACTGTGCGGCATCCCATTCCGTGCCGTCGGCAAAGCGCGCGGTCGCACGCTGCTCGACCGGCGTGTCGAACCAGCCTTGCAGCGTCAATCGATCCCCAGTCGATGCAAAATCGACAATCAGATTGGAGAATTGGCGCCGCACCACCGCGTTCGCGGGCGCAATGCCCGATCCGAACACGACGCTGTCCTGCCCCGCGGTTTCCCGCACGACGGTGTCCTGACCAAACCCGGGGTTGAAGACGAGCGTGTCGTTGCCGGCGCCGCCATTAAGAATATCGTTGCCGGCGCCGCCGTCGAGCACGTCCGCACCGCTGCCACCGTCGAGCCAATCCGCGCCGGCTCCGCCCAGCAATGTATCGTTGCCACCGAAGCCGAAAACAAAGTCGTTGCCACCCAGGCCGTCGAGTGTCTGATCGGCGTTCGTGCCGAGCATGCGGTCATTGCCTTCGGTGCCCGGCGGGACCACGATCTGCGCCTCAAGATCGGCCGGCGTCCATACCGTGCCGTCGGCAAAGCGAACTCTCTCGAGGCCGGCCCCGTTGAAGCCGAACCATCCCTGCAACGTCACCCTATCGCCAGTCCCGGCGACGGAGATCAGCAGATCGCTATCGGTGCGCGTGACGAGAATCTCTGACGGCGCGATATCGGCTCCCAGTTCGAGCACGTCCGCTCCCGAATCCGCGGCAGCTTCAGACAAATAATCCGTGCCGTCGCCGCGACCGAACGAGTAGGTGTCATCACCGATGCCGCCAGCCAGAAAGTCGTTGTCCGCGCCGCCGGACAGGAAGTCATTCCCGGCGCCACCCGTTAGGTAGTCGAAGCCGACACCGCCTTCCAGGTGATCGTCGCCGGCGTCTCCGCTGATGGAATCGCTTCCTTCACCGCCTGTGAGCACATCGTTGCCGTCGCCACCTTGCAGGCTGTCGTCACCGACGCTTCCCGCGAGCTGGTCATCGCCTGCGAGCCCGGAGATGCTGTCGTTGCCGCCGAGCCCGTCTATGACGTCGTCGCCGGCTGTGCCGACGATCGTGTCCGCGCCATCCGAAATGGTGCTGAGCCGATTGAGTATGTCATCGACACCGAGCACCGTGCCATCGTTAAAAGTGATTGCCTCGATCTTTGCCGCGTCGTCGGCAAACCAGTTGCTGATCGTCATGGTTCCGCTTTGGTCGCTTCTCGTCAGCACAAGATCGTCACCGCTGCGAGTTATGCCGAGCACGCCGGGATCGGCGTCAATATAGACGGTGTCGAAATTGCCCGGCGTGGCGTCGTTTTCGATTACGACATCATTGCCGGAGCCGTTGAAGTCGTATTGGTCATTGCCCAGGCCGCCGTCCAGCGTGTCGTCATCGCTGAACTCGAGATTCGGATCCGCATACCAATCCCATGCGCCCCCGAACAGCTCGTCGTTGCCGTCGCCGCCGTAG
Organism: Betaproteobacteria bacterium; assembly: GCA_016202615.1. GTDB lineage: Bacteria > Pseudomonadota > Gammaproteobacteria > Burkholderiales > SG8-41 > PALSA-1004. The sequence goes on from JACQOI010000117.1 coordinate 16,934, forward strand.
AGCATGTCATTATGGAAGCCGCCGTCGAGGTAGTCGTTCTCCTGGTCGCCATACAGCACGTCCGCGCCGCCTCCGCCATAAATGGAATCCGCGCCATGCCCCCCTGCTATGATGTCGTTACCGCTGTACCCCTCCATGAAATCGGCGCCATCCGAGCCGTAAAACTGGTCGTCTCCGTCGGTTCCCAAATAGGGATAACCCTGGGGCTCGACAAAAGTGGCCTGCAGCAGCAGGTCCGCCGCGCTCCACTCGGTGCCGTCGGCGAAGCGGACAACCTCGATCTCGGCATCGGGGAAATCGACGACGTTGGACAGCGTCACTTGGTCCTGGGTGTTGGCAAGCGCCAGGGTTACGCTGTGATAGTCGCGGGTTACGATCAAATCGGTTGGTGCAATGTTCGCGCCAAATACTAGTGCGTCGGAACCTCCCGCGGCGTTTTCATAGATATAGTCCCGACCGTCGCTGCGATTGAAAAGGTAAGTGTCCGAGCCTGCGCCGCCTAACAGGGTGTCCGGACCTATACCGCCGTTCAGGACGTCATCGCCCGGACCGCCGTCGAGATAGTCGGAACCTGCCCCTCCTGATAACGTATCGTTGCCTTCACGCCCGAAAACCTGGTCATTGCCACCCAGGACGTCCAGGACATCATCGCCGCTGGTGCCGTCGACAAAGTCATCGCCGGGTCCCGGTGGTGTGGGCGGGAACACACCGGCAATGAAATCCGCGTCCCAGACCGTGCCATCGGCAAACTTGATCTGTTCGACCTGATACGCGGTACCAGCAAACCATCCACCAATTTGCAGCGAGTCACCCGTATCGTTGATCATTAAGCTCAGACTCTGAAAATACTTGCTGAGAGTTACATCTGTCGGCAGGACATCACTTGCGAGTTCAAGCGTATCGATATTTCCCAGAGACGAATCGAACTCTGCGATCTGATCGAAGCCCGAACCCCGGCCGAAGACGTAAACATCGTTGCCCGCGCCACCATATAAATAGTCGTAGCCCGCGCCGCCATCAAGGCGATCCGGGCCCTCGTAGCCGTTGAGAGTATCGTCCCCTCCAAGACCAATGATCTCGTCCGGGCCCGGCGTTCCGTCCAGCGTTTCAGAATTGTCGGTGCCATAAATCTGCGTGAACGGTGCCGGAACATAAGTCGCGCGGCCGGCAAGATCCGCCGCAGTCCATTCGGTACCGTCCGCGAAACGCACGGTCTCAACGCGGTGAGCGGTGTCGACCACCCAATCGGATAAAGTCAAGCTATCGCCGGTGTCGGAGATTGTCAGATAGAGATTGCGGTCGTCGCGCGTAACAGCGATGTCGGCGGTGGAGACGCCTGGGTCGAAGACCACGCTATCGGCATTCGGTGTGGCATCCGCATCTGCAATGCGGTCATTACCATCCCCCCGCCCGAAGCGATAAACGTCGTTTCCCAATCCACCGCGTAGCTCATCATCGCCTCCTGCGCCATGCAGCACATCAGCCCCGTCCGAACCAATCAGCGTTTCGGAAGCCGGAGTACCTTCAATAATGAAACCCGGCGTGCCATGGACCGCGTGGGAAATCAAGTCATCCCCGCTCCATATCGTGCCGTCCGCGAACTGGATGCGGTCGAGGCGCGAGGCCGGTCCTTCGTTCCAGCCCTCGATCGTGAGCAATTCTTGTGTCCCGCTGATGTTCACATGGACATCGTGCCCATCCTCAAACACGCGCAGGTCTGATGGCTGAACATCCGCACCGAACGTCAGCGTCGCGATTCCAGTCGGCAGCGGATCGTATACAGCGATCGTTTGATTGCCGCTCTCTCGTCCATAGAAAAATTCATTAGGGTCGGGGGTGCCTCCGCCGCCACCCGGCGCGCCGACCAACTGCGCGTACGTGAGCGTCGTGCCGTCGGCAAACTTGAATAGGCCGACCGATGGCGGATCCTGCGGGTTATTCCCAATGCGCGCCAGGGTCAAAGAATCGCCGCCGCTGCCGACGCCGATAATGAGCGATCCCAAGCCGCTTGGCGTGAAAGTGAGAATGTCAGGCGTGATCCCAACGCCGAAGTGGACCTCGTTCGGCGCGAACACCGGGGTGTTGTCAATAATGTCATCGTGCCCATCGCCGAGATTGAAGATGTAAACGTCGTTTTCATCGTAGCCGCCGCTGAGCACGTCGTCCCCGGTACCGCCGGAGAGTACGTCCTCGCCGGCGCCGCCGTAGAGCTGGTCGTTGCCGGCATCTCCGTAGAGTTGATCGCGCGAGGAGCCGCCTTCGAGCCGGTCCGTGCCGTCACCGCCGATCAGGATGTCGTCGCCGTTGTCCCCGAACAGCCGATCGAACTCTCCTGTGCCCCCGTCCAGATAATCTCGCTGGCCGCCGCCATGCAGTTCGTCACTGCCCGTCCCCCCATCAAGAAAATCTTCCCCCATGCTGCCGGCGAGCGTGTCGTTGCGCTTGCCGCCAGCGAGCACATCGGAGCCGCGGCCGCCCGTGATGCCGTCGTTGGTGTCGGTGCCGATCAGGACGTTATCCGCCCTGGCATCGCCGGTGATGGTATTGTGGGCTTTATCGAGCAGCGTCGGGTAATCCCATGCCGTGCCGTCAGCAAACTCCACCCGCTCAATGCGGTTTTCGGTATCGCGCTCATAAAGCGTGTTAGGCAAATCGATGCGATTGAAATTGCCACTGAGATACAGGTGCCCCTGATTCACTCCTACGAGCACGGTGCGCCAGTCGACACTCGCGTCGAATACGATGCGATCGTCGCCGCCGCTATCGTCTATCGAATCGGTTCCGTCCCCCGCGACGAAGCGGTAGGTATCATTTCCGTCCTCGCCGAGCAGCGTGTCATTACCAGCCCCGCCGGTAATATCGTTGTTACCCGCCCCGGCGATAATGTCGTCGTCTCCTGCTCCACCATCGATGGTGTCGTTGCCCGCGCCGGCGTCGATCGCGTCCCTGCCCGCAAGACCGCTGAGCACGTCGTCGCCGCCAAGCCCGTAAATCCAGTCGGCGCCCGTATTCCCGGTGAGCGTGTCAGGTCCCTCCGTCCCGACGATCACTCCACCCAGTGAATCCACGATCTCGGCATGGTTGACCAGATAATTGAAATCCCACACCGTGCCGTCGTCGAAGGCGACCGTCTCGATCCGCGCCGTGGGGTTGATGTAGCTATCGATGAGCGTGAGAGCGTCCATGGTCTCCGGCACCAGGAGCCTTAGACTACGGGTATCACGCTGAATCGTGACCTCTTCGGGGGCGATGTCCAAAAGCTGAATTCGGTCGTCATTGCCACCGGCATCGCGTATGGTGTCCTGCGCCACCGCGCGGCTGAAAATATAGGTGTCCTGGTCAATGCCGCCATTGATGATGTTGGCGCCCTCGCCAGCCTGAAATGTATTAGTGCCTGATGCGGCGCTTAAAGTATCGTCCTTGGCGCCGCCATAAAGGGTATTGCCGGTGCTGCTGTCGCCAGTGACCGTAACGCTGGTCTGCAGTTTCTTGAGGACTTCGGGCAACGCATAAATGCCATCGATGAATTCGAATCGATTGATAGCGCCCTTTAAAGCGTCCTTGATGGCGACCGAATCGCCGTTACCGTACGCGATGCCCAGATAGTTCGGCTGGCCGGTTATCGCTTCCACTCTAATCTCCGGGAATGCGGCGTCAATTCGCAGCAAATCATCTCCAGCCGAGTCTTCGATGGTGTCGTGGCCGTCTCCCGGTGCAAGTACGTAAATGTCGGCGCCGGCGCCGCCATTCATTAAATCGTCACCGGTTCCCCCGACCAGATAGTCATTGCCCGCCACCGACGTGCCCGAGGGCGGATTGTCACCAAACAATTTGTCGTCGCCGATGCCGCCGTACAGCGTGTCGTCGCCCTCGTTTCCCTCAATCCAGTCCTTGTCCTCTCCGCCGTAGACCACGTCGTCGCCGCGCCCCGCAATCACGAAGTCATCGCCGGCGCCGGCATAAATGATGTCGGCGCCGCTGGCGGAGCCCGCGACCGATCCGCTGACCGGAGCAAATGTCCGTTCGAACAAATCGCCGTTGATAACGTCCGTAATGGTCCAATCGAATTTCTGTGGGAACATATCCGAATCGCCGAGCAGGTTGTCATCGCCCGTGCCGCCGATCAGAAGATCATCCCCTGCTCCACCCGCCAGCACGTCGTTGCCACCGGCACCCACCAAGATGTCGTCATCGCCGCCGCCCGACAGCCAATCGCCCTTTTGGCCGGTTGCGGGTTGGGGCTGATTGATCGCGTCCGAAAGCGATACCTGAGTTTCCCCGTAGACGCGATCGTTGCCATCGTTACCGAAGACAACGTCACTGTCCGCGCCGCCCTCGATCACGTCATTGCCGAACACCCCGTCAATGTAATCCCGCCCCGCGCCGCCCTGGATCCCATCCGCGCCATCGGTCAGGGCCGATCCACTTGTACCAAACAAAAAATCCGATCCTTCACCGCCAATAATGCGGTCGTTGCCGGTGGTTCCGAATAAAAGATCGTTCGTGCTGGATGCGGCGCCCGGCGTCAAATTCCCCAGGTTGTCGTGTTCGTGGCTGTTGTTGAAATTGATGCGTACGGTCAGCGCGTCAACGAATGTAGCGCCGGCGCTATCGCCCGCGTAGGTTTGACCATTGCTCGCGAGCCTGTCACCGTTAAACGTGGTATCTATGACCGGATCGGCAATGGCAGCTTTCAGACTGATACCGAATTCGCCATCGACATGGGCATTGATCTTTACCTGCGTGCCCGACGTGTCGGCGACGGTCAGCGCGCCATCTCGACTCAGCGTGATCGAGCCGTCGGCAGTCTGGAATACGTTAGAGCCCGACGCGGTCTCGTAACCTGAAACGACCAGATTGCCGTTCAAAAACAGGCGGTTCTTGCCCTGGTGATCGGTAATCGTATCGGTGCCGCCGCCGGTATTCACAACGTAGCGGTCATCGCCGATACCGCCTTGCAATTGGTCATCGCCCGTACCCCCGGCCAGTTCATCGTTGCCGGAACCGCCTGCCAGCAAGTCTTCGTCATCGCCGCCATAAAGCACGTCGCTGCCCGCGCCGCCATACAGTTTGTCCTGGCCTTTGCCGCCATACAGAACATCGTCGCCCTGCGAGTCGGAAAGATCGTCCTCTTCCGCACGGTCTCCATACA
>JACQOI010000114.1 GCA_016202615.1 Betaproteobacteria bacterium
CAGAGTTCATTGGCACGACGTTAAGCCGTTTCCGTCTTGTCGGGTGCGCTTGCGCACCAATCCTACGCGCCGGTTGGTGCGCAAGCGCACCCTACGTAACTGACAGCTGAATGCTGAATTTCGATGGCTGATTACAAGAAAACCCTGAACCTGCCGGACACGCCGTTTCCGATGCGCGGCAACCTCGCCAGGCGCGAGCCGCTGATGCTGAAGGCGTGGCGGGAGCGCAAGCTCTACCAGCGCATCCGCGAGGCGGGCCGCGGCCGTCCGAAGTTTATCCTGCACGACGGGCCGCCGTATGCGAACGGCGACATCCACATCGGGCACGCGGTGAACAAGATTCTCAAGGACATCATCGTCAAGTCGAAGTCCCTGTCGGGTTTTGACGCGCCGTATGTGCCGGGCTGGGACTGCCACGGCATGCCGATCGAAATCCAGATCGAGAGGCAGTACGGCAAGACGCTGTCGGTCGAGGAGGTGCAGCGCAGATCGCGCGCCTACGCGGCCGAGCAAATCGAGCGCCAGAAGCACGACTTCATCCGGCTCGGCGTGCTCGGCGAGTGGGACCATCCCTACCGGACGATGGACTTCGGAAGCGAGGCCGCTGAAATCCGCGCGCTCGGCAAGCTGATTGCGAAGGGCTATGTTTATCGGGGGCTCAAACCGGTCAACTGGTGCTTCGACTGCGGTTCGGCGCTGGCCGAGGCCGAAGTCGAATACGCGGATCGCAAGGATACGACGATCGACGTCGGGTTTCCGTTCGCCGAGCCGGATCGGGTCGCCACGGCGTTCGGGCTTGAGAAGCTGCCGGGCGACAAAGGTTGGATCGTGATCTGGACCACCACGCCGTGGACGATACCCGCCAACCAGGCGCTTAACGTCCATCCCGATTTCAGCTATCACCTGATCAAAACCGGGCACGGCCTGTTGATACTGGCGGCCGAATTGCAGCAGGCCTGCCTCGAGCGCTACGGATTGAAAGGCGAAACCATCGGCTCGTGCAGCGGTAAACAGCTCGAGCGCATCGGTTTCCGCCACCCGTTCTACGACCGACTCGCGCCGGTCTACCTCGGCGACTACGTGACGCTCGAGCAGGGCACCGGCATCGTGCACAGCGCGCCGGCGTACGGCATTGAAGACTTTAATTCGTGCCGCGCCTACGGCATGCGGGACGACGAGATGCTGGCGCCGGTGCTGGGCGACGGCCGTTACGCGCGGTCGCTGCCGCTGTTCGGCGGCATGAGCATCTGGAAGGCCAACCCGAAAATCGTCGAAACCATCAAGGAACACGGCGCGCTGTTGCATGCGGAGCCTTCCGTGCACAGCTATATGCACTGCTGGCGCCACAAGACGCCGATCATCTACCGCGCGACCACGCAGTGGTTCGCCGCAATGGATGAAGTGAGCGGTCAGCGGTCAGCGGTCAGCGGTCAGCGTGAAACGCTGCGTCAGATTGCGCTGCGGGCCATTGCGGCGACAACCTTTTATCCGGCGTGGGGGCAGGCGCGGCTGCAAGGCATGATCGCCAGCCGCCCGGACTGGACCCTGTCGCGCCAGCGCCAATGGGGCGTGCCGATGCCGCTGTTCATCCACAAGGAGACGCGCGAGCTGCATCCGCGCACGCTCGATCTGCTCGAGGCCGTGGCGCAGAAAGTCGAGCAGGGCGGCATCGAGGCGTGGCAAAAGATCGACGCGCGCGAGCTGCTCGGGACCGACGCCGACCGCTACGAGAAAATCAAGGACACGCTCGATGTGTGGTTCGACTCGGGCTCGACGCACGAAACCGTACTGCGCGGCTCGCACGCCAAGGAGTTGCGGTTTCCGGCCGATCTTTACCTCGAAGGCTCGGACCAGCATCGCGGCTGGTTTCATTCGTCGCTGCTGGTCTCCTGCATGCTGAACGGCGTCGCCCCGTACCAAGGGCTGCTCACGCACGGCTTCGTCGTCGACGGCCAGGGCCGCAAGATGTCGAAGTCGCTCGGCAACGTGATCGCGCCGCAGAAAGTGGTCGACACGCTCGGCGCCGACATCCTGCGGCTGTGGGTCGCGCAGACCGATTATTCGGGCGAGTTGTCGATTTCCGACGAAATCCTGAAGCGCGTGGTGGAATCCTACCGCCGCATCCGCAATACGCTGCGCTTTTTGCTCGCCAATGTCGCCGATTTCGATCCCCGGGCGCACGCGCTGCCGGTCGACGACTGGCTCGAGATCGACCGTTATGCGTGGGTGATGACGGCCGATTTGCAGGCCGAGATGACGCCGTCCGAGCTCGGCTCGAAGCAGCCGCAGTCGCCGGGGCACTACGGCAAATATGAGTTCCACCTGGTCGCGCAGAAGCTGCAGACGTTCTGCTCGGAAGACCTCGGCGGCTTTTATCTCGACATCCTGAAAGACCGGTTGTATACCGCCGGCACCGATACTCTTGCGCGCCGCTCGGCGCAGAACGCGCTCTTTCACATGACGCAGGCGCTGGTGCGGCTGATGGCGCCGGTGCTCTCCTTCACCGCGCACGAAGCGTGGGAGACGCTGAACGGGGGTGCAAGCAGCGTGTTCGAGCAGACCTGGTATCAGCATCCGCTGCCGCGCGGCGCGGATGAGCTGCGCGTGCGCTGGCGGAAGCTGCGCGGGCTGCGCTCCGACGTGCAGAAATTGCTCGAGGAGCTGCGCGTCGCCGGCAAAGTCGGCTCGTCGCTTGCCGGTGAAGTCGATCTCTACGCCAGCGGCGAGAGCTACTCGTTCCTTAAATCATTTGCCGACGACCTGCGCTTCGTGTTCATCACCTCGCGCGCGACGGTGAACGACGGCAAGGACGGCGCGGCGCTGCCGTCGTCGCTCGACGGCGTCGGCATCAAGGTCAGCGCGAGCGGCCATCGCAAATGCGAGCGCTGCTGGCATTACCGCAGCGATGTCGGCTCCGATGCCGCGCACCCGGAAATTTGCGGGCGCTGCGTCGCCAATCTGAGCGGCGCCGGCGAGTTGCGCGCTTACGCATGATCCGCTGGCTCGCGCTGAGCGCGCTGCTGGTCGTGCTCGATCAGCTGTCGAAGTTCGCCATGACGCGCGTGCTGGCTTCCGGCAACGGCATCGAAGTCACGCCGTTCCTGAATCTGGTGCTCGTCTACAACCGCGGCGCGGCATTCAGCTTGCTCTCCAGTGCTTCCGGCTGGCAGAACGGGCTATTCATCGTGATCGCGCTGGCGGCGGCGGTCTGGATCGTCTGGCTGCTGCGCCGGCATGCGAACGAACGCCTGTTCTGCACGGCTTTGAGCCTGATCCTCGGCGGCGCGGTCGGCAACCTGATCGACCGCGTGCTGTTCGGCGCGGTGGTTGATTTTCTCGATTTTCACGCCGCGGGCTGGCACTGGCCGGCGTTCAACCTCGCCGATTCGTCGATTACCATCGGCGCGTTGCTCCTGATCTGGGAAAGCCTGCGGCCGCGCCACAGCCAAAACCCGTGAAACCGCCGATGAACGCGGATAAGAGCAACTGCAAATGCGTTGGCCACAGAGAACACAGAGTTCAGCGGCACTACGTTAGACCCGCCGCATGTGAGCGTCGTACAATCCTGTAGGGTGCGCCCTGCGCACCACGGCGCAAACCGGTGCGCAGGGCGCACCCATGTCTAAACGCCGATAGACGCAGATGAAGCTGGTGAACGGTAAGCGGTCAGCGGTGAGCGGTAAGCGGTGGGCGGAGAACGGTGACCGGTAAGCGGTGAGCGGTAAGCGGTGGGCGGTGAACGGTGAACGGGAGCGGTAAGCGGTGAGCGGTAAGCGGTGAGCGGTAAGCGGTGAGCGGTAAGCGGCTTAAACAGAAAGCGAGGAAAGATGCTGGTAGTCCGGCTTTTTCCGCTCACAGCTCACCGCTTACCGCTTACCCATGTCGGTTTGCATCTGTGGTCTCCGGGGTCGTTGTATAATTTTGAGATGCAGGTTCTACTCGCCAAACCCCGCGGCTTCTGCGCCGGCGTTGACCGCGCGATCGAGATCGTCGCGCGCGCGCTCGCCATCCACGGCGCGCCGATCTACGTGCGCCACGAAGTCGTGCACAACATGTTCGTGGTCAACGACCTGCGCTCGAAAGGCGCGGTGTTCGTCGAGGACCTGAGCGAGGTGCCCGCCGGCAGCACGGTGATATTCAGCGCGCACGGCGTGTCGCGGGCGGTGCGGCGCGCGGCCGAGGCGCGCGGCCTCAAGGTGTTCGACGCGACCTGTCCGCTGGTGACCAAGGTGCACGTCGAGGTCGCCAAGATGCGCGAACACGGGCGCGAGATCGTGATGATCGGCCATCACGGCCATCCCGAGGTCGAGGGCACGATGGGCCAGTCGCAAGGCGGCATGTACCTGGTCGAGACGCCCGCCGATGTCGCCGCGCTCAAGGTCGCCGACGCAAACAACCTCGCGTTCGTGACGCAAACCACGTTGTCGGTCGATGACGCGAGCCGGATCATCGCGGCGCTCAAAGCCCGCTTTCCGAAAATCGTCGGCCCCAGGAAGGACGACATCTGCTACGCCACGCAAAACCGCCAGGATGCGGTCAAATCGCTCGCGCAGCAGTGCGACGTGGTGATCGTGGTCGGCTCGCCCAACAGTTCCAATTCCAACCGGCTGCGGGAGGTCGCGGCCAATCAGGGCGTGGCGGCCTATATGATCGACAACGCGCGGGAACTCAGGCCGGAATGGGTTGCCGGCAAGGCGCGCGTCGGCGTCACCGCCGGCGCCTCGGCGCCGGAAGTGCTGGTGCAGGAAGTCGTCGCGCGGCTGCAACAACTCGGCGCAAGCGAGGTGTCCGAGCTTTCCGGCATCACCGAGCGGGTGAGCTTCCCGCTTCCCAGGAATCTTGCTGTGGAAGGCTCCGCATCCTGAAGGCCTGACGAAAATCAAAAAAGCATTAATAATTGGAGTAGGGTGCGCTTGCGCACCGATTGCCGGATGG
>JACQOI010000131.1 GCA_016202615.1 Betaproteobacteria bacterium
CGCTTGATCCGTTGGACTCAACACGACCGGCAGACTCGTCTTAGGCATGCCACGAATCATACCCCCGCGGAGCAAATATGTCTACTTATTTATGAGACACTAGACTAGCATGCCGCATAACGCTGTCTTATCCATTTATTTTATTGGTAGATAAGCCCGGTCGATTTGCGGGCGGCGTCAGCGCGTTTACGGCCTGTTTGCAGCCCGCCGATCGCACGCGTCGGCACGGCTATTTGGCAGCATCATCAAATGGTTGAATCGATGTTATGATAGCGCCGGCCGGTTCCAAACCTGCTTGTAACTAGGAGTTTGTCGGACTTAGCCCCGACAAACTCCTTATGCAAAACCGGGGCCAGTAGAATTGCAGAAGAGGATAACAGATATGCGAATTTGCCCGCGCTTTTCCCCAAATTCGACCGCTAGCAGCCTGTACGGACTGTTAAGTCCGACAGGCTGCTAGGACTAAGCGATCTATCAGATGTTAGATTTTCGGCATCCGGAGGCTGCGATGCCACGGTGGCGCCTGAACGTTCGAATGCATACTTGTTGCGACTTTATCGCGCGTTGCGGCGTTGCAGCGCGCTGCGCGAGGCTCGCCAACGCGTTCGGCGGGCATGCCTGGGTGGCGTTGTTATGCTTTGCCGGCCTGGTTGCTTCAACCCGCGCGGACTCGATGTTCGGCGCGATCGACCCATTGGGCGTCGGCAACAAAGTGTCGCCGGCGCCCAACGTCCCATGGCGCCCGGCTGACGAGGCATTGAAGGTTCCGGTGCCTGGCGCAATGCAGACGGTGCCTGACGAAGTAAAAAGGCCTTTATCGCTCGCCGAGCTTACCGACCTCGCGCTCAGACTCAACGCCAAGACGCGTCAGGCCTGGTTGCAGGCACGGGCAGAAGCCGCGACGTTGGGAGTAGAAAGCGCAGATCTATGGCCGCAACTCAACGGATTGGGTACTCACCGCATCGGGCGGTCGGTTTCCGGCACCACCGGCGTTGGCGTCGCGGTGCAGACGACCTACGGCCCGACAGTGAGTTTGAGCTATGTCCTGTTTGATTTCGGCCAGCGGGCAGCCGATATCGAGGCGGCGAACTACCGGCTGCTGGCAGCGAATCTGTCGCAAAATCGCGTGCTGCAAGAGGTGACTTTCCAGGTCGAGCAGACGTATTATCGCGTGCTCGCATTTGATCACCTGGTGCGTGCGAGCCGCGAATCGCTGAAGAATTTCGAGACTGCTCTCGATGCCGCGCAACGCCGCCGTTCATCGGGGCTCGCGACTGCCGGAGACGAGTATCGCGCGCAAACGCAGGTCGGCCAGGCGCGGCTGGTACTCACCCGCAACGAGGGCGACCTGTCAAAGGCTCGCGGCCAGCTTGCGAACGCGGTGGGACTGCCGGTGAATTTTCCGTTGCGACTGCAGCCGGTATCGGAATCGCCACCGGTTTCCGAGATCACGCAGTCGATGGACGCCTTGCTTGATAAAGCCAAGGCGGGTCGTCCCGATTTGATCGCCGCCGAAGCGCGCGCGCGCGCCGCGCGCGCCAGTTCAAAGGCGGTTTCGCGGGCAGGGCTGCCTTCTCTCGAGTTTGTGTCAAATTACGGTCGAGTGCTTTTCACCGACAGCCGTACCGGGCAGGATGTTTACAACTTCGGCTTGAACTTGAGGATCCCGCTGTTCAGCGGCTTCCGCGATACCTACAGCGTGCGGCGGGCGCAGGAAGTGGCCGACCAGGTGGAAAGCGCGCGCGACCAGTTGTTCAGCCAGACCGAACTGGATGTGTGGCAGGCATACTTTGACTTGCAGACTTCCGCGTCCAGCGTCGCGAGCACGGCCAATCTGGTCAAAAGCGCCGCTGAGTCGGCTGCCGCGGCTGCCGCGCGTTATAAGGCGGGGGTGGGCAGTCTGCTCGACTTCATTACTGCGCAACTTGACGATACCAACGCCCGGGTGCAGGAGATTCAGTCTTATCTCGACTGGTATAGCGCTCTCGCGCGCTTGAATTTCGCGCTCGGCGCCTCTGATTCGACGATACTCAAGACCAGGACGCCATGAGACAGGGCATGCCGACTGCGTCACAGGCTAGTGGCGCGGGCGCAGATAAATTTCGCAGCGAGAGCAACGTTTGTTTTGAGATCAATTGATGAGACTTTTCTGGAAAATTTCTTTGGTGATCTGCGTTCTTGCGGCAGGCGCTGGACTTTATTGGTGGACAACGCAGCCGAATGCGAAGCCTATTGAAGCCGCGTCTGGCAAGGTCGCGAAGGCCGCGGGCAAAGGCGCCGCTAAACGGGGCGGCGGTACGGTCTCGGTCCGCACGGTGAACGTAACGCGCCAGGCCATGCCGGTGGTTATCGATGCCGTCGGCACGGTCGAGGCGGAGCATAGCGTCGCGGTGCGGCCGCAGGTGAACGGCGTACTTGAGTCGGTGATGTTCAAGGAAGGCGATCGCGTGAAGCAGGGCCAGCCGTTGTTCCGTATCGACCCGCGTTCCATGCAGGCAGCGGTCGAACAGGCGCGCGCTACAGTCGCTCGCGATCAGGCGCAACTGGTGCAGGCGCAGGCTCAGGAGGCGCGGCTGCGGCCCCTGATTGAAAAGGACTATATAACGCGCCAGGAATACGACGTTGCAGCAACCCAGGCCAAGGCGCTCGATGCCACGGCAACGTCGAACCAAGCCGTGCTTCAGCAAGCGCTGTTGCAGCTTTCCTACGCGCAAATTACCGCGCCTATCTCGGGGCGCACCGGGAGCCTCAGTGTCAAGGCCGGCAATCTGGTGGCCGCCGGCACCGGGGGCATACCACTGGTGGTCATCAATAGTACCCAGCCTATTCTTGTTTCCCTGAGCGTTCCTCAACGCTACTTGGACGACGTGCGGCGCGCGTGGAATACGCCTGAACTCAAGGTGGAGATCAGCGCCAATCCCGGCGCTCCGGCGGTAGCGACGGGTGCGCTCGTGTTTATCGACAACGCGGTCAATCCGCAGACCGGTACTATCGTGCTCAAGGCGCGCGTGAAAAACGAAAAAGAAGAGCTGTGGCCCGGGCAGTTCGTCGCGGCGCGTATCATCCTCAGGATCGAAAAGGATGCATTCGTGCTGCCCGAAGGGGCGGTGCAGCCCGGGCAGGACGGCCCGTTTGTGTACGTGGTGCGGGACGGCAAGGCGCAGATCCAGAACGTCGTGATCGACCGCCAGATCGCTGAACTGGTCGTAATCTCGAAGGGTCTCACCGGCAGCGAGGAGATAATCGCCGAAGTGCCGCCCACGCTCACCGTCGGTACGGAAGTTTCAGTGCGGGGCCCCGGCCGCGAAGGCGGCACGGATGGGGGCAAGCGCAAGGGCGGCAAGTCCAATGAAAGCCCGGCCAAAGAAGCGGCCGGCAAGGCGGCCAAGTCATGAACATTTCGCGTATCTTCATCGAGCGGCCCGTGGCGACCAGCGTACTGTTCGTCTCGATCATGTTCTTCGGCTGGCTCGGATTCAATACGCTGCCGGTAAACGATCTCCCCAACGTCGATTTTCCTACCATCACGGTCACTGCCCGCCTGCCCGGGGCAAGCCCGGAGATCATGGCGAACACCGTGGCGTTGCCATTGGAGCGGGAGTTCAGTCGCATCGCGGGCGTGGACGAAATGAGCTCGTCGTCCACCAGTGGTAATACGCGTATTACGCTGACCTTTTCGCTGCAGCGCGACATCGACTCCGCCGCCCAGGATGTGCAGACGGCGATCTCACAAACTATTCGGCGTCTGCCGAACGACATGCAGGACCCGCCGACGCTGCGCAAGCTCAATCCTGCCGACTCGCCGGTGCTGGTCCTCGCGCTCGCCGCAAAGCAGGTGCCGTTGCCGAAGCTCGACGAGTTCGCCGACGCGCACATCGCGCAGCGCTTTTCCACCGTGAACGGCGTGGCGCAGGTGCTGGTGTTCGGCTCCCAGAAGTACGCCGTACGCCTGTTCGTCGACCCCAACGCCATCGCCAAGCGGGGGTTGGGCTTGGACAAGGTGGTGAGTGCGATCCAGGGGGCCAACTCCAACCTGCCGTCCGGGGCGCTGCAGGGCAAGGCGCGCACCTACACGGTCAGGTCTGACGGAAAGCTCGAGCGCGCCGCGGACTTCAACGCGCTCATCATTGCCTACAAGGACGGCACGCCGGTGCGCTTCTCCGACATCGGCCGCGCCGAGGATAGCGTCGAGAACGAGAAGGTACGCAGCTGGCACAACAGCGAGCGTGCGCTGATCCTCGCGATCTTCCGCCAGCCGGGCTCGAATACGGTCGAGGTGGTGAGCAAGCTGCGCGAGATGCTGCCCGAGATCGAGCGCGAGATGCCCGCGGGCGCGACGCTCAACGTCCTGTCCGACCGCTCGGAGTTCATTCGCGATTCGATCCACGAGGTCAACTTCACGCTGGTGCTGTCGATCGTGCTGGTAATCGGCGTGATCCTGGTGTTCCTGCGCAACATCCGCGCCACCATGGTCACGGCGCTCGTCCTGCCTACCTCGGTGCTCGGCACCTTTGCCGTGATGAGCCTGCTTGGATTCAGTCTCAACAATCTGTCGTTGATGGCGATCACACTGGCGGTCGGGTTTGTGGTCGACGACGCCATCGTGGTGCTGGAGAACATCACGCGCCACATGGAGATGGGCAAGGACCGCCTCGTCGCGGCCTTCGACGGTGCGAGGGAAATCGGCACTACGGTCGTGACGATGACCGTCTCGCTCTCGGCGGTGTTCGTGCCGATCCTGTTCATGGAGGGGATGGTCGGCCGGCTGTTCCGCGAGTTTGCGGTCACCGTCGGCATCGCCGTGCTGATCTCCGGCCTGGTGTCGCTGTCGATAACGCCGATGATGTGCAGCCGGCTGCTGCAGCCGCAACACGCGCACGGATGGCTGTTCAACTGGTCGGAGCGCGTATTCGCCGCCGCGCGAAAGGGCTACGTCGGCAGCCTGCGCTGGATGCTGAATTTCCGCGGCAGCGTGTTGTTCGGATCCTTGTTGGTATTACTCGCGACCGGGTGGTTCTACGCTATCGTGTCGAAAGGCTTTATTCCGCGCCAGGATACCGGCGTCATCTACGGCAACACGCGCGCGCGCGAAGGCGTCACCTTCGACGAGATGATCCGTCACCAGCAGGCCGTCGCCGCGATCATCCAGAACAATCCGAACGTCGAGTCGGTGATGTCGACCGCGGGGCAGGGGACCGGCGGCGTGGTGGGCGATAACGTCGGGCGCTTCATGGTCCGGCTCAAGCGTCTCGGGGAGCGCAAGGCCCCCGCGGACGAGGTAATCCAGCAAATTCGCCGCGAGGCGGCCGGCCTCCAGGGCGTGCGGCTGTTCCTCTCCAACCCGCCCGCGATTCGCATCGGCGGCACGCTGTCGACCAGCGATTATGTGTTCACGGTGACAGGCACCGATCTCAAGATGCTCTACGGTCCTGGCCAGGAACTGGAGAACAGGCTGCGCGCGTTGCCGGTCGTGCAGGACGTGGCGAGCAATCTCGAGCTGCGCAACCCCGAGATCCAAATCCGCATCCTGCGCGACCGCGCCTCCGCGCTGGGCATCAGCTCGCAGCAAGTGGAACTGGCGCTGTTCAATGCGTTCGGCGGGCGTCAGGTGAGCACGCTCTACGGCGCCGCCGACCAATACGAAGTGCGGCTCGAACTCGACCGGCGCTACCAAGCCGACATCAACGCCCTGGACTCGCTCTTCATCCAGAGTCCTGGCGGCGCGATGGTGCCGCTCAGCGCGGTGGCGGAGGTGAAGAGCGGTGTCGGGCCGATTTCCGTCGCTCACGTTGGGCAGCTCCCGGCGGTAATGCTCTCCTTCAACCTCGCGCCGGGGATCTCGATGGGTGACGCGGTCACAGCCGTCACGGGCATCGCCGGCGAAGTAATGCCCGCGGGCGTCTCGGGCGCCTTTACCGGCAGCGCCAAGGCGTTCCAGGAAGCGTTCCGCACGCTGCCGATCCTGATGCTCGTCACCATCGTCCTGATTTACATGATCCTGGCTATTCTCTACGAGCACTACGGGCACCCGTTGACCATCCTCACCGCGCTGCCGTTCGCCGGCTTCGGGGCGCTGGCGACGCTGCTGCTGTTCCGCGAGGAACTCAACATCTTCAGCTTCGTCGGCATCATCCTGCTGATCGGCCTGGTGAAGAAGAACGGCATCATGATGATCGACTTCGCGCTGCAGATGCAGCGCGAACAGAAAATGAAATCGGTGGAGGCGATCGTGGAAGCGTGCAGCGTCCGGTTCCGCCCGATCATGATGACGACAATGGCGGCGATCTTTGCCACGCTGCCGATCGCGCTCGGCTTTGGCGCGGGCGCGGAGACGCGCCGCC
>JACQOI010000097.1 GCA_016202615.1 Betaproteobacteria bacterium
CCACGGTGCAGCGGGCCATCGCGATCGCCGGCAAACCCGACCATGGCCTGGATCTGGAAATCACCGAAAGCATGATCATGGAAGACATCGAGTACAGCATCGAGAAGCTGAAAATCCTGAGGGGCCTCGGGGTGGGAATCGCGATCGACGATTTTGGCACGGGCTATTCATCGCTGCGCTACCTGACGCGGCTGCCGATTACTGCGCTCAAGATCGACCGCGCTTTTGTCCAGCATATGACGACGAACCCGAATGACGCGGCCATCGTGACGACCGTCATTGCGCTGGCGCACAACTTGCATCTGAAAGTAGTTGCCGAAGGGGTGGAAACCGAGGAGCAGTCGAAGTTTCTGCGGCTGCTCAAGTGCGACGAGATCCAAGGCTATTTGTACAGCAAGCCCGTGCCTGCGGAACAAGTGCCCGCGCTGCTCGAACGGGCCGGCAGGGCCGCCGCGAGTTGAAGCAGCAGAGGTGTCGATGCGTGGAGCGGATAAGTGTCATTGCGAGGAACAGAGTGACGAAGCAATCCGACGGCGCAGCTGTCGCCGCGAGCGCGGGATCGATGTCGGCGCCAATGCCTATATAGTGAAAAGCAGCTTCGACCAAAGCAATCGCAATTTGCTGCAAGTGATAGGACGGCTGATATGAACGAAACGAATCATCAGGCACAGCAAGAAGCCCCGTGTCGGGACGCTCTTACCGGTTTGTATAACCACTGCGAGTTTAACCAGAGGCTGACCGTGGAGTTCGACCGGTGCAAGCGCTACGGCCGCATGTTTTCAATGCTCATGCTCGACATCGATGGTTTTGGTGCAGTGAACGACAACTATAGCTACATCGCCGGAAACCGGATCTTGCGTGGTGTCGCCGACATCATCAGGACGACAACGCGGAGTCCAGACCTCGTTGCGCGCTATGGCGGCGAGAAATTCGCTGTCATCTTGCCGGAAACAGGCAGGTCCGGTGCTTGTGCGGCAGCGCAACGGATCCTCGCGGCAATCAGTGGGTACACTTTTGGAGTTGAACACTGCCAAGCGCTCACCGTCACCGTAAGCATCGGGCTGGCCGGCTTTCCGGAGGACGCCAATTCCGGCGAAGGGTTGATCGTGGCGGCGGATCACGCGCTGTACGATGCCAAACGCGCCGGACGCAACTGCGTGCGTTCGTTCGACCCGGAGCAGAGCATGGAGAATTGCCCTTTACTGAGCCAGCCGAAGAAACCCCGGCTGTCTCCGTCCATTCGGTAACGATCTCTTTCACGAATTCAGTCAGTGACGGCAGCTCCGCTCCCGTCAGTCTCAAAAGCCCGTCGACGTAACGCCGACTAGGGGGCGCTGCCCCCCGGAGTCGCGCAAGGGTAAAGCTACGCCGCCTGGCCGGGTTTCCCCCACCTTCCGCGCTTCGCTTGTCGATGGACATCGGTTGCATGTGCATGAGCACAGCCAACCGGCCCATCAAAGGAGCAAAGACCATGAGCTAAACCACCACCGACCGCAAAGACGTTTACACCCGCGTGACCGAGCGCATCATCGCCGAGCTTGAGCAAGGCATCCGCCCTTGGTTGAAACCATGGAACGCCGGCAACACCGAAGGCCGCATTACTCGCCCGCTTCGCCACAACGGAACGCCCTATCAAGGCATCAATATCCTTCTTCTCTGGGGGGAGGCCATCGCCAAGGGTTACGCCGCGAATTTCTGAATGTCCTATAAGCAGGTTAAAGCCATCGGCGCGCAGGTGCGCAAAGGCGAGTGTGGTTCCCTCGTCGTCTATGCGGACCGTATCACCAGGACGGAGACCACCGACAACGGCACCTCATGGAGGGCTTTACAGCAGAAGAAGCCTTTTCACAGGCGACATAACAGATGAGTGCGCAAGACTGCACGGCGAGGGCCACACGCGCTGGAATGTGCGTATTCTCCACCTCCTGTTCACCACATCAATCATAAGCACCTTCATCTCCGCGTCATCAAAGCGCGAGGCCGCGTTCCAAGGAATTGCTCCCAATGGGGTGCTTATCTCGACATCAGAGTAGTCTCCGGATTTCGAGCTGGGAGCCGTTCCGGCATGCAAATCTTCCACAACGGAGTTGCGAAAGCATCGCAGGACAAGATACTTGGCGAGTCGCTGCTGCAACACAGGGTCGGTAACGATGGCCTTGACTTCATCTTTCATATTCACACTCTACGATACTGGTTTCAGACGATTTTAATATTCAGAATAAAGCAGCATTCGCTAGAATTCCATTCTTAGAACCTTCACAATAGCGAAAATGGCTATTTTTAAATGGTATGGGTGGTCAAACGCGTGGTCGAGTATGCTAACCTACTGTTTTTACTAAGAGCGTAGCGGCCTGCAAAGCCGTGGACGCCGGTTCGATTCCGACCCCCGCCTCCAATTTTCCTAGAAGTGACGACTGATGAAGTGACGGCTCATGAAGTGACGGCTGACGAAGTGACGACTGACGCCGCTACCGACGACTGACGGCCCGAACCCCGGTGATGACTGACGGACGACTGACGGCCTGTTAGTGCTCAAGACGAGAATCAGAAAGAAGTCCGGTCAATTTCGGAGCAGCGTGCCGAAGCGCCGGGCGGTCACGATCCGGGTCCGCCGGTGCTTGCGCAGCTCGGGATCGCGCGTAACACGCCGGAATTCCTCGAGCTGGGGCTCGCAGGTCACGAGCGTGATTCGTTCGTCCAGAAACGCCTGTAGGATTGCGGCAGGCGGCCCGGTCGGGGAGATCAGCGCGGCGACGAGGATGTTCG
>JACQOI010000090.1 GCA_016202615.1 Betaproteobacteria bacterium
CGACTCACTCCAGCCCCAATGCGGCCCAAACATTGGATTTATCCATGCAACGCCTCAATCGCCTTCGGGTTTGAAGCAACGATCTTGAGCAGCGCCTTGGCGGGCCCGGTTGGCTGCGTGCGTTGCTGCTCCCAGTTTTGCAGCGGGCGCATCGTTGCTGGCTTTGATCGTTGTGATCGGAGCTTTCATATCGTACTAAAATTCCTGCAAAAGTGGCGGTTGTAAGATTTGGTCTCTGACGCCCGTCGGACACAGGGGGCTCGGATACATTCTACGCTGCCGGCCGCGGGGTGCGCCATGCGTGCCGCAGGCGTGGTGAACTTGAAAGGTGGGCGTCCCTCGTCCCAACACTTCCAGATTTGCACCGCTGGGCACGCACGGTCAAAGGATCGCAAACCGCCAAAGGCGGCGCGTTGCCACGCTGGACCCCCTCCCCGGGGAATCATAGGGCCTTGTAATTCAACAGTTGCCAGCCCCCCCGCAGCCCTCGGCGCAACAGGCGATGCTCTGGTCCGTGGCCAGCGAAAAACGATGGTAAAATGAGTATGTTGATCCACACCGTGAGGTATAAGACGCATGCGATCATTGGTAATTTCGCCGGCACAACAACGTCGACTCGAAAGGCTTGCGCGACTGGCCGGCCGCACGCCGCAGTCGATGCTGCGTTTCGTTTTGCGCGATGGCTTCGAGGCCACCGAGCGAGATGTGATCGAGACCATCGAGGCGGATAGGGACGCCGATCGAAGCGGCGCGATTCCGAATGACGAAGTGATGGGTCGGGCGCGGACCATCATCGAACGCCATGCCGCGAAGCGACCGCGCAAAGCCGCTTGAGTGGGCACGGACAGCCAGGGATGCGTTTAATGCGTCGATCGACTTCATCGCGAGCGAAGACATTTTCACCGCGCGGCTCGTCGTCGAGCGCGTCGAAAACGCGCTGCGGCTGATTCAGTCACACCCCAAGATTGGTAGACCCGCTGGAGCACTGGGCCGGCGAGCTTTTCCCATACCGAATACCGGGCACATCATCAACTATCGCGAAACGAAGAGCGCGATTCGCATTCTCAGATGGTATCGTAGCAAGCAGAATGTGCCATGGTAGTTGTGGGTGGCGGGCCCGGTGGGCTGCGTGCGTTGCTGTTCCCAGTTTTGCAGCGTGCGCAGGTTTACGCCAATCAATTTCGCGAACTGGCTCTGGCTGATCTTGGCCGCCTCGCGGACGGTGCGCACGTCAGGCGGAGGCAGTTCAGTAATTCTTACGCCACGCACGCCCTTGCCTGCCATATGGCGCTTCATTTCGCGTACGCTTTTGACCAGTTGGTCGAAATGCTGCTTATCCATTCTTGATAACTATACGCGGCGCGCGTATAGCCTGCAACCCACGCCCTGCGCCGCAAGGATCATCAGCAGCGTCACCGCGGTCGCGATGATGCAGCTCTGGCCGATGTTGAGGATGCCGAGCGACGCCTCGTTCGTGACCGCCGCCGCCTCATAGCTCTGCAGGTTCTCGTCGTAGCGCCGCGCATGGTGTGCTGTGGCAGAAGCAGATTCGAGTAGCCGGTTATGATGAAATCCCTGCCCTCTCCAGCGCGCGTGCCGCGGCGAGGTTCTCGTCCAGGAGTTCCATGCACGCGTTCAGCGTCTTTACGCACGGGATTTCAACCCCCGCGACCGCGGCGAGCTCCACCAACGCCCCTAGGATCGCGCGCCGCTCGGTTTCTCGACCGCGCTCGACGTCCTGCAGCATCGAGGACTTGACACCTTGCCGTAACCGCCGCCCGCGCTCGAGACGCTGCTCGAAATCGAGTCCGGGTTCGATGCCCAAAGCTCGCGCTACGGCCTCGGTTTCGCGCATCAGGGCGAGGGCCAGCGGACGCGAAGCCGGATGCGTCGCCACTTGCGCCACGGTGGCGCGGGTCAGGGCGCCGATCGGGTTCGTCCAGATGTTGCCCAGGAGCTTGACCCAAACGAACTTCCGCACATCGATCAGCGGCGCATGCAAACCAGTGGAGCGCACAAGCGCCGCGGCGGCCTCGCCGGTTCGGGAATCACCCGGATCGAGCGGACCCATCGGAATGCCATCGCTTTCAAAGGACTGGTGGAAGACACGGCCCGGCGCCACGACTTCGGCGGCGACGGTCGCAAAAGCAGGCACGACCGGCGCGGTGGCAAGGCGTGCGGCAAGCCGGCCGTCAGGATCGACGGCGCGCACGATTCTGCCCGCATGGGGTCCTGCGGTACGCTGGAAATACCACCACGGAATGCCGTTCTGAATCGGCACGTACATCTTCGCTGCGTGCGCCTTGGCGTCGAGAGCTTCGGCGAGCTCGGGGAGCTGATACGCCTTCAAGGTGACGAAGACCGCTTCCGCAGCGGGCGCCGCCGCCACGCTATCGAAAGCCGTCACGGGCGCGGAGCGCACGCCGTCGCGCGTCTCCAGCAGCAAGTGGCCGCGAGCGCGCATGGCCGCGTAGTGGGACCCGCGCGCCACGACAGAAACGGTGTGTCCGGCAAGGGCCAAGCGCGCCGCGAGCAGTCCGCCGATCGCGCCGGCGCCGACCACCAGCACCTTCGCGGGCTGCGGGGCCTTCATCAACATGGAATGAGCGATGTCCGCGACATTGCACGCGATTCGCGCCGGGTCAATCCGCAGTCGCGCCGGATTCTTTGATCACTTTGGCCCATTTCTAAACGTTGTTTGTTAGAGCGTCTGCTCGAATAGCGTTACGAGTTGCGCATAATTCAGTAATGTTACACGCTCCGCAATCCGACAGGGCACCGGAGTTTCATGTTGCAGCCAGGCCCGGCCTGGCGCACCAAATTGAAGATGCGGCTAAAGGAGCGTTGCATGGCGGACCGTTCCAGGCGTAAGCTTCTCGCAACCGCTAGGAGCTTGTCGGACTTGAGTCCGACAGGCTCCTTAGGCAAAACCGGCCAAAATAAATTGGGAGAAACCGCCGTAACAAAACTGTCGAAAGGTCGTTCCTGCGGCTAAACTGAGGTGAACCCACCGTGGAATTAGGCATTATTGAGAAAGAATGTGCCGGTTTTGCTTTTAGCAGGCTGTCGGACCCTCTAAGTCTGACCGCCTGCTAGCTCGGCCGACCTTGGTCGACGCGCAATGGCGGCAGGGGGGCGGGCACACGTTGCGTCTTTCGGTGGTTGGTGAAACGGGAGGTGTCCTGTGAAAAAAGGTATTGTGCTGACGTGTTTGGCGCTCCTGCTTTCGTCATCGGGCATTATCGCTCAGTCGAACCGCGAGGGTACGAACGAAAGCCGTTTTGGAACCAACGGGGGTGTCGAACAATTCCCGCGTGAGCTGCAAAAGGCCGGGGTCGGGATATCGCGGGAATGGATTCTCTGGGAGCAAATCGAGCCGGCCAAAGGACGTTTTAACTGGTCGGCCATGGACGAAAAAGTCAGGATCGCCAATAGCGCGGGCATCGAAATCCTCGGCTATTTCACCAATATGCCCGCCTGGGCGAAGAGAGACAAGAGTGACTTTCGGTTTTTCGAAAAAAAGAACGAGCCTGCGCCTAACCAAAAAAACAAGGCCTTTGATTTTTCCGCGCCCAAGGATATCAACGATTTTCGCGAGTTCGCCAAAGCGGTGGCTCAAAGATATGACGGCAGGCACGGCCACGGCCTGATGCGATATATCGAGATCCTTAACGAGGTTACGTTTCCGCCCTTCTTCGACCTCAAGAATACGGATTATGAGCCCTGGCTGATCAACGGGTTTGAAGGGGTGAAAGAGGGCAATCCCCAGGCGAAAGTCCTGATCGGAGGTTTCGTCGATCCCCTGGACGTAAGAAAGTTTGTCGACAGGATGTTGAAGAATTATCACCAGTATTTTGACATCGTCAATTTCCACAGTTACAGCAGGAATGACGAGAAGATCATCGAGTCGACACGATATATCAAAGGACGGATGAAGCTTTTTGGCGTGAAGAAGCCGATATGGATCACGGAGACAGGCACCTTGGCGAGCCCTGAAGCTGATGGCGGGGACTGGCGGGGCAGAGTGGCCAGAGGTGTTGTCAAACGATACGTCATGGCCTTTGGCGAAGGCATTGAAAAAGTGTTTTGGTGGCCCTTGCTGGCGCCGCCCGCGCCGGATGAATATTCGGATACAGCC
>JACQOI010000091.1 GCA_016202615.1 Betaproteobacteria bacterium
CAGATGGACGGCGCGATTCTGGTGGTGAGTGCGGCCGACGGTCCGATGCCGCAAACTCGCGAGCACATCCTGTTGGCCCGCCAGGTGGGGGTGCCCTACATCGTGGTCTATCTCAACAAGGCCGACACGGTCGATGACAAGGAGCTCTGGGAGCTGGTGGAAGTGGAGGTGCGCGAGCTGCTTTCGAAATATGGGTTTCCCGGGGATAAGACCCCGATCGTGATTGGCAGTGCGTTGAAGGCGATGGATGGGGACAAGTCCGAGCTCGGTGAGGGTTCGATCATGAAGCTGGCCGAAGCACTCGATGCTTACATTCCGGAGCCCAAGCGCGCGCTCGACGGCCCGTTTTTGATGCCGGTGGAAGACGTGTTTTCGATCTCGGGCCGCGGCACGGTGGTGACTGGGCGGGTTGAGCGTGGCGTCGTCAAGGTGGGCGAAGAGATCGAGGTTGTGGGCTTACGGCCCACGCTCAAGACCGTATGCACGGGGGTGGAGATGTTCAGGAAGCTGCTGGACCAGGGGCAGGCGGGGGACAACGTGGGGGTGCTGCTGCGCGGCACCAAGCGTGAGGAGGTCGAGCGTGGCCAGGTGCTGGCGAAACCGGGCTCGATTACCCCGCACACCAAGTTTACCGCCGAGATCTACGTGCTTTCCAAGGACGAGGGCGGGCGTCACACGCCGTTCTTCAACGGCTACCGGCCGCAGTTCTACTTTCGCACCACTGACGTGACGGGCGCGCTCGAGCTGCCGGCGGGCACGGAGATGGTGATGCCGGGGGACAACGTGTCGATCACGGTGCAGCTTATTCAGCCGATTGCGATGGAAGAAGGCCTGCGCTTCGCGATACGCGAAGGCGGCAGAACCGTCGGCGCCGGCGTGGTCGCCAAGGTGATTGAATAACGGGAAGCGGTAAGCAGTAAGCGGTGAGCGGAAACGCTAGTCACCACTTACCGCTCACCGCTCACGGCTCACCGCTTACTGGGGTTAAAAATGGCAACTGTGAAGAGTCAAAAGATCCGGATCAGGTTGAAGGCGTTCGACTACCGCTTGATCGACCAATCGGCGCTCGAGATCGTGGATACTGCGAAGCGCACTGGTGCAGTGGTCAAGGGACCGGTACCGCTGCCCACGCGCAAGGAACGATTCGATGTGCTGCGATCGCCGCATGCCAACAAGACCTCGCGCGACCAGTTGGAGATCCGCACGCATTTGCGGCTGATGGACATTATCGATCCCACTGACAAGACGGTCGACGCGCTGATGAAGCTGGATTTGCCGGCAGGAGTGGACGTGGAGATCAAGTTGTAAGGCGTGAAAGGTGAAAAGTGAAATGTGAAATGTAAACCGCGTTTCACGTTTGACCGCGGCGCACGCCGCATCACGTTTCACGAATAGAGTATTGCCGGCCAATAGTAGTCGGCACCTTCCCCGAGGCTTCAATGCCGGGGGGTTGGTTAAACCCAACTAAGGGTAATAACATGAGTTTAGGACTAGTCGGGCGCAAGATCGGCATGACGCGTGTGTTCACTGACGATGGTGATTCCATCCCGGTGACCGTGGTTGACGTGTCGAACAATCGCGTGACCCAGATCAAGACGCCTGAAACCGACGGCTATTGTGCGGTGCAGGTCGCCTACGGCAAACGCCGCGCGCGCCGCGTCAACAAGGCCGCCGCCGGCCATTACGCAAAAGCCGCTGTCGAAGCGGGTTCGGTGCTCAAGGAATTTCGCGTCACATCCGAGCAGGTCTCGGGCCTTAAGGTCGGCGGCGTTGTCGGCGTCGACGTGTTCACGGTCGGCCAGAAAGTCGATGTTGCCGGCACCTCTATCGGCAAGGGCTATGCTGGCGTCATCAAGCGTCACCACTTCAAATCCAACCGCGCAAGCCACGGCAACTCTGTGTCGCATAACAAGCCGGGCTCGATCGGCATGGCGCAGGACCCGGGCCGGGTGTTTCCGGGCAAGAAAATGACCGGGCACCTCGGTGACGTCAAACGCACCACACAGAATCTGGTGGTCGTGCGCATAGACGCCGAGCGTCAGCTGCTGTTGATCCGCGGCGCGGTTCCCGGCGCTAAAAACGGTGATGTCACGGTGTATCCAGCGGCCAAAGCCGGCAAAACAGCCGGCACGGCGGGTGCGACGTCGAAGGCCAAGCCGGCAACGGCCAAGACAGGTGCATGATGGAACTCAAACTGATCGATCAGAAAGGCGAATCGACCGCCAAAGTCGTGGCAACCGATGAGGTGTTCGGGCGTGATTACAACGAGTCGCTGATTCACCAGGTGGTGACCGCCTACCTCGCCAATGGGCGCAGCGGCACCCGCGCGCAGAAAGACCGCGGCGAGGTCATGCATTCGACCAAGAAACCGTGGCGTCAGAAAGGTACCGGCCGCGCGCGCGCCGGCATGACCTCCAGCCCGTTGTGGCGCGGCGGCGGCCGGATATTCCCGAACCGCACCGACGAGAATTTCAGCCACAAGCTGAATAAGAAAATGTACCGCGCCGGCGTGTGTTCAATCCTCTCGCAGCTTGCGCGCGAAGGGCGGCTGGCGGTGGTCGACAGCTTCACGCTCGATTCTCCAAAAACCAAACTACTCGCGCAAAAAGTGAAAAGCATGGGTTTCGACAACGTGCTGATCATTACCGACAGCGTCGATGAGAACCTGCTGCTGTCGTCACGCAATCTGCCCAACGTCGACGTCGTCGCCGTGGCGTACGCCGATCCGGTGAGCCTGATCCGCCATGCCAACGTGCTGCTGACCAAGAACGCGATGGCCAAATTCGAGGAACTGCTGAAATGAACACCGCCGCAGCCGGCGCCAAAAACGCCGAGCGCCTGATGCAGGTGCTGCTCGCCCCGGTCATATCCGAGAAAAGCACGTTCGTCGGTGAGAAGAACAACCAGTACACGTTCCGCGTCACCTCAAACGCGACCAAGCCCGAGATCAAGGCGGCGGTCGAACTGATGTTCAGTACCAAGGACAAGAAAATCGAAGTCCTGTCGGTGCAGGTCGCGAACGTCAAGGGCAAGGAAAAGCGCTTCGGCGGCGCGCTCGGGCGCCGCAAAGGCTGGAAAAAGGCGTATGTCCGCCTCAAGCCGGGCCATGAAATTAACTTCGCGGCAGGAGAGACCAGGTAATGGCACTCGTTAAAGTCAAACCGACATCGCCGGGCCGCCGCGGGGTGGTCAAGCTGGTCAATCCGGACCTGCACAAAGGTCGTCCGCACCACGCGCTTGTCGAGAGCCAGTCCAGAAATGCCGGCCGCAATAACCACGGGCACATTACGACGCGGCACCTGGGCGGCGGCCACAAACAGCACTATCGGGTGATCGACTTCAAGCGCGACAAGGACGGCATCGCGGCGCGCGTCGAGCGCCTCGAGCACGATCCGAACCGCAGCGCCAATATCGCGCTTCTGTGCTACAGCGATGGTGAGCGCCGTTACATAATCGCGCCGAAGGGCGTGAGTACGGGTACTCAGCTGCACAATGGGGCGGACGCGCCAATCAAGGCCGGCAATGCGCTGCCGTTGCGCAACATTCCGGTCGGCACCACGGTGCATTGCGTCGAGATCATGCCGGGCAAGGGTGCGCAGCTTGCGCGTGCCGCCGGTACCTCGGTGCAGTTGCTGGCGCGCGAAGGAGAGTATGCCCAGTTGCGGATGCGCTCGGGAGAGATCCGCAAGGTACATATCAATTGCCGCGCCACCATCGGCGAGGTCGGCAACGAAGAGAACAGTCTGCGCTCGATCGGCAAGGCGGGCGCTCAGCGCTGGCGTGGTATCCGTCCGACGGTGCGCGGCGTGGCGATGAACCCGATCGATCACCCGCACGGCGGCGGCGAAGGCAAGACCGCTGCCGGCCAGCATCCGGTCAGCCCGTGGGGCACCCTTACCAAGGGTTACCGCACCCGCAAAAACAAGCGCACCAACAGCATGATCGTACGC
>JACQOI010000112.1 GCA_016202615.1 Betaproteobacteria bacterium
ACTGAAGTCGCCGGATGTGGTGCAGCGCCTCGCTGCGGACGGATCCACCCCCGTCGGCTCGAGCCCCGAGGAATTCGGCGCGAAGATCAAGTCCGAGATCGGCAGGTGGGGCAGGCTCGTGAAGGAGGCCGGGTTGGTTCTCGATTAAGGCGCAGTGAGAACAGCGCGTCTCCTGGCCCATCAGCGTCGCCTTATAGAGGAGGCCAAGGTCAGGGCGGGTTCTCGCTTGTGGGTCGTGTTCTTCCAAAACGCAAACTGTCGCCCCGCCGCCGAAGGCGCCAGCACGTCGTCCCAGTAAATCTTCGCCAGCCCATTGACCGCGGAATAAGCGGGGACACACCGCGATTTCTCTAGCGGCCCTGCTTTAGGATTTCGCCTTGACAGGCTCCGCACTGGACAACGCCACCACAATCCGGTCAAGCAAGGAAAAAAGCAGCTCGACGCTATAACCAGCGAGAAATGCCACAGCTAGTGGAGAGAGGGGTTGAAGTATTCCGGCAGCCTCTGCAGACTTCGTGTCTGAAGTGAACCAGGCTATCGCGAATCCCGCCATCGCCCCGAGGTAAAAGCGAAGCTGAAACCGAACGTTTGATCCAACTGAGTACGTATGCTCCCGGATTTCTGTCGCCAGCGTTCTGACAATATAGGCGCTTGCGCCCAAAGCGCCATAGAGAATCGGAAGAATATATTTCAGGAGCGCCGTGAGGGCTATTTGTGCTGTCTGGAATTCCACCACATTGTCCGGTGTGAACACCCACAGGAAGTAGTCGTCTTTCTTGACGGCATAATCTTGACTGCTACCTGATTTGGGATCGCCTGAAGCAGCCGGCGATATCTTCGTCTTGCCCGTTGTTTCGGGTGTTCGCTGCCAAAGCAGCAAATTTTTTGCAAGGTTCCAGTTTTTCAGAACGTCAAAATCTGTTTCAGCACTGATTCTCTCCTTCCAGAGCCGCGCATTGAACTCTTGCTGATCGGACTTTATTTTCGCTTCTTTCACCTGATAATTTGGATCTCCCTTTTTGGGCTGAGACTGCGTTGCTAGACGCACGTCTTCTGACGCTAGTACCGTAAGACGTCCCTTTATTTCACTGATGTCGGTTGTCACTGTGGCGCCGATCAGCCAATATATTTGAAATAACAACAACGCGACTAGTGTCAGCGCCGTGCGCACTCTGTAGCTTCTGGCAGCCCAGGCGGCCGAGGCTGGGCCGTCCAGATCGGTGCGTGTAGATGAACGAAGGCTTTCTATGGTGACCGGCGCTATGGCTTTCGAAATACGCGATGCTGATGCCCAAAATGCTTTCTCTTGCGCTGCTGTTATTGCGCCCCCCGCCCTTTTTGCCTCGATTACATTCGCAATTTCGTCATCCGCTAGCTGTATTCCCCTGTGCGCAGCGTAGGATACAAACTGTAAAGTGTCGTCGATTGTTTGCGTTAGAATATCTTGCTCGGCACTCATAGTCAGATTCCTCCAATAAATCAAGGTCCATAGTCAATTACGGTTTTCCCGAATAATCAGTAGAACCCATCTCAAAAATCTGTAAAGCAATGGCTAACCACAGATGAACGCAGATAAACACTGACAAAAATCAGGCGTTTCCAGGCCGCAGGACACACGGAAATCACGGCGCTAACCACAGGGCAATGCACGTTTTCCATGGTTAGGACTCGTAGCGTCGACCTTATCCGCGTTCATTTCCGTTCTTTTGCTTTTTTCCTCTGCGTCCTCCGCGGCGAGGCTGCCGCCGGCGTCACGCCGCGTGCGCACCGTGCTGTCAAATCATGCCCGGATTGCGCGGTGTGGCGGTTCATCGCACAATAACGGCAGTCACACCCAGGGAGAAAATCATGAGTGGTATCGTTCGTCACCAGTCCGACTCGCGCCTGAGCCGCGCGGTCACCTATAACGGTGTCGCCTATCTTGCGGGCCTGACGGCCGACAACCGCAGCGCGCCGATGAAGGCCCAGACCGAGGAAGCCCTGAAAAAAATCGACGGCTTGCTGAAGCTCGCCGGCACCGACAAGTCGCGCCTGCTGTCGGCGATGGTTTACGTCGCCGACATGCGCCTGAAGCCGCAGATGGATGAAGCGTGGACCGCGTGGATCGACCCGCATAATACACCGGCGCGCGCCTGCGTCGAGACCCGTCTCGGCACGCCCGATACGCTGGTCGAGATCATGGTCGTCGCTGCGCTGAAATGAACCCCGACAGCGGATGATAGAATAAGGGCTGCACGAGCCCCGCGCGTCACCACTTGCCGGTTGTCGCGCCCTTGACCTCGATGCCCGCCGCCCGCGCCAGATCGCGATGTATCCGCGCGACGCGCTCGACCTCACCCTTGGCGGGGAAGCGCTCGTAGAAACCTTCCGATTTGAACGATTTCTGCTGATCGCTCCACACAGCTAGCCGGTCTTCCCAGCGCTTGACGCGTCCGTCGACCGGATCGGCATCTTCGCGCGCCAGATCGGCGCACACTCTTATCATGGCTTTCAACGTGACGGGCTTGGTCACCATGTAGTTGTCATGGGCCCAGGTCTCGCCCCACGCGAGCTGCGCGGCCTTCAGGAAATCACGCACTACGCAGTAGTATTTCTCGGCTTCGCGGTAGCTGTTGACCACCTGCCTGATTTTCTTCCAGTCCGCGCGCACCCAGCGGTAGAGCTCGTTGAAGATCTCCGCCTGCAGTATCCACTTGTCCTTCTGGCTGCGGCCGCCCAGGCGGTTGATGCGGTAGCGCAGCGGGCTGTCGACCTCGGTATAAAGACTGTCCACCAGGCGGGCGGCAAAACGCCGGTCGGGATCGGCCCACGATACGCGCTCGTAGAGGTCGACCAGGTGGCTCTTGTTGATGCGGGTCGGCGTCGAATTGATGATCACGAACATTTCGCATGCGAAGTCCTCGCTGCGGCCGTCGAAAATCACGCACGGCACGTCGATGCCCTTGGCCTCGTCCGGGTGCTCGGTCAGATAGAAGCGCAGCGCCGCCAGCCGGTGCTGGCCGTCGATGATCATGTATTTGGAGGACGGGTCCTGCAGATTGCCGATGTTGTCCTGGCCATCAAGCGCGCGGAAACTGAGGTTATCGTTCGTAAAGAGCAAAACCGTCCCGGGGATCGGCGGCTGCGTGACCGCCATCTCGTAGAAGTTCTTGAGCGACCTCACCTTGGCACGCGAGAGTTGGCGCTGGAACGCCGCGTCGGTGCGCTCGATGCGCGCGATAAACTGTGCGATTTCGTCATGCTGCGGCACAGGCTGAGGCGTAATCAGGTCATCCTCGCCGTAATAGCGGCTGATGAAACGCACCTTGTTCAGGATTTCTTTCGCGGGATAGCTGGCCAGAAAAAAGATCCCGTCTTTTTGGCGAATTCTCATTGCAAGCATGGTGTGTCTTTCGAGTTTATTTTCACACTGGAGCTGTCGCCTTGCGTATGGCGGCACCTCGCTCTTATGCAATGATACATGAAATCAGGGGTCTGCGGAGCAAAAATCGGGCCTAAAGTGCCGAAAAAACGGGGGCGGCCGGGCCATGCCCTTAGCATAAGAAATGGCCCCGCCCTGTTTCAACCGCCAGACAAGGACGCTGCTGGCTTCCCCACCGTTCCGGCCAGGGGACTGTAATCAAGGACGTATCAGCCGCTCGCGAAGCACGCCCCGCTGGGGCCCTTCCGAGGTCGGCAGCGACCGCCAGGCAGCATCGGGATAGTTGTCGTCCCCTAGGAGTTTGTCGGACTTGGCCCCGACAAACTCCTGGTGAGTTTATTATGAATGGTCAGCCGGTTTTGCTTTTAGCAGCCTGTACGGACTGTTAAGTCCGACAGGCTGCTACCCCCATCCTATCCCTTCCCCCCTGTGAGGGGGAAGGGATATTCTTGCCCGCTCAGGCTTTAAGCACGTCGACGGGGTTAAAGCGGCCGTTCAACGCGACGCTTGAATTGATGCCCCACCACTTCTCGAGCGCGGTCGCATAGAGGTCGCGGAAGTCGACCGCGAACGGCAGGTTGCCGTTGCCGTCCAGCCGCGTGAGCGCGGGCGGCGGGCCGTAGAGCCCGCCCTTGACGCGGCCGCCGAGCACAAAATGCGCGTTGGCGGTGCCGTGGTCGGTGCCGGCGCTCTGGTTTTCCTTCGGCCGGCGGCCGAATTCGGCGTAAGTCATCATCAGCGTCGAATCCCAGCGCCCGATTTCCTGCGTCGCGGTGCGCATCGCGACCATGCCCTCGGCGAGTTCCTTCAACAGCCGCGCATGCACGCCCTGCTGTCCGCTGTGGGTATCGAATCCGTTGTGCGATACCTTCACCACCGCGACGCCGGCCTTGCTGGCGATCACCTGCGCAGCGGTCTTGAACGCGTTGCCGAGCTGGTGGTTCGGAAACTCGGCACGGAAGGTGTAGTTGGTGTTGAGGCTGGAAGCGGCCTGCGCCACGTCCTGCTCGACCTTGAGCAGGTGATTGAGCGCGGCGTTGCGCGACGAGCCCATCGGCACCGCGAGCCTGGCCTGGCGCAGGAACTGCTCGGTATTGGTGAGCGCCAGCGCGCGCGTGCCGCCGCCGGCGAGCGGTCCCATCTCGTTGGAGCCGACGATGATGCCGTCGGCGGCATACGATTGCGGCACCGGCGAAGCGGCAAAAGCGCGCGCGAGCCAGCCATCGGACAGGTATTCGCTGCTTTTCGAAGCGGTGTCCCAGATTTCGATCGAGCGGAAATGCGACAGGTTGGCGCTCGGATAACCGATGCTTTGCACGATCGCAAGCTCACGGTTACCCCACAGCGCCATTAGCGGCTGCAGCGACGGATGCAGCCCACTGCGGGCGTCGAGTTGCAGCACCTGGTCGCGCGATATCGCAAGGCGCGGCCGCAGGTTGTAGTACTCGCCGTCGGCGTACGGCACCACGGTGTTGAGACCGTCGTTGCCGCCTTTCAATTCGACCAGGATCAGCAGGTTGTTGTAGTTGCCGGCCGCACGCTGCGCGAACGCGGCCCCGGGCATCCATGCCGCCACCGCGGCTCCACCGGCCACGCTCAGAAATTCACGTCGGTCCATATTTGTCTCCCACTTTCAGTGTTCGGCATTCAGCGGTCAGCCGATAATCTGCGCCCGCGGCGCACTGATTCAAGCTGATTGCTGAAAGCTGAGCGCTGATAGCTGGTCTTCGACCGCTTCCTCACTTCAACTGATACACCGGATCAAGCACCAGTTGCCGCAGCAGCTCGTTGCCCTCCAGGCTCGCGATCTGGGTGTTGACCGGATCCGCCGGCAGCAGCACGCGCGTCAGCAGCGGGTCGCCGGACTTGAACTGCGCGAGCCATTTACCGCCGTCGAAATGAATGTCCATCATGGCGCGCATGAAGCGCTCGCGGCCGTCGGCGCCGAGCTTGCCGACGCCTTTGACGCGCTCGCCGTCCTCGCGGTTCATCGACATCAGCGCCGGCTGCCGCATTTCCTGCGCGCGGAACAGGCGCTCGAGCAATTGCTTGCGCGCGAGCAGCGTGGCGCTGTTGATCCACGCCTCGCCGCCGGGCCAGCCCTTGACGTTGGGCGGCGCGAACAGGTCCTGGCCAAGGCTCCGCGACACGAACACAAACGGCGTAGTCTCGCCGGTCTCGAAGCGGAACTGGCGCAGCGTACCGACGATCAGCTCGACCGGCGACTTGATCAGCGCGGCGCGGTTCTGCGGCGCGTAGAACGCGTCGGAGACGAGCAGCGCGCGCAGCGCGATCCTGATGTTGTAGCGGTTGTCGCGGAACATGCGCGCGACGCGTTTCACTTCATTCGGGTCCGGGTTGGGCGACACGAATTCGCGCCACATCTTGGTAACGATGAATTCGGCGGTCTGCGGCTGCGCGAGCAGGATTTCGAGCACTGCGTCGCCGTCGAAACTGCCGCTGCGGCCGAGCACGGTCTTCACGTCCTCGTCGTGCGCCTGCTGGCGGAACACGAATTCGCCGCTGTCGATGTCGAGCCCCCAGCCGGTGAACGCGCGCGCGGCTTCCTTGATGTCCTTCTCGGTATAATTGCCCTCGCCGAGCGTGAACAGTTCCATCACCTCGCGCGCAAAATTCTCGTTCGGCTGGCCCTTGCGGTTGGATGCGTTGTCGAGATACACCACCATCGCCGGGTCCTTGCCGATGTCGTGCAGGAAGTCGCCGAAATAGCCGAGCGCGTGCTTGCGCAGCAGCATGTGCTGGCGGTACATCAGCACCGGCGAGCGGACTTTCTGCAGACTGGAAACGAAGTGATTGTGCCAGAACAGCACCATCTTCTCGGTCAGCGGCGACTGCGTGGTCAGCATCTCGGTGAGCCACCAGCCGCGCAATTCGACGCCTTTTTCGAACTGCTCGCGCTGGAACTGCATGCGTTCCCCTTCGCTCATCATGCGCAGGCGGCGCGGCGACTCGAAGTTGTTGACCCAGCGCGGCGCCTGTGTCTTGACGCCGCGGCCGGTCCAGGACAGCAGGCGATCGGCCGCCTGCTCGCGCGTGAGCCTGGCGAACGCGCTGATGTCGTCGATGTTGGCGGCGAAGCTGGTGCGGTTGAGCAGATGGCGCGCCTCGTCGAAGCCCATCGGCCCGGCGGCGATTGCCGCGGCCGGCGCGAACAGCAGCAGCCACATCAGCAACCGTTTGAGCGTCGCCATGGCGTTGCCTATATCCCTATCGTCGGCAGCAGTTGCCTAAACTGTTCACTGCTCAGACCCGTGACTTGCGCGAATTCGGCCGCGTAGCGCGACTGGATCTGGCTCATCTCCGCTTTTTTCGCGTTATCCGCGGTACGAATCTGCTGCAGCTCCTGCGGCGTGAGGCCGCGGCCTATGCGCGCCTCGATTTTCGGGATCATGTTCCTGTCAAAGCCGCTGCTGTCCTCGCCGATCGCCGGCAGCAGCGCCTGCACCTCGGCAAGCGGCAGCTTAAAGGTGTACGCGATAGTCTGCGCGAACTTGCGCTGCGGCGGCAGCAGCGCATCGCGCAAGCCCGCGGCGGTGCGCGCGAATTGCTGGCGCTGCTCGCCCGATAACGGCTTGCCGAGGCGCGCCTCGACTTTCTGCAGCAGGCCGGGGCCCTGCTGCGCGAATGCGCTTTTCGCGGGCAGCCCCGCAGCGAGGATCAGGCCCGTCACGAACAACGTCCGGTAAAGCAGCCGTTCCATCAGCGCGCGCCCGTAACTAATTGCTCTCCTGCTTGCGGCCTTTGCCGCCACCGTGCGCCTGGCGCGCCGCCTGCAGCTCGGCCACTGACAACTGGCCGTCCTTGTTGGCATCGATCCGGTCGAAATGCCTGGCCAGGCGGGGCATGCCCTTTTCGGCTTCGCCGCGGCTGATGGCGCCGTTGCCGTCGCTATCGGCTTTCTTGAAACGCCGCTCGGCGTACGCGCGCCGCTCAGCCTGGCATTTCTCGGGATCGGCCTTGCATTGCTCGTGACGCTGCTTTATTTTCGCCCTCATCTCCTCGCATTGCTGCGGGTTTTCCCTGCAGCGCTCGCGCATGCGCGACTTCATCTGCTCGCGGCACTGCTCGGGGTTGGCCTTGCAGCGCTCGCGCATGGCATCGCGCTCGGCCGGGGACGCGCCGCTCCTGCCCTCGGAACGTACCGTGGCGCCGGGCAAGCCCTGTGCCGCCGCCGGCGCGGCATAAGCAGCGAACAGCGCGAGCGCACACAAGGTGGCGGGTAATATGCGTTTCATTTGCGGTTCCTTTAGGTTTGCAGCGGACGCCGTTCAGGCGCCGCCATGGCCGCAGCGTTACCGCCGGCCTTTGTATATCTCGCGGTTGGCCCGCTCGATATCGCGGCGCAATTCACGCCGTTCTTCCTCGGTCAGCCTGTCATCCCCGCGCTTGTCGCGTTCCGGCCGTTCGCGGCGAAAATCCCGTTGCGGCTGGCGCTGAGCCCCGCCCGGACGCTGGCGCTGGGCTTGGACGTCGAAACGCCCGCCGCCGAAATCGCGCCACGGCCCGGCGGCCGCCGGCTGCGTCGCCGCAGCCAGCACCACCAGCATTGCACTCAACAGAATTTTCATCAGCCTCGTGCTCTATCTGCGCTCTTGACCGTCGTGTGTCTCATTATAGATGTGTCTGCTGGCGGCATTCAGGTCCTGCCACAAGTCGCGGCGCTCATACCCGGTCAGCACGCCGTCGGCGCGGTAGGCGCGCTCTTCCTGCTGGATCATGCGCTGCTCGGCGATGAGCCGGGCCGCCTCGCTGCGCGTCAGTTCGCCCGAGCGTATGCCCCGCTGGATGCGCTCCCGCTCGATCCGCTGCATGCGGTCAATGTCGCGGGAACCGAAATGACCGGGATTGCCGGGTCGGGGATCGAAACGGCCGTTGTCGAAGCGACGTTGGTCGAAACGGCCCTGGTCGAAGCGACGAGGGTCGAAGCCGGCGTTATCGTAACGGCCACGATCGAAGCGCTGCTGACGGTCGTGTTTCTCGCGATAAATGTCGCGGCTCAGGCCGTTGAGGTCGCGGCGCAGGTCGGCGCGCTCCCATCGCGACAGGTTGCCGTCCGATTTGTAGATCCGTTCTTCGCGCCGGATGTCGCGCGCTTCACGCCCGAGGTGACGGGCTTCACCGCGCGTCAATTCGCCCGAACGCACGCCTTGCTGGATACGCTGCTGCTGGTTGTGCTGCCGGTGGTTGACGCCGGGATCGCGCGTGCCGGCATAAGACGCGACAGGAAACGCCGCCGCGATCAACACTGCTATGATTGCGCTGCTTGCCTTGTTCATGATCGGTCTCCTTCCAGTGATTATCGGTTCGATCGGTTAACGGAATCCATCCCGTTGTCTCGTCTAACGCCACCCGAATTTCAGCGTTGACCCATGCTACGCCGGCTTTGTAAGCAGGCTGTTAATGGCGCAGCTTTTTTTGTAACAATGTGTTTCAGCCGCGCCGACAGCAACAATCGCTTACAAAACAGTGGAATTGAGGTTTTCAACACGTTAGGATTGCGGCCATGAAGGAAAACGAGACCAGAACCCGCATCATCGTGGTCGACGACGATGCGCGGCTGCGCGAGCTTTTGAACCGCTATCTGTCCGACCAGGGCTACAGCGTGCGCGCGGTCGCAGATGGCAACGACATGAACCGTTGGCTCGCGCGCGAGCGTTACGACCTGATGGTGCTCGACCTGATGATGCCGGGCGAGGATGGGTTGTCGATCTGCCGGCGGCTGCGCGGCCTCGGCGACAAGATCCCGATCATCATGCTCACCGCCAAGGGCGACGACGTCGACCGCATCGTCGGGCTCGAAGTCGGCGCCGACGATTACCTGCCCAAGCCGTTCAACCCGCGCGAGCTGGTGGCGCGCATCCAGGCGGTACTGCGGCGCGTGCCGGAGCCGCAGCCGCCGGGTGCGCCGACCGCCGACCAGCAGGTGGTCGAATTCGGCGATTTCAGCTTCAACCTCGCCACGCGCAGCCTCGCGCGCAACGGCGAGAACATCGCGCTGACCACCGGCGAATTCGCGCTGCTCAAGGTGCTGGTGCAGCATCCGCGCACGCCGTTGTCGCGCGACAAGCTGATGGAGCTCGCGCGCGGCCGCGAGTTCGGCGCGTTCGACCGCTCGATCGACGTGCAGATTTCCCGTCTGCGCAAGCTGATCGAGGCCGACGCCACCAAACCCACCTACATCCAGACCGTGTGGGGGTTCGGGTACGTCTTCGTACCGGACGGAACGAATTAATGAGTGAAGAGTGCAGAATGCGGAGTGCAGGGTGCAAAGTGGGAAACTTCCGGTCGCGGCCTGACGAACAGTCATGCTGCTTCCCGCCTCTCGCCTCTCGCCTCTCGCCTCTC
>JACQOI010000095.1 GCA_016202615.1 Betaproteobacteria bacterium
AATGAAACACGCGCTGCGCTGGCACGATTTTGGCTCAGGGCGCGAAGCAAGGCCCGCCGCTTAGTCACTCTAAGCCAGGGACTTGTGACAATGCCATGGGCCAAAATCGCGGCCAGCCCCCAGCAAGACGGAGATAATTCAACCATATGTATACGGGGTTGCGGCCAGAATCGGCGCTGGCAGCGTTGCTCGACTTGCGAAGGTTCACGACATTCGCTGCATCGAGCGCCTCGCCATCACCAATTCTGGCTGCAACGCACGTGCGTTTCATTATGTTACAGGCTCTTAAGCAGCTTCCGAGCGATGAGAATCCGCTGAATCTCGCTCGTCCCTCCCCCGATCTGAGCGTGACGAAGAAGCCGGTAGAACAAGGTGAGAGGAAGCTCTAAAGATTCTCCCATTGCAGCGTGAACCTGTATGGCGGTATCGAGACAGCGGGCTCCCCATTCGGAAGCGCAAAGCTTCACCAGTCCGGCCTCGGCACGCACATCCTCGCCCGTATCGGCGCGTGCGGCAATTTCATATGTCATGGGACGCAAAGCCTGGATGTCGACAAACATATCGACGAGCTTCCACTGAATGGCTTGGCGTTCCGCGATCGGTTTTCCAAATGTCACGCGCTGCTTGGCCCACTCGATAGACATATCGAGAGCGCGCTGCATTTTGCCCAGCGCATAGGGCCCGCGAAGCAGCCGGTCGTGGATGGTCAACCACAGTTGTCCGAGAGTAAAGCCCTTGCCGACCTCGCCGACGACGTCCCCCTCCGGGACACGACAATTCTCGAAACGGACGACGTACTGCGCGGACTTGGGCCCAAGCCAGGTCATGAGGCCCGGCTCCTCGATGTGAACGCCCGGATTGTGGCGATCAACCAGGAACATGGTAATACCGCCTCTTTGGCGTTTTTCGGGATCGGTTACCGCCTGCACCATGATGATATCGGACTCGGCCGCCCCCGATATCCACATCTTTGTGCCGTTGATTACCCAATGGTCGCCGTCCTTGACGGCGCGCGTCTGCATCATGCCTCCCGGATCGGATCCGGCGTTGGGCTCGGTCTGCGCAAAAGACGCAAATTTTTCACCTTCGATAACGGGTTTCAGGAAACGGTCGACCTGGCTGCCGGTGCACGAATAAAGAACGTTCGGCACATTCGCGAACGGAAACGGGACCGCGGTATACATGAATTGCTCCAGGATCACGACTTGAGCAAGCATGGATAATCCCAGGCCGCCATATTGCCCGGGCACCATCAGATACCACAGCCCCGTTTCCCGTGAAATCTTTATCAGGTCATCAACGATCTGGGGACCAAAAACAGCCCTGAGATTGGTGGTTTCCCTTATGCCATAGGCATGACCGGGGTGCCGTAGATATTGCTGTTCCAACGGCAGGATCTTTTCCCGCACGATGCGTTTCGCAAGATCACGAAATTCGACGATGTCGGACGGAAGCTGATAGGGGGTTTCACCACCTGAAGTCGCCTTCAATGTTTGCTCCTATGAAATAGATTCATGCTACTGCGAGTTTTTCTCGCAGCTTGACCAATGTTCCACCCTTCATGACCGCGCCCGGCAGTGGGTGGCCCACCACGTCCTCGGCGAGCCGAGCAGACTCGATCAGCGCATCCAGATTAACTCCCGTGTTTATGCCCATTTCCTCGCACATGAAAACCAAGTCTTCAGTACACACATTACCGGCGGCGGCGCGATGGCCGGCGAACGGACAACCGCCCAGTCCAGCGACTGCCGCATCGAAGATCGCCACTCCCATTTCCAAACCCGCATAAGCGTTGGCGATTCCCATGCCACGCGTATCGTGCAGGTGCAGCGCGATCTCGAGATGCGGGTATTTCTCCCGGACGGCGCCAACGACCCGTCGAATCGAAAGCGGTGTCGCCCACGCCATGGTATCGGCAAGCGACAGTATCTTGATATTGAGATCATGGGCCGCAGCCAGCTCGAAAATCCGTTCGCATAGCTCCAGAATGCGTGAATTCGCTATATCGCCTTCAAAGTTGCAGCCGAACGCAGCCATGATGGAAGCGCGCTCCACCGCAATGTTGTTCAGCTTGAACGTCGCAATGGTGGCATTCTGCGCCTTCAGGTTCTCCGCCAAGGTGCGATTCTGGTTGCGCTGCAGAAAGCGTTCGGAGGCGGTCAGCGAGATCGATCCCGTTACGTCCAGCTTGCCGCTTGAAATCGCGCGCTGGAGCCCCTTCTCGTTAAGCCACAATCCCGTATAGCGTACGCCGGGCGCCCGCTTGATTCCTTTGACGACTTCTTCGGCGTCAGCCATACCCGGTACCGCCTTAGGGTTGACGAATGAAACCACCTGAATTTGCTTGAGCCCGGTTTTGGAGAGGCTATCGATCAACTCGATCTTGCGCGCGGTAGGAATCGGCCCCTTTTCAATCTGGAATCCTTCCCGAGGACCTTCTTCGTTAATGCGTACGAATCTGGGAAAATCGCCCATCGCCTTTATCCATTTGCATTGATGTGTCTGACACTTGATGATACCCGGCAGTTCACGACTTCGGCGGCACGAACGGATAGGGGACGGCATCACCGCCACGATATGGCACCGCCACTGTCGCCTTGCCGGGCGTGGACTCGGTACCCTTGTCGTCGGTGATGCCGACATCCAGATCGACCAAGCCATATCCCGGCCCCGGCCTCTTGCCGGTAACACGTCCCCACGCCGCGAGCGTCTCACCGACCTTATTCATCGCGCGAAACTGAAAACTCACTTTCCAAACCCAGCCCGTGGGCCCCGCCCAATCCTTGAGCAATTGCACGATGAACTGCTGCTTCAACGATCCATTGATCAGAAGATCGGGAAGCTTATCGTGCTCCATGGCGAAAGGTTTGTCGTAATGAATTTTGTGCCAGTTTTCCATGGCCGCCGACCAACGCATCAAATGAGCAGTGGTCAGCGGACCTTTCTCGAGTTTGTTCGGGCCGGCGCCGATTTCGATGTCCTCGAAATAAAGAGCCTTGGGGGGAGCCATCTGTTATCTCCTGATCTGGGTACGGCGGGCTTTCACGAGAAGCGCACCATCCGCGCCGCAGTAGTCTGATTCGATCACGACGAGAATAATCGGGCCCTTGCTGGTCTGCTTTTCCGTAATATCGGCGTAGCGCGACTGCACAGTGACGGTTTCGCCGTGCCGGGCGTAGCGATAAAACTCGATTTCCGAACCACCATTAAGCAATGACAGCCCTTTCAACGGCTCAATCTCGGGCAGGCCTTGCGCCGCGGTCGCACCGATACCATCGAAGTCCGGATCCTTTGCATGCTCCTGGATCGGATCGGGAGCCCCCAAGGGGCGCCTCACCATATGCGTCGGAAAAAGCGGCGGGGCGACGGGTCCGCCAAACCGAGCATGGGCGTCCCTGGACTCGGAATAAATAGGATCTTCGTCCATGATCGCCTGTGCATAGCGCCGAACGGCACCACGTTCGACGGGGTCGCATGCAACTTCTTTCTCAGAAGTAAGGCCTATATATTTCTTCGCTGCTTCCGGAAGAATCGACACGTTTTCTCCTATGTCAGCGTGGCGTTGCGATGACACCCTTTTGGAACAAAGCATCAATCAATTGCGCGCTGAGTCCTATCTCACGCAATATTTGCGCGCTGTGCTCGCCCAATCGCGGCGGTGGAAGGCGCACGCTCCCCGGGGTAGTTCCAAGCTCCACGGGAAGGCCCGCCATGCGGATCTTTCCGGCAGTCGGATGGTCTACTTCAATAATCATCTCGCGCGCCTTGACCTGCTCGTCATTCACAACCTTGTCGATCGGGTTGACCGGTGAACACGGCACTCCCTCCGCACTTAGGCGTTCAATCCACTCGTCGACGGTGCGTTTGGCGAATATCTCTTCCAGCATCGGAATCAGCGTTTCCCGGTTCGCGCGCCGGGCTGTTCCACGGAAGCGTTCATCATTCATCCACTCGGGGCGCCCGATCGCGCGACATACCCCCTGCCACATGCGCTCTGTAAAGGCCGCTACCACAACCCAGTCGTCTTTTGCCTTGAATCCCTGATAAGGAACAGCGACCGGCGAGGCGGCGCCTCGACGTACCGGCACACGGCCTGAGGCGAAATAATAAGTAAGATGGTAAGACAACATCGCAATTTGCCCTTCGAGCAGCGATGTATCGACACGCTGTCCGCGCCCGGTCTTATGGCGCGCTTCGATTGCGAGCAATATGCCGATTACCCCGAACATGCCGGCGCCAAGATCAGCTACGGAGATACCCGCCTTAACGGGCCCGCGTCCTTCCTCTCCGGTAATACTCATATTGCCTGAGTAAGCCTGCATGAAGATATCGTTCGCCCGTTCGTGCGCGCGCGGTCCATTGGGGCCGAATCCGCTAATGGTGCAATAAATAAGGCGGGGATTGATGGCGGCCAACGCTTCATACCCAAGGCCCAGATTTTCGAGCGCCCCAACGCGGAAGTTGTCAATCAGCACGTCAGCCGTGGCAGCGAGCCTCTTTAGCACATCCACGCCGTCCTTGTGCTTGAGGTCGATAGCAAGACTGCGCTTGTTGCGGTTAGCTGCCGCAAAGTAATAGGAAACTCCGCCCGGAAAACTGGGCACCCATTGGCGGCTTTCGTCGCCCTCACCCACGCGTTCGATCTTGATGACGTCCGCGCCATAGTCGCCCAGAGTCATCGCACAGAACGGGCCGGCCATGGCAACCCCGATTTCCAGCACCTTGATACCGGCAAGAGGGGCCTCCAGAGCGGGTTCGCCCATTGCTTCCTCCCCCTTTGCTGCAACCATGTTGAGTTTTCGCTCCCTGCGCCTTTGTCTGCGATTGAGAATCCACGAATCCCGTTCTTCGTGATTCGCCGGGACGGTGTTTGCCGTCGATGCCCGCGACCACGATCGGAGAAAACCTAGCAGCCTGTCGGACTTAACAGTCCGTACAGGCTGCTAAAAGCAAAACCGGCTGACCATTCATAATTAACTCACCAGGAGTTTGTCGGGGCCAAGTCCGACAAACTCCTAGATCACCCCTTTTTGGACCAGCTGCTCAAATTGCTCACCTTCGATGTGTGCAAACTCGCGCAGCACTTCGCGGGTATGTTGACCGAGCATCGGCGGTGCGATTTGATACTCGATGGGTGTCGCCGAATACCTGATCGGGTTTGCCACGACCGGCATTGTCCCGAGCACCGGGTGGTCCAGCTCGACTCGCATGCGCCGATGCCGGACCTGCGGATCCTCGAAGACTTCCTTGATGTTGTTCACCGGCCCGCACGGAATCCCTGCGGATGCAATCAGCTCAACCCATTCGCCAACTGGACGCGTCAAGAACATTTCTTCGAGCATGCCGACGAGCTCGAGCCGGTTGCGCCGTCGCGCGGCATTCTTCGCAAATCGCTCGTCGCGTGCCATTTCCGGCCGACCCATGATCTTCATGAACTTCACAAACTGGGGGTCGTTTGCAATTGATAGAAAAAGGAGACCGTCTTTACACTTGAAGGTCTGCGTGGGCGCCAGAAAGCGGCTAACGGTCCCCATACGCTGCGGAATCTCTCCGAGCAGGAGGTACTGCATATTCTCGGCCGTCAACGCGGCCACCGCCACGTCGAAGAGCGCGATGTCGATGTACTGACCTTGACCCGATACGCTCCGATGGTTCAGAGCGCCGAGGATGGCAATGGTTGCTTCCATCCCCGCCATTACGTCGACGAGAGCTATCCCGGTCTTCATCGGGCCGGCGCCCGGCTCGCCATCGGGCACCCCGGTGATGCTCATGAGTCCGCCCATCGCCTGTATGATGGGGTCGAAGCCGGCACGGTCTCGGTAAGGCCCATCCTCCCCGTAGCCGGTGATCGAGCAATAGACGATGTCAGGTCTGATGGTCTTCATGTCTTCGTAGCCAAGCCCGTAACGCGGCAGCGTTCCGACGATGTAGTTCTCAACCAAGACATCGCACTTTGCCACGAGCTGACGGACGATGCTCTGTCCCTCCTGAGTGGAGATGTCGATCGTTACGGACTTCTTTCCCCGATTCACGCCGAGAAAATATGAGCTCTCCTTGGTTTCATGGCCGTTCTTGTCCTTGGCGAAGGGGGGGCCGAAGGTGCGCGTGACGTCACCCTCCTGCGGG
Source organism: Betaproteobacteria bacterium (assembly GCA_016202615.1). GTDB lineage: Bacteria > Pseudomonadota > Gammaproteobacteria > Burkholderiales > SG8-41 > PALSA-1004. The sequence continues at coordinate 6,127 of JACQOI010000095.1, forward strand.
CGTTCGACCTTAATGACCTCCGCCCCCATGTCGGCCAGGATCTGGGTCGCCCAGGGACCAGCGTAATACCGGGTGAGGTCGAGAACCCGGATATGCGAAAGAGCTCCAGCCATGATCTGCGTCTCCTGTTATAATTTCACGGTCGCGACTCTTGACCCCGGTGGTGGACCTGCGCTTCAAGATACACTCGGTTGCCGACACTGACGGAAGCGCCTGAAATCAGGCTTTCGCCTTTCGGAATTGCCTGAAATTGGGCTGGCGCTTTTCAAGAAACGCGCGCGCGCCTTCTTGTTGCTCGCCCTGCCAGAACTCAGGCGTGAGCACCAAGCGCCGTACGATGTCGCCTTGGCCTAGAATATTTTCATACTCGTCGACGAAGGAGCCCTTGAGAATCCGAAGGCAGGTCGGCGAGAGCGCCAGGATTTCGTCGCACCATTTCTGAACCTCCTCGTCGAGCTTCTCCATCGGCACGACGGCGTTGACCAAGCCCCATTCCAACGCCTGTTTGGCCGTGTACTTGCGGCAGAGCATCCACATCTCACGCGCGCGCTTGTGCCCGACAACCTTCGTTAAGTAATTCACGACGGGTCCGCAAGCGGGACTGCCGACACGCGGCCCATTCTGCCCGAAGATCGCGTGCTCGGCAGCGATGCTGAGGTCGCACCAGTATGCGAGATGATTGCCTCCGCCGATCGCGTACCCGTTTACGCGCGCGATGATGGGCTTGAGACAACGGGAAATGGTGAAGTGCAGGTTGTACGGTTCGAGGATCATCCGGTCTGCTCCCGCCGTTTTCTCCCAGTTCACGTCGCCGCCCGCCGAGAATGCCTTATCTCCCGCGCCTGTCAGGACGATCACCCCGACCTCGCCATCGCTGCCGGCGTCCTCCAACGCCAGAGTCAGCTCTTTGAACGTGTCTCCCGTGCACGCGTTGTATTGTTTTGGGCGGTTAATCGTGATTCGTGCAACCTGATCCTTCTTCTCATAGATGATGTCCTGGTACGTTCTCGCCATGAAGATTCTCCTTTCCCTTTTAAGTATCGTTGCTTTTCAGAAATCGGCGGCGCCACACGGATCAAAGCGCGTGGCGCACGGATGATGTTTGACAAAAAATTGTAGCGGAGCGCGCGAGGTCTTGTCAATTTCAAGCCTCTTCCAACGACGCATAAGTCTTCGCGCCGGTCCATCCGCTCAAGCGTTCAGGCGTGCATGTACCGCCCGCCGCTCACGCACATAACCTCGCCCGTGATGAAGCTCCCCTCGTCGCTGGCCAGAAAAGCCGCCACACCCGCAACGTCGTCCGTCTGCCCCAGGCGACCAAGAGG
>JACQOI010000096.1 GCA_016202615.1 Betaproteobacteria bacterium
GCTCATGGTGGCGCGCCGCAAACGCCGATCACATGCTGGCGTTGAGGCTCAATCGAGCAAACAACCGCTGGGGTGAATACTGGGCTCATGGCTTCGTGCATGCAGCATAAACACGCTTCCACATCAGTTTGGATCACACCCGTTACCAGGTGTACTGCACGCTGTAACGCAATGTGACTTCGCCGCCGGCCGGGATTTTCAGCGGGAAGTGGATGGTGCGTGCATCCTGCTTTTTGAAGTCGTGGCTTTTCGAGGTGAGCTGCCAGTTGACCCAGCGGTAGAGATTTTCCTTGACGATTACCGTCACCGGCTCTTTTTTCTGGTTGCGCAGCTTGACTTCGATGTCTTCCGACATCGTCTTGCGCGAGCTATCGACCTTGAAATCGACCTGGCGGCGCTCGCCGACGACGTCGAAGGCGGAGCCCAGCTTGATCAGAACTTTCTCGTTCTTCGGCGTGTGGTCGATCACGTCCTCGCCGATGAACTCGAGGGTCTTGTCGGCGTTGTCCATTTTGCTGACGCGGATGCGGCCGGATGGCAGCGGCATGCCCATATTGTGGTCCTGCGAGTTTTTGAAACCGAGATAGACATCGACTTTCCTGTTGCTTTGCACGCCGTAATTGCGATCGGTGACCGGGCTCGCGCTGTAACCGTAATAGCCGGGCATGAGGCCGTAGTAAACCAGGGTTTTTTCGCATGGCACGCTGCGCGCCGCGGGAAACAGCTCGATCTGCTTGGTCGAGTTGTCAGGCAGTGTGGTCGGACGGCCGAGCGTGTAGAGATGGTATTCAAAAAAGGTCTTCTCGGCGAAGCCGGCGTCTTTTTCCTCGCGCGCCAACATTCTGGCTGAGGCCGGTGGAGCGTTGACGTGGCCGACCGGGCGCGCGCGCTGTACGTCGCCGGCTATCAGTTTCAGTTTCGCTTCGGGATAACTCGCGCCCGATTGGTTGATGATGCTGACCCACGCGCCGACGTCGAGCTTGCAGCTGTTGGCGTTGCCGCCCTCGGTGTAGGTCATGTTGTAGTCGGTCCACCACGTGATGCCAGTGGTCTGGTACGACACACGCGTGCGGTGGCTGCCGGCACGCTGCGCGTTGAGGTCCCATACCAGCGTCGGCCGCGTGATCAGTCCGCCCGGCAGGCTCGGCAGCGTGACGCCGGCGTTGTGCGGCAGCATCTGCACGCTGCCGTCATCGCGCTTCAATATCATGCCGCCGGAAGTCGACAGTAGCGTGCCGCTGAACGATTCGACGCTGTTGCCGCGCACCTGGTCGACCTTGACAGTCTGGTCGATATACTTCCGCAGCAGTTTCTCGTGATTGACGAGGTCGAACTGGAAATTCTGCTCGACCACGCTGGTGCCGGCGGGGTCGGTCAGCGACTCGAACATCACGGTGGTCGGATCGATGTATGCCGCGACATCGGAGAAGCGCACGCTGTTGCGGCCGCGAGCGAGGCTCAGGTCGCGTTGTTGGCGCACCACGGCATACCCGGGTATCGCCTGGCCGCGGCCGCCGTTGCGGTAGAGTTCGGGTGCAATGGCTCCGGGCTGCGCGGTACTGTAAATGGTAAGCGCGTTGCCACCGGATTCGGCTTGCCCGGCAACCTGGCTGCTGCCGAGTATCAATGCGGGAATCAGTGCTCCCGCGGCTACTTTGTTGATATTGCTCAAGATAGGCCTCCTGTCAAAGTGAAAATATCGACTCAAAAGATGCCGCCCGGGGCTATTAACGCCGGGTTGCCGCAAATGGGGTTAACAGCGACTTGAATGCCGACCAAACCGGCGGTGTAACGGCGTCCGCAGGCAGCAGGATTTATCGTGGCCTGTCCGGGCGCGAAGCTGCGTCGCGCTTCTCGGCCGAGGGGCCGAACGAACTGCCGGCGTCGAAACCGCGCACGCTTTGGGCGATCGCGCTCGAGGTGCTGCGCGAACCGATGTTCATGCTGCTGGTGGCGGGCTGCGTGATTTACCTGCTGATCGGCGACGTACGGGAAGCGCTGGTGCTGTTCGCCTCGGTCGGCGTGATCGTCGCCATCACCATTTATCAGGAGCGCAAGACCGAGCGCGCGCTCGAAGCGCTGCGCGACCTGTCGAGTCCGCGCGCGCTGGTGATTCGCGACGGCGAAGAGACGCGTATCGCCGGGCGCGAGGTGGTGCGCGGCGACATCGTGGTGCTGAATGAAGGCGACCGGGTTCCTGCCGACGCGATGCTGCTCGAATGCAACGACTTCAGCGCCGACGAGTCGCTGCTGACCGGCGAGTCGGTGCCGGTAAGGAAGATCGCGTGGGACGGCGCGCAGCAACTGACGCGTCCGGGAGGCGACGACCTGCCGTTCGTCTATTCCGGCTCGCTGGTGACGCAAGGGCGGGGGGTGGCCGAGGTGCTCGCCACCGGCATGGCGACGGAGATCGGCAAGATCGGCCGCGCGCTCGCCGCGCTCGAAACCGAGAGTACGCCGTTGCAGCGCCAGACGCGCCGCGCAGTGGTGCTGTTGGCGACTCTCGGCATCATGCTGTCGGTATTGGTGGCGGTGCTCTACGGCCTGTTCCGCGGCGGCTGGCTCGAAGGCGCGCTCGCCGGCGTCACGCTGGCGATGGCGATCCTGCCCGAGGAGTTTCCGGTGGTACTGACGGTGTTTCTCGCGCTCGGCGCGTGGCGCATTTCGCGCCAGGAAGTGCTGACGCGGCGCATGCCGGCGATCGAGACGCTCGGTTCGGCGACCGTGCTGTGCGTGGACAAGACCGGCACGCTCACCATGAACCGCATGACGGTGCGGCGCTTGTTTTGTGGCGGTGAGACGTATGACATGCCGGCCGGCGCCGCGCCCCTGCCGCAGGCGTTTCACAAACTGGTCGAGTACAGCAACCTCGCCAGCGAACTGGACCCGTTCGATCCGATGGAGAAAGCGTTTCTCGAACTCGGCGCGCGCGCGCTGGATGCCAAGCGTCTGCATCGTGACTGGGCGCTGGTGAAGGAATATCCGCTGTCGCCCGGGCTGCTGGTGCACGCGCATGGCTGGGGACCTCCCGGACAGCAGCGGTTCGTGGTCGCAGCCAAGGGCGCGCCGGAAGCGGTCGCCGGCCTGTGTGCGCTGTCGCACGACGAGCGCGCCGCGCTCGACGCCGCGGTTGCGAGCATGGCGGATGACGGACTGCGCGTGCTGGCGGTGGCGCGCGCCGATTTTGCCGGTGGCGCCTGGCCATCGAGCGTGCGCGAGTTCAGGTTCACTCTGCTCGGCCTGATCGGTCTCGCCGATCCGGTGCGTCCGACCGTCGCGGCGGCACTTGCCGAGTGCTATGGCGCAGGCGTCAGAGTCGTGATGATCACCGGCGATTATCCGGGCACCGCGCGCGCCATCGCGCGCCAGATCGGTCTCGCCGACGGCAGCGGCATCATCACCGGTGGCGAGCTCGACGCCATGAGCGACGATGAACTGCGGCGGCGCATCGGGCAGGTCACTATTTTCGCGCGCGTGGTGCCTGAGCAGAAGCTCAGGCTGGTGAATGCCTTCAAAGCCAACGGCGAAGTGGTGGCGATGACCGGCGATGGCGTTAACGATGCGCCGGCGCTAAAGGCCGCGCATATCGGCATCGCGATGGGCGGCCGCGGCACCGATGTTGCGCGCGAAGCGGCGTCGCTGGTGCTGCTCGACGATGACTTCTCGTCGATTGTCCATGCCGTGCGGCTCGGCCGCCGCATCTACAACAACATCCGCAACGCGATGTGCTATCTGCTCGCGGTGCACGTGCCGACCGCGGGCATGGCTTTCGTGCCGCTGGTGTTCGGCTGGCCGATGGCGTTCTTCCCGGTGCACATCGTGTTCCTCGAATTCGTGATCGACCCGGCGTGCTCGATCGCGTTCGAAGCGGAGCCGAGCGAAGCCGACGCGATGAGCCGCCCGCCGCGCGCGCCAGGCGAGCCGCTGTTCGATTTCTGGATGGTGCTGTTGAGCGTGTTGCAGGGAGTGAGCATGCTCTTGATGGTGGCCCTGATGTACGGCTACGTGCTGCTCAATGGCGCCGGGGAAACCGAGGCGCGTGCAATGGCATTTACCACCATCGTGCTCGGCAACGTCGGCCTGATCCTCGCCAACCGCTCGCGCACGGGGCTGATCGTGCACACGCTGCGGCGTCCCAACCGCGCGCTGTGGTGGGTGGTGGGCGGCACGCTGGCAGGTATCGCGGCCGTGCTCTATGTGCCGTACCTGCGCGATCTGTTCCGCTTCGCGCCGCTGCACGCCGACGATCTTGCACTCTGCTTCGCGGCGGCGCTGGCCGGGCTGCTGTGGTTCGAGCTTTACAAGAAATACTTGATTTAAACGGAAAAAATCGGTAGCCTACGTAATCAGTGCCATGCCGACATTCAACCGGCTTTTCCTACTCAACCGTTACAGAGGGTTCTATGAATACCGAAACAACCGCCACCAAGGACAAACTGGTTCAGGATTTCAGGATCGTAGTCGCCGATGCCGAAGAACTGCTCAAAGCGACCGCCAGCCAGGCCGGTGAAAAAGTCACCGCCGCGCGCGAGCGCATCCAGGACAGCCTGCATAAAGCCAAGGTCAAGCTCGCCGAAGCCGAGGACGTGGTCGTACTCAAGACCAAGCAAGCAGCGCGTGTCACCGATGAGTATGTGCACGAAAATCCGTGGCGCGCGGTCGGTATTGCGGCCGGCGTCGGGCTCATCGTTGGATTGCTGATCGGCCGCCGCTAGGCCCATGGCCGGCGAAGACTCCGCGGCCGGCGCGAAGCGTGCGAGCGGGTTGCTGGGTTCGATCAGGAACCTGGCGGCCACGCTGGCTGCGATTGCCCGGACGCGACTGGAACTCCTCGCCAACGAACTCCGCGAAGAAGGGTTACGGCTCGCACGGCTGGGACTGTTTGCGGCCGCAGCCGTTTTCTTTTTCGCGCTCGGCATCGTGATGCTGACGCTGCTGGTGATCGTGCTGTTCTGGGACAGCAACCGGCTGCTCGCGATCGGTGGTTTCGCCATGCTTTATCTGGTCATCGGGGTTGCGTTCGCGGTGGTGGTGCGCAATCGCGCAGCCGGGCGCTCGCGGCTGTTTGAAGCCAGCCTCGGCGAACTCGAAAAAGACCGCGAAAGGCTGTCGCCGCCGTGAACTACCACGATCAGATGATCGACATCATGCGCGAGCGCGAACGGCTGCTCGCGCGCAGCGATGCCCAGCGCACGGAGCTGACGACAATAGCGCGGCAATGGGAAGGCCCGCTCCAGGTCGCCGATCGTGCGCTCGCGGGCATCAACTATCTGCGCAGCCACCCCGTGATTCTCGGCGTCCTCATAGCCGTGCTGGTGGTGATCCAGCGCCGCGGCCTGTGGGGCTGGGTACGGCGCGGGTTCGTGCTGTGGCGCGCCTATCGCGCTCTGGGCAAAGCCAAGCTCAAGTTCACAGCCTGATCGCCGTGTTCATTCTGTCGAGCGAATGGTGATGGCACGATTCCGCGTCACCAGGCTGCGCATTGCCAGCGTCACCGCCTACCGGTCGATCCGTGATCTGACCGGACGCGAAAAAAAGCACTTGTTAAGCGAGATAATCCAGGTCAAAGGGCTGATGCCGCTGCTGATGAAGCCGCGCAACAAGCAGCGCTGGACGCCGGAAGATCGCGCCGAGCTCAGAGTGCACCTGCGGCGGCTGTCGAATATCAGTCCGTACCTGATCGTACTCGCCTTGCCCGGATCCTTTTTGATGCTGCCGGCGCTCGCCTGGTGGCTCGACCGGCGCCGTAACCGGCAACGTTCTCCCGGATTGGGAGCACCCGGTTGAATCGCTGGTAGTCGGGCTGCCTTTTCCCCGGAACCCGCGGCATGTGGTATGTGATCGGCCTGATCTGGATTGCGTTGATCGCCGGCATCATCTGGTCGTACCAGAAAAAGAAAGCGCGGCACGATGTCGAGCGCGCGAGTCAGTTCGATCAGATCTTGACCGAGCTCAAGCGCGACCGCGGCGCGGCGACCGCCGGCACCGCGGGCGGCGTCCAATCGGTTGCGGCGCCGGCAGCGGTTCCCGATTACAGCAAGCGCGAGCGGTTGCTCGCGCAGCCCGATGCATTGCTGTATTACGTGTTGCGGACCGGGCTGCCCGACCACGAAATCTTTGCCCATCTGACGCTTGCCGACCTGGTTGAGGTGACGCCGGCCGTGCGTGGCTACGAGCGCGATCAGAAAATCCGCCGGCTTAGCCAGCAGCGGTTCGATTTCGTGGTCTGCACCCGGCAGTTCGAGGTCGTTGCTGTCATGCTGGTCAACCGGGGGGCTGTTCCTGACGCAGCGCAAGTCGAGAACGCACGCTTTGCCGAGGAATGCCTGCAGGCCGCGGGCATCCGGCTGGTGCGCATCGACGCCGCGGCGCCGCCGCGCCACCATGAGGTACGCGCGCTGGTTTACGGCGCGGAAACCTAGCGGCCGGTACGGACGGTTAAGTCCGACAGGCTGCTAGCCGGGAACCATGACGCGCACCTGGGACATTTTTTGCTCGGTCGTCGATAATTACGGCGACATCGGCGTTTGCTGGCGTCTGGCTCGTCAACTGTCGTCCGAACCGGGGCATTCGGTCCGGTTGTGGGTGGACAATCTTGAAAGTTTTCGCCGGCTCTGTCCTGCCGTGGATCCCGCGCAGGCGTTACAGCGTATCAAAGGGGTCGAGGTCAGGCGCTGGGGCGCAACGTTCCCGCGGGCCGAGCCGGCTGACATCGTCGTCGAGGGATTCGGGGCGCGGCTACCCGACGCCTGGCTCGAGGCGATGGCGGCTCGGTTGCCGCACCCGGTATGGATCAATCTCGAATATCTGAGCGCCGAGAGCTGGGTTGAGGGTTGCCATGGGCTGCCGTCGCCGCATCCGAGCCTTCCGCTCGTCAAGCATTTTTTCTTTCCCGGCTTCACGGCCGCGACCGGTGGACTGCTCATGGAAGACGGTTTGGCGCGGACGCGCGATGCATTCCAGGGCGATCCGGCGGCGCTGGCAGCGTTCTGGCGCTCGCTCGGCCTCGCATCCCCAGGCGACAGTGCGCTGCGCGTATCGCTCTTTTGCTACCGGAATGCCGCGCTGGCCGCGCTGGTCGAGGCTTGGTCCTGCGACCCGTCGCCGGTCGTCTGTATCGTGCCCGAGGGCACGGCGCTCACGCAACTGTCGCATATCGCGGGCCGGCGCATCGAGCCCGGATCGCGCATCAAGCTGGGGGGGCTGTCGATCGCGGCAATCCCGTTCCTCGACCTGGAGCAATACGACCGCCTGCTGTGGGCATGCGATTTCAATTGGGTGCGTGGCGAAGATTCGTTCGTGCGCGCTCAACTCGCCGCGCGCCCGCTGGTGTGGCAGGCGTATCCCCAGCAGGAAGGGGCACATTTGCGCAAAACCTCGGCTTTTCTCGAGCGTTATGCGAGCGCGCTGGACCCCGCTGCGCGCAGGGTTCAGTGCGCATTGATCGAGGCCTGGAACCGCGAATCCGCCGACGTCGGCCGACACTGGGTCGCGCTGCGCTCCCATCGCAACGCACTTGCAGCCCACGCGCGGGACTGGGCCGGAAATCTCGCCGCCGGCGGGAGCCTTGCGATCAAACTGGCCGAATTCTGCGAAGATCGGCTAAAATAACCGCCTTTTCAGACTATCTTGCAGGACGAATCATGAAAATCGCACAGGAAGTCAGGGTCGGCAACGTCATCATGCTGGGCAAGGATCCGATGGTGGTGCAGAGAGCCGAGTTTTCGAAGTCCGGACGCAACGCATCGGTCGTCAAAATGAAAATGCGCAACCTGCTCACCGGGACCCCGAGCGAGAGCGTCTACCGCGCCGACGACAAATTCGAAATGGTCGTGCTCGAGCGCAAGCAAGTGACCTATTCGTATTACGCCGACCCCATGTATGTATTCATGGACGCCGAGTTCAATCAATACGAGATCGAAAAGGAAAACATGGGCGCGGCGCTCAACTACCTCGAGGAAGGCATGCCGTGCGAGGTGGTGTTGTATCGGGAGCGCGCGATTTCGGTCGAGATGCCGCAATCGGTCGAGCGCGAAATCGAATACACGGAGCCCGCGGTGCGCGGCGACACTTCCGGCAAGGTGCTGAAGCCCGCCAAGCTCAAGACGGGATACATGGTGCAGGTTCCGCTGTTTTGTTCGACCGGAGACAAGATCGAGATCGATACCCGTAGTGGCGAGTATCGCCGCCGTGTTTGACGGCCGGTTCCATGCTTTGCATACCGATGGCCACCGCACATTGAGCAGGAAATACGGGTATTGGAGCGCGTTCGGATTGGTGCTGGGAGTGGTCGTGATGCCTGCCTACGCCAAGACGCCGGAGCAGATTTTCAGACAAGTGGCGCCGAGCATCGTGGTCGTGGAAGCGTACGACAAGGACGACAATCCACTCAATCAGGGCGGCGGCGTAGTGACCGGCCGCGGAGCGATAGCGACCAATTGCCATATCGTGCACGAGGCCGGGAGGATCGCGGTGCGTTACCGTGACCGCGAGCTGGAAGCAACGCTGCAATTCGCCGACCTCGAGCGCGATTTGTGCCTGTTGAAAGCGTCGCTGCTCAACACCCCGCCGGTTACTCTCAGCAAGGAGCGGCTGCGCGTCGGGCAGCGCGTTTATGCCGTGGGTGCCCCGGAAGGCCTCGAGCTCACCATAAGCGAAGGGCTGATTTCCAGCCTGCGCGAGTTCGAGGGCTCGCAATACATCCAGACCAGCGCCGCCATTTCCCAGGGCTCGAGCGGCGGCGGCCTGTTCGACAGCGAAGGCCGGTTGGTCGGGCTGACGGCGTTTTATCTGCCGGAAGGCCAGAATCTCAATTTTGCGTTGCCGGTGGCGTGGATCGTAGAGCTGGCATCCCGGGGTACAGGCACGACCACTAAGGCGCGGGCAGGCGGCGCGCAAAGATGGGCAGCCCGGGTTGACGCACTCAAGTCCAAGAAGGACTGGATGGGCGTGCTCGCGCTCACCCAGCAATGGGTGCGCAGTTCACCGGTCGAGCCGCTCGCATGGCGCGAACTGGGCGACGCCTACCTCAGGCTCAACCGCCTGCGCAGATCGGTTCCCGCGTACTTGCAGGCGGTGCGTCTCAGCCCGGAACTGGGGGCAGCCTGGAGCAGTCTCGGGCAAGCTTATTTGCGCCTGAACCAGCACGACCGCGCGCTCGAGGCGTCGGAGGAGGCGCTGCGGCTCATGCCGAAAAATATCGCGGTGTTGCAGACCATCGGTGCCGCCTATTATTTCCAGGACCGCAACGACAAGGTAAAGGAGATCCACGAAACGCTGCGTAAGATCGATGCCCGCGCCGCGGATGAGTTTGCAAAGACGTATTTGAAGCGTTAGTCCGCATGTTTAACGAATAAATGCAGGGCGGGGCATTAGGCCCCGTCCTGCAATTTGGTGGAGGCGAGGGGAATCGAACCCCTGTCCGCAAGTCCTACACAGCCAGTTCTACATACTTAGCCTGGTTATTTGATTTAGCCGCGGGCACGCCAACCGGCAGGCTGGCACGCGGCGAGTCGCCTTGAATTTGATGCTGTGCAAAGCGACCCTGCACGGCACGATCTCATGTGTATGACTCTGCTCTGGCTTGCGCCAGCCGGTCCATGAGAAAACCGGGGCAGAGTCCGGCCGGTTATTAAGCGGCTAGAGCGTAACTATCGTCGTTCGCGTTTATAGCGATCCAGTTGTATTTACGAGGTGGCTGGTCCTCGGTATGCCCTGCACTGCTTCGCAACCCACGTCGAAGCCAAGTCGCCCCCATTGTCGGCGGTCAGCTGTCAGCATTCAGCTATCAGCTATCAGCTTGGTAACCTGGTTCATGGACATTATCGCATATTGGTCCGCCCAGATCGAATTTCAAGGATTTAGCCGACCGCTGAGACTTGCCGGCTGACAGCTGAATGCTGAACGCTCAGAGGTATTGCAACAAATCCAGCGGCCGGTCGATCATGCCGTCGGCGTCCCAGGTTTCGGGGTCGTTGCCGTTCAAGTAGCCGAATTTGGCCACCACCACTTGCATGCCGGCGGCGCGGCCGGCTTCCATGTCGCGCCGATCGTCACCGAGATAGAGACAGTGTTGCGGCGCGATGCCAATGCGCTCGCTCGCGGCGAGCAGCGAGGCGGGGTCGGGCTTGATCCTCCCGGTGGTGTCACCGCCGACGATGCACGCCGCTCGACGGTGCACGCCGAGCAGCTCGAGCAGCGGGTGAGTGTAGCGTTCGGCCTTGTTGGTCACCACGCCCCACAGCACGGCACGACGCTCAAGCTCGGCAAGCAGTTCGGCCATGCCCGGAAACAACCGTGTTTCGCGGCACAGGTTGTCGGCATAAATGCCCAGAAACTCGTCGCGCAGCGCGTCGTAATCGGGATGCCCGGGTGTCACGTCGAGGCCAACGCCGAGCATGGCGCGTGCGCCAAGCGAGGTGACCGGGCGCGTCGCCGCGAGAGGCAGCGGCGGCAAGCCGCGCGCCGCGCGCATGCGGTTGATTGCGTAGCCGAGATCGGGCGCGGTGTCGGCGAGCGTGCCGTCGAGATCGAAGAGGACAGCCTTGATCATTCGATGCGCTATCAGCATTCAGCAGTCAGCTTTCAGCTTGAAGCGCAGAGCCCCGGTTTTGCGGACCGTTGATCGCTGATCGCTGAGTGCTATCGTGCACGACAGTGGACGATGTAGTTGACATCCGTATCCGGTCCCAGCGCATAAACCCGGGTAAGGGGATTATAGGTCATGCCGATCACCTGGCTCACCTCGAGGCCGGCGGGGCGGCAATGCGCCGCGAGCTCGGACGGCCTGATGAATTTGGCGTAGCTATGGGTGCCGCGCGGCAGCAGTTTGAGCACGTATTCGGCGCCGATGACGGCGAATAAATACGACTTCAGATTACGGTTGATGGTGGCAAAAAACACGTGCCCTCCGGATTTTGTCAGCGCGGCGCAGGCGCTGACCGTGCTTGCCGGGTCGGGCACATGCTCGAGCAGCTCCATGCAGGCGACGACGTCGAAGTGGCGCGGCAGCTCGCGCGCGAGGTCCTCGGCGGGAACGTTGCGGTATTCGATGCGGTTGCCGCTTTCGAGCAGATGCAGTTGCGCGACCTTGAGCGGCTCGTCGCCGAGGTCGATGCCGGTGACCCGCGCGCCGCGCTGCGCCATGCTCTCGGCGAGAATGCCGCCGCCGCAGCCGACGTCGAGCACGGATTTGCCGCGCAGGCCGGCGAGGCCGTCGATGTAATCGAGCCGCAGCGGATTGATGTCGTGCAGCGGCTTGAATTCGCTGCCGGGGTCCCACCAGCGGTGCGCGAGCTCGCTGAATTTGGCGATTTCGGCCGGATCTACGTTAATCATTTGGACGCAGGGACTAGGGGCTAGGGGTTAGGGACTAGGGGTCGAGCATTTCGAAATTCAACGAGTGATTTTAACCAAGCTAGAAGCGTAGGGTGCGCTTGCGCACCAATGTGCATTGCGGTGCGCAAGCGCACCCTTGTATGATCTCAAACATTGAAGCGTTGTGCAGGCATGTGAGTACAATGTCTCGTCCACTGGGGAAGCCGTCGCACCCTGAAGACAGACGCTTGCGTCTGAA
>JACQOI010000093.1 GCA_016202615.1 Betaproteobacteria bacterium
CGGAAAGTCCGTTTAGCGCTGCGGAAATCGAGGACAAGTTCCTGACCTTGACCAGGAACATACTGCCGGAGGGCGGCGGGCGGGTGCGCGACCTGGTAATGGGCCTTGAAACGCTCAAGGACCTGCGCGTTCTCACGGCATCTCTCAGGTTCCGTCAACTTAACACCATATGAATGGCGGAAGCTGACTTTGGTGTTGGATGCGACCGGAACAGTATTAAGAAAAGGAGGCGAAATCATGTGGACGCCAAGACGGAAAATATTTCGGTTGCTCGCGGGAATCGTCGCGTGCGCCAACTTGTCGGTTTTTGACGCGTTGGCGCAAAGTTATCCCGTTAAGCCGATTCGCATGATTGTGGGATTCGCCGCGGGCGGCTCGACCGACACTACGGCGCGCATGGTCGCGCAGAAATTATCCGAGCATCTGGGCCAGCCCGTGATCGTCGAGAACCGCGTCGGCGCGGGCGGTTCGATAGCGACCGAGAGGGTTGCCACTTCGCCGGCTGACGGCTACACGCTGCTGCTGATGCCTGCCTCGGGCGCTATCGATGCGGCTTTGCGGTCCAAGCTTCCCTATGACCTCGGGCGTGACTTTGCACCGGTGTCGCTCGCGGTGATCGGGCCATATATGCTCGTGGTCCATCCGTCGGTGCCGGCACGCAACGTCGCGGAGCTGGTTGCGCTTGCCCGGTCACGGCCGGGCAAACTCAATTACGGGTCTGCCGGCGTCGGCAGCACCATGCATCTTGCAGCCGAGCTTTTCAACCTGATGGCCAAGGTCAACACCGTGAACGTACCATACAAGGGCGGCTCGGAGAGCGTTGTCGCAACCGCAGGCGGGCAGGTCGACATGAGCTTCCCAACCCTCATGACGGCCGTGCCTCTTGTCAGCATCGGCAAGCTCAGGGCGCTCGCCGTTACCAGCGCGAAGCGCGCGTCATTGACGCCGTCGATACCGACGCTCGACGAGTCCGGATTGACCGGCTACGACCGCTCGGGCTGGTTCGGCGTGCTTGCACCGGCCGGCGTGCCCAAAGACATCATTGCGCGACTTAATAGAGTCATCGGCAAGGCGATCAACACGCCCGAGATGAAGGAATCGCTTACCAAGCAGGGCTTCGAGCCGCAGACCAACACGCCTGAGCAATTCGCGGCGCTGATCCGCGACGAGATCGCGCAGACCGCCAAGTTGATTAAGTTATTCGGGGTGAAAGCCGAATAGCGCAGCCTGTGATGAAGCAATGCCTTCATGATTCGGTCTCACTTCAATCGCCAGAATGATTTTTTGCAAACGTGCTCCCGAATAAGCCTAATTTTCCAAGTCTCGCAAGCTCTGAAGAGCTGAAGCCCCATTCAGTGAGCGCGGACGCAGTACTCCGCCCGGAACTTTCAGGCGGCGTCGGCTGAGCTGGCGGAGTACGGCTGAAACGCGGGGCCGGGGCCGGTTGCACGATCCCGTCTACTTCAACGAAAGTGCCGCGTGCGCGGTTGTGCGGATGCCTAGGCGCATCCGCAAGCGACAGCACCGGAGCAAAGCAGGCATCGGTGCCTTCCAACAGCGCGCACCATTCATCCCGAGTCTTGGTTTTGAACAAGGATTGGAGTTTCCCCCGCGCCACTTCGACCGGCAGTTCATCCAGCGCTGGCGAAGCCGTGTCCAAGCCCAGCCTTTTCAAAAGCTCCGCCCGGAACTTGGGTTCGATCGGTGCAACGGAAATGTAGCCGCCATCGGCACACTGATAGGCGTCCCAGTAATAGGCGCCGCCATCGGTCACATTCGTGCCGCGTTCGCTGTTGAATCGGCCGCAAGCGTACAAGCCATAGATCGACGTCATCAACGAGGCGGCGCCATCCACCATTGCCGCGTCCACGACTTGGCCTTTGCCGGAACTGCGCGCCTCGAGCACTGCGCTGACGATGCCGAGCGCAAGATACAGGGCGCCGCCACCGAAATCCCCGATCAAGTTGAGCGGCAATCCAGGGGGTTGACCTTTGCGGCCGATCGAGTGTAGTGCGCCGGTGAGAGCGACGTAATTGATGTCATGCCCAGCGGCCATGGCCAACGGTCCATCCTGCCCCCAGCCGGTCATGCGTCCGTAAGCGAGCCGCGGATTGCGGGCAAGGCAAGTCGCCGGTCCCAGTCCTAAGCGCTCCATCGTTCCCGGCCGAAAGCCCTCGATGAGTGCATCCGCCCGTACCACCAGTCTCAATGCAGTCTCAACACCTTCCGAATGCTTGAGATCGATAACCACCGAGCGGCGGCTGCGGTTCAACAAATTGAACCGATCGGGTCTGCGCAAGCCAAGCTCGCTGGGCACTGGCCGGTCAATTCTGATGACATTGGCGCCCAAGTCGGCAAGCAGCATGGCGCACATCGGCGCTGGGCCGATAGCGTTGAACTCTACGATGCGAACTCCTGCTAGTGGTCCCATAATCTAATCCTCATCATACCTCCTTTCAATCCCTCGCGTGCCAGGGACTATCGCGCTTTCTCATCCGCCGCCTTACAGAGCACAACCAAGCTTAAACCCATCATTTATCGCCTCGCATATTTTCCCTCCCCCTCGACAATCTCCTATGAGATGGGTCTCAAATTCCTCGCCCTGCATTAGTGAGAACAAGGTATTGTTTGGCTTCATGCCAAGAGCTAAGACGATAGTATCGGTACTGATAAATTGTTTTTTGTCCAGCTCGGTACTTACGGTAACACCGTCCTTTGTGATTTCCTCGCAAATTGCGTTCATAACGAAGGTTATTGGCAGGTCCTTAATTCTGAGTGATAGCCTTAATCTATCTCTGAATCCCATATCAAATGCCAATTGTGGTCGCCTCTCAACCACCGTCACTTCCTTCCCGCCTTCAAATAACAACTCAGCGGTTTCACATCCGGTTGAGCCGCCACCAATAATAACCACCCTGCGGCCAGTTTCAACTCCATGCGTCAGAATATCCAGAGCGGTAACAACGTTCTTCAGGCCAATACCGGGGATTTGCGGAACCAAAGGTACGCCGCCGGTGGCCAGGATGACGGCATCTGGCTTCAGACTTTTGATGTACTCCAAGTGGGCTTCAACATTTAGTCTTATTTCGACATCGAGCTTCTTTAGCTGCGTTGACAGGTAAGATATCAGGGGGTTAATCCTTTCCTTATGAGGAGGCAGGGCGGCCAGATTCAACTGCCCACCCAACAGCGCCTCTCTTTCAAAGAGGACAACCTTATGCCCTCTTAAAGATAATATCCGTGCCGCTTCCATGCCGGCCGGCCCACCCCCTATGATTGCGATTCTTTTAATCCGCTCCGCGGGTTTTACTTCGTATCCATTTCCTTTGCTACCTATAACTGCATTAACCGAACATGCTATGGAGCTACCACCCACATCATGGCAATGGAAGCAGGCAATACAGGGGCGGATATCCTCTAAGCTCCCTCCTAAGGCCTTATTGGGTAGCTCCGGGTCGGCAATCAGTTCCCTGCCGAAGGCAATAATGTCTGCCTTGCCCTGTTCGATCGCTTGCTCACCCAACTCTGGAGTCAGTCTTCCCACTGCAATCACCGGCACGGTGACAACTTTCTTGATCTCTTCTGCCAAGGGGAGGAGTGCCCCCGGTTTATCAGGGCAATTGGCCAAAGCACTCCGCCCATAACCCCAAGCAGAAACGTGTATGGCATCAACGGTGCTATTCAACATTTGAGCCACCGCTTTGGCGTCGTCGAGAGTAAAGCCATCTTCTAACCCGTACTCACGACCATTGATCCGGTACCAAAGGGGATAGTCATCTCCGACCGATTTTCGGACAGATTTCAGCACTTCAATCAGCATTCTAGCTCGATTTTCTATACCGCCGCCGTAGCTGTCGTGGCGCTTATTACAGAACGGGGATAGAAATTCAGCCAAGAGGTACGCATGAGCGGCATGTATTTCTATTCCGTCAAAACCCGCCCTCTTTGCGCGAGACGCTGCCGCGGTGAAGAGATCAACGATATCAGAGATTTCTGATGCGGTTAATTCATGAGGTACTTCACCCTGTGGGTAGGAGGCGGCAGGATGCCGGATGGCGGATGGGGCTACGGGCTGTAAGCCAGTAACTTTGGATCTGGCTATTCTGCCAGCGTGATGCAACTGGATGCCGGCTCTGGCGCCGTGCTTTTTGATCACTTGGGCCAACCTCGTCAACCCCGGAACCGCACTATCGTCATGGATGACTAACCGGTGTAAAGCGTGTATACCGCGGGGAAAATCAACACAGGTGCACTCCACGATAACCAAACCGGCGCCGCCCCTAGCTCGTGCTTCATAATAATCCAATGTTTGCTCGGTGACTAAACCTTCTTTCGTAGCGAAGCCGGTGCCCATCGGTGGCATGGCAATCCGGTTCTTAACCGACATCACCCCGATATTTACTTGTTGAAATAATCTCTCAAACTTCATCTGTATATTCTATTGACAAAGCCATTTCAAAAGCTTCTCATTCTCGCTCATGCACGAGCCAAGCTGCGCATGGTTTCGCAGCCGATCATACAGCGGAATCGCCACCCCGCGCCCGGCTTCGTTCATCACCGCAGCGATTGTCTGCCGCCCCCTCTCGACGAGTTGCAGCATCGGCAAGAGCAGCGCTCCGCGCTCGGCGAAATGGCTCGCCAAGCCCGATCGGTCATCGCGCCGCAGCATCATCGCCGACGCCCTCACCGGCATTTTCTTCTTGTGCTTCTTCGTAGTACACTATATTAACCGGTTCATGATTGGCAACCCCGATATTCTCCAATTTACTATGGAAAGCGCCATCCCCCAACCTTCAACTGCTGCCGGGACACCGCCGCGCGGAAAGCGTTGCTGGTCACGACGGCCTGGAATATAGAAATTACCAAAGAAAGAGGAGACGTCATGCGGAAACCAGGACGAAGCCTATTGCGATTGTTTTCGGTAATCGTCGCGTGCGCTAATTTGTGGTTTTTTGACTCGTTAGCGCAAAATTATCCCGTCAAGCCGATTCGCCTCGTTGTAGGATACGCTACGGGCGGCTCGACCGACGTTGCAGCGCGCATGGTCGCACAGAAATTATCCGAGCACCTGGGCCAGCCCGTGACCGTCGAGAATCGCACCGGCGCCAACGGTTCAATCGCAGTTGAAAGGGTGGCTAAATCCCCTGCGGATGGCTATACGCTGTTGATGGCAACGGCTGGCGACGCGGTTGTGCCCGTACTGCGGGCCAAGCTTCCGTACGACTTGGAACGTGATTTAATGCCGGTATCACTGGTAGTAACCGGGCCGCAAGTGCTCGTGGTTCATCCATCGGTGCCGGCGCGCAACGTCAAGGAGTTGATTGCGCTAGCACGCTCACAGCCGGGCAAACTCAATTATGCATCGTCCGGCGTCGGAGGTACGCCGCATCTTTCGGGCGAGCTTTTTAAATTGATGGCTAAAGTAAATATAGGCCACGTGCCGTATAAGGGTGGGTCGGAGAGTGCCGTCGCAACCGCGAGTGGTCAGGTCGACATGCTTATCTCGGGCATCGCGTCGGTGCTGCCTCTCCTCGGGGCCGGCAAGCTCAGGGCGCTCGCGGTTACCAGCGCGAAGCGCGCATCGCTGATGCCGTCGCTACCTACGATCGACGAGTCGGGATTGCCCGGTTACAATCGCGCTGGTGTATGGGTCGGCGTGCTCGCGCCAGCAGGCGTGCCCAAAGACATCATCGTGCTGCTTAGCGCACTGCTCGGCAAGCTTGTCAACACTCCCGAGATGAAGGAAGCGCTTTTTAAGCAAGGCCTCGAGCCGCAAACCAACACACCGGAACAATTTGCGGCATTTATTCGCAGCGAGCTCGCGCAGAACGCCAAGTTGATTAAGGCGAGCGGTTTGAAAGTTGAATAGCGCGACAGTTGGGTAAGAAGCGCAGGCCGGCTTTGACGCGATATCGTTGATAATTGACTTGTAGCTGACCGGTATCAGGTGGCCGGGCTCTTGGCTCTAAAGTACGGAGGTGAATTTTGGCACTAGACGCTGAAACATTTGATCAGCTTCTGAACAACGTAACGCGATTCGTCCGGGAACGGCTATTGCCCGCCGAGTCGCGCGTGTCTAAAGAAGATCAGATTCCAGACGACATAATTGCAGACATGCGAAAGTTGGGCCTGTTCGGATTAACCGCACCCGAGAAATACGGGGGGCTGGGGCTTTCGGTGGAAGAGGAAATGCGTGTAGTTTTTGAAATTTCTTTTGCATCAGCCGCATTTCGATCGTTGATTGGAACTAATAATGGTGTCGGCAGCCAGGGAATTGTCGTTGCCGGTACAGAGGAGCAAAGGCAGAAATATCTGCCAAAGATTGCGTCTGGAGATATTATTGCATCGTTCGCTCTAACCGAGCCAGGCTCAGGCTCGGATGCCGGATCACTCAAGACAAAGGCGGTTAAGCAAGGAGATAATTGGATCCTCAACGGCACCAAAAGATTCATCACCCATGCACCGAAGGCTGGGTTATTTACTGTATTTGCCCGCACGGATCCCCGCAGCAGTAACAAAAGTGGCGTCTCGGCATTCCTGGTAGAACGCGGTTCCCCGGGTCTTTCACTTGGGAAGCCGTACAAAAAAATGGGACAGCAAGGAGCTCATATATGTGACGTAATATTTGAAGACTGCGTCATCCCCAACACCTCTTTGCTCGGTAAGGAAGGTGGCGGGTTTGATATGGCCATGAGGCTTCTTGATCGGGGGCGTCTGCACGTCGCGTCCGCCTGTATTGGCGCGGCGGAACGCTTGATCCATGAGGCTCTGACTTATGCGATTGATCGCCGGCAATTTGGCAAACCGATTGCGGAATTTCAGTTGATACAGGCTATGCTTGCAGACAGCCGCACCGAGGCTCTCGCGGGGCGGTCAATGATATTAGAAACTGCTCGCCTGCGCGATCGAGGCGGTAGCGTTAGAATGGAAGCGTCATGTTGTAAGTTGTTTTGCTCTGAAATGGTGGGACGCATCGCGGATCGTGCGGTTCAAATACTCGGTGGTGCGGGCTATATTGCAGATTACGGAATAGAAAGAATGTATCGCGACGTGCGGCTGTTCCGAATCTACGAAGGAACGAGCCAAATCCAACAGTTGGTGATTGCAAGGCAAATGATAAAAGCGGCTAATTCCAAGCGCTAGATGCTATGCAGGGCCGCGCGAGTTAACCTTTGGTGGCTTTCTCAATCAACGCAACCGGGCCAGCCACAGCGCGAGAACAAAAAGACCTCACCGTCACCGGCGAGGCTCCAAATTTCCACGGACTAAGCGAAGGGCTTGAGGCGCTGTGCGCTGTCGTCAATGCCCGCGGCACGCTGCAGTTCCGTGCCGGCATGGCAGTCGAAGCCACCGCTTCGCCCCCGCAGCTCAATCGTTGAGCGGGATCTTCGCCCGCGTGACGACGTCCTTCCACCGAACCACTTTCAAATCCCCTCTATTGCCTGCCCTCGGGACGATGGCTTTATTACTACGAGTGCGTCGGCGACCGCCGCCCCCTGACCTTCATTTCCGACGATGACCGGGTTCAGATCTATCTCCGCAATTTCGTCCCGGTAGACATGCGCGATTTGAGATACTAAGGCGAGTAGTTTGATCAGTGCTTCGATATCCGCCATCGGCTTTCCGCGATATCCTGTTAATAGCACTCCCCCTCGGATCTCAGACAGCATGGATCTCGCTACCGCTTCACTAAATGGCGCGAATCGAAAGGAGACGTCCTTGATGATTTCAGTAAATACGCCGCCAATACCCAACATCACGACAGGTCCGAAACAGGCATCGTTCTTAACGCCAATGATAACTTCCGTGCCCCTTAGCTGCTGCTGCACGAGCAAGCCCTCGATTTTTGCCTTTGGAGCAAACCTTCGAGCAGATGTATCGATCTCTTCAGCAGTACGTTTCAGGTCATCGAGGCCGTTGATGTCAAGCCTTACCCCGCCAATCTCGGTTTTATGAGGTATATCGCGGGAATTAACTTTCACGACGAGAGGCGCCGGGAATGGAAGCTCCTTCAGAGCCCTGATCTCGTCCAACGTGAACAACGTTTCCCGCACCGACGCAACGCCAAGCGACTGTAGAAACCGCTTGGCTTCGTATTCATCAATTACCGCCCCAGCGTTAGGCAGGGGAATTCGTTTTTTCATCAGCTCGACCGCGCTTGCCCCCGCGGAACTTGCGACTCGGGTTGAGAATTTGACGAGTGCCGCAGCCGCCAGCGTTGCACGCCCCGGTGTCGCGTGCCACGGGATATGCATGCTTTCAAGAGCTTTTATATCCTGGCTTGTACGATCTGGGGGGGCACCCCAAGCGAGAAGTATTGGCTTACCTGTGGATTCCATGATGCCGGCCAGCTCCGTTAACTGCTCTCCTTTTGCCAGAGTCTGTGCCGCACGCATCATGATAATGTCGACATTCGGGTCATTTGCGATAACCCTGACCGCGCGATTGAAGTGAGAGGGATCGTTCATAACCTGGGCGGTCAGATCGAATGGGTTTTCGAGGCACGCATATTCGGGGAGAAAGGCTTTCAGCTCCGACAGACTGCTCCCTGTAAGCTCGGTAAGACGAAGCCCTCTCTGGTCACAACGATCAGCGAACAGAATTCCAGCACCGCCAGACACCGTGATAATCGCCGCTTTGTTTCCTCTCGGCAGTTTCCTGGCGCGGAACGCTCGGGAAATATCTATTATGTCATCTACGTCATCGATCTCGATGAACGCTCCCTCAGCGAACGCCGTGCGGTAGAGCTCATAATCTGAGGTCAAATTAGCGGTATGTGATGCCGCAGCTCTCTTTCCTTTCTCAGTGTTACCGACTTTCCACACCAGGATCGGCTTACCCAATGCCAACGCGCGATCACCTAACCGGCGCAAACGATAACCGTCACGAATGCCTTCCATATAGGTAGCAACAATCTTGACTTCGTCCTGCTCTATCACGTATTCCAAGAAGTCCAGCGTGGTCAGATCGCTCTCGTTGCCCGCAGAAGCGACATAGTTGAATCCAATTCCAGCGTAGTGAGCATGTCCTAGAACGCCGTAACCAAATCCGCCGCTCTGACTCACCATGGCGACCTCGCCATGACTTAGCGAACGGTTCATGAAGATAGATCCGAAACCGCACATCACGCGTTCGCGTATATTCATGATCCCCTGGCAATTTGGACCAACGACGCGCACACCGCTTTCCCGCATCGCCTTTTCGAGTTCATCTTGTGCGGCAGCCCCGCGTGTTCCGATCTCGTTAAAGCCCGCCGAGAAAACGATAGCGAAATCAATCCCCGCCTTGCCACACTGTCGTAGCACACCGGGAACGTGGCTGCCTCCGATCGCAACGATTGCGACATCGCAAGGACGCGGCAGGTCAGCGATTGATTGAAAACATTTCAAATCTCCGATTGCGTCGTACTTGGTGTTGACAGGATAAATCTTGCCTCGATATCCATTGGTGCGTAACGCTTCCAGCGCTTGCGCCCCGATCCGAGTCCTGCCCGGAGAAGCTCCGATAACAGCCACTCCTCGTGGGCTAAATAAATGAGAAAGGTCTGTGGTCGGCAAACTTTCAGTCAATAACATTTACTCATCTTTCTCAGCGAAGCGACAGGAAATAGGAACATCAATGCGCCCGTCGCCGGCGTCCTGTGACTATGCAACGCTGCAGTGATGCCGGATCGGTGCCCGGTGCGCCCGATGGCGCGCTGGTCTTCAGGAATACTTTCCCTGGTCACAAGCGGTAGTCTCGCCATAAAGGCCTCCTAGTCTTCTCGTTGGAATCCGGTCTTGGCAACTTGGCGCTGCATCCTATCGCTCTGCGGTGCCGGCACGACCCTGATAGTATAACCTGTCAGGTGCGGACGCGCCCTGTTGTAATAGGTCATCCATTCTTTCAGAATCGATCGCGGGTGCGACTCCGATACAGAAATCAGCCCGTCCAGACATTCACGTCGAATCGTTCCGATCATCCGCTCGCAGATCGCATTGGCCACCGGGCTGCTCGGCGCTGACTTCAGCACCCTCAGCCCGAGCCCGCCGATCGGCTGCCGTCGCGCAGCGAGGTCTGGATTCACCCCGAGCGGGATTTTGCGGAGCGCAGGTATTGATTATAATCGGCATTTTCGGGAGGTGGAACGATGAGATTAACGCTGGGAGTCATTTCTCTTATTAGCATCGTCGGCGCCTCGTTGGCACAAGCGCAGCAGTACCCGACCAAGCCGATCCGCATGGTGGTGGGTTTTCCGCCTGGCGGCGCGGCGGATATCCTCGGACGCATTGCGGCGAAAAGCCTGAGCGAAAGCCTCGGCCAGCAGGTGGTGGTGGACAACCGGGGCGGCGCAAGTGCAGCGATCGCCACGGGAATCGCAGCACGCGCCGCGCCTGACGGCTATACGCTGTTGTTTACTTCGATCCCGCACGTAATCAATCCGCATCTCTACGGTAAGGTTGTATATGGATATGACGCGATCAAGGACTTTACGCCGGTAGTGCAGTTCGTGGCGGTGCCGCTGATGCTCGCGGTGCACCCGTCATTGCCGGTGAAATCGGTGAAGGAGCTGATCGAGTACGCCAAGACGCGTCCGGGCCAGATCAACTACGCCTCGGGCGGCAGCCCCAACTATCTCGCGATGGAACTGTTCAAGAGCATGGCGGGCATCGACATGGTACACATACCATACAAGGGCGCGGGCCCCGCGCTCACCGATCTCCTCGCCGGGCAGGTGCGGGTAACGATCGCGAGTGCGGTGCCGCTGATCCCGCAAACCAAGGCCGGCAAATTGCGCGGGCTCGCCGTGACCGGGGCCAAGCGCTCGGGCGCCGTGCCCGAGCTACCGACGATCGGCGAAACCGTGCCCGGCTACGAAGTGACCAACTGGTTCGGCGTGCTGGCGCCCGCCGGCACCGCGAAGCTGATCGTGAGCCGTATCAACGCCGAGCTCAACAACGGGGTGCGCAGCGCTGAGCTCCGCAAACAGCTCTATGCGCAAGGTGCCGATCCGGTCGGCGGCACGGCGGAAGAATTTGCCGCGATCATCAAGAATGACTTCGAGAAATGGGCGAAGGTGGTGAAGATGTCGGGTGCCAAAGCGGATTGAGGACCGAGGATTCCTTACCTACATGTGCGAGTAGAGCACGCGGCCGGCCGTCGGCACGCGCGCCATCAGGATGCAACCGCTGCCGGAATCGGTGATGTAAATCGTCTTGCGGTCCGGGCCGCCAAAGGCGACGTTGGTTACGATATCGCTGCGACAGGATTGCACGCGGTAGAGCGGCTCGCCGCGATGATTGAAGATCCATACCGCGCCCATATCGGGATGCGCAACCACCAGCCCGCCGGAGTCATCGAGCGCCATGCCGTCGGGGCCGCGCCCGCCCGAGAGCTGAATGAACAAACCCATGCGGGCGACCATACCGGAAGGCGTGAACGGCAGCCGCCACACCGCGTTGGCGCGCGTCACCGCGAGGTAGAGCACGTTTTCCTCGAGATTGAGCACCAGCCCGTTCGGGCTCGGCGCGTTGTCGGCGATACAGCGCAACTGCCCCGCGGCGGTCAGGCAGTAGACGCGGCCGGTCGGGTTAACGAGATCGGTCTGTCCCTGGTCGGTGAAATAGAGATCGCCGTTGCTCGCGAACACCAGATCGTTGACGCCCTTGAAATGCTCGGTCTGGTAGCGTGACACCACCGGCGTCACTTTGCCGCTGGCCGGGTCGAGCAGCATGATGCCGTTCTTGAAATCGGCGACGAAAATGCGGCCGTCCTTGTGGATCCTAAGGCCGTTCGGCTCGCCGTCGTACTCGGCGACCACCTCGACCTTGCGCTGCGGCGAGGCGCGGAAGATGCGGCCGTAGGTGTTATCGACGAAATAGAGATTGCCGGCGCGGTCGAACGAGGGCCCTTCCAGAAAACAGCCGGCCGCCGGCGCACCGCGTCCGGCGGCGATGCGCTCGGCTGGCACGCCGGCCTTGCGTAGCGATTGCGGCACTTCGGCGAATACTTCGGTCTGAATCGGCTGAGGCAGGGCAAACATGGCTTGTTCTTCGTTGTGATTTGAACTGCAATTATATACGAGACGCACGAAAGTAAGCTCACGCTGGGCGCAAACGAGGACCGCCAATATCAGCGCCTGTGCAGTGCATTGGGCCTTGCTCACCTGCTTACCGACGCGCGCTTCGCGGAAACCGAAGAAAGAGCATCACAAAAAGAACTCGCCGCGTCGGTTGTCTCCGGCTAATCGACCTTGATCCCGACGTCTCTGACGACCTTGCCCCATCTCGCAATCTCGCTGCGGACGAAATCGCCGAGTTGCCCGGGGGTGCCGGGTGCAGCTTCCGCGCCCATTTGAAAGAAGCGCTCCTGCATCTCGGGCGTACGCAGGATTTTCCCAAGCTCAGTATTGAGTCTGGCGATGATCTCCGGCGGCGTACCGGCGGGCGCGAACAGGGCGTTCCATTCATGAAGTTCAAAACCCGCCAAGCCGGATTCGGCCATGGTCGGAAACTCCGGCGCTGATCGCGAGCGTCTGGTCGAGGTCACCGCAATGCCTTTGAGCTTCCCGGATTTCACGTGCGGCAGACCGGAGGCGATGTTGGCAAAGTACAGCTGCACTTGACCGCCGATCAGATCCACGAGCGCCGGGCCGCCGCCTTTATAGGGCACGTGAACTATGTCAATCTTGGCCATGTACTTGAACAGCTCGCCGGCGAGGTGTGCCGAGGTACCGACGCCGGCGGACGCGAAAATAATCTCGCCTGGGCGCGCCTTTGCGAGCCTGATCACGTCACTCACCGTCTTGACGGGAAAGGACGGATGCACGAGCAGAAAGTTGGGATTGATCACGATCATCCCGATCGGCGCGAAGTCCTTGATGGGGTCGAAAGGCAGCTTGTGCAGCGCGGGGTTCACTCCGTGGGCCATCGCATCGTCAAGCAG
>JACQOI010000100.1 GCA_016202615.1 Betaproteobacteria bacterium
AGGGCAGCGGCAGCTCCCGCGCCGCCGTAACCTACGATGACAACGTCCGATTCATGGTCCCACATAACTATCCACTCTTATGACTGGACTCTGTTTCCTTGGCGCCTGAACAGCGACTCACGCGTGACTTGCCGATTCCACGGGTAATTCCGCGAGCTCAATGAGGCAGTTCTCCGTGCCTGCCGGGTCGAGAAAGGCAATGCGGCAGCCGGCGTGGCCAACGCGTGCCACCTCGTCGAGCAGCGGCGCTCCTTTTGCCTTCAGCTCCGCAAGCGCTTCGTCGATATTCTCGACTTCAAAGCATATGTGATTTAACCCGCCCTTTCCTTCGGCGACCATGCGCGAAAATTTGTGGTCGGGCGTCAGTCCCGCAAGCAGCTCGACCATGGACTCGCCGACCGGATAGAGCGCGAGCCCGCGTACGGACGACTGCTCGACACTGCCGAGAGGAATGCCTAAGCAGTCTTCCCATAGTCGCCTGCTCGCTTCCAGGTCCCGCACCACCACACCGACATGCTCGATACGTTTGACCCTCATCGTTGTGCTCCTTACTGGAAATTCATTCGATTTTGAGTCCCGCGCTTTTCACCACTATCGCGTATCTAGCGATATCGGCCTTGATGAATGCCGCGAACTCCGCAGGCGAACTCGCGACGACCTCCGCACCCTGCGCGGCGAACTTCTCCCTCACGTCGGGCAACGCCAGGATGCGCATGACCTGGGTATGCAGCCGGGTCACGACATCCTGCGGTGTGACTGCGGGCGCCATCAACCCGTTCCACGCCTGCGTCTCGTAGCCCGGCACGCCCGACTCGGCCACTGTGGGCAGATCAGGCAATGACTTCGCACGCCTGGCGCTGGTGACGGCGAGCGCGCGCAGCCTGCCGGCTTTCACGTAAGGGAGCGAACTTGGTATCGTGCTGAAGTACATCGCCACACGCCCCGCCAGCAGGTCGATGACCGCACCGCCGCCTCCCTTGTAGGGCACGTGTACGATGTCCACTCCCGCCATGGCCTTGAATACCTCGCCCGCCAGGTGGGTGGAGCTGCCGATGCCGGCTGAAGCATAGGTAAGCTCGGGCCGCTTTGCCTTGGCGAGCGCGATCAACTCCTTGACCGACTTGGCCGGCACGGAGGGATGGAGCACGAGGAGATTGGGTATGATCGTCAGCAAGCTCACCGGCGCGAAGTCCTTGACAATGTCGTAGGAAAGGCGGTTGTAAAGCGTCATATTGACGCTGCTGGCGACGCTGGCCATGAAAAGCGTGTGGCCGTCTGGCGCAGCCCGCGCAACGATCTCGGCGCCAATGTTGGTGGCCCCACCTGCACGGTTGTCCACCACGACTGACTGGCCCCATGCTTCGGAGAGCTTCTGCGCGAGCACCCTGCCGACGAAATCGACCGACCCGCCGGGGAGGTACGGCACGACGACACGGACGGGGCGCGTGGGATAGTCGAGCTGAGCCGCGTGCGTCGTGCACGCGCACGTGAAAACGGCGGCGATCACGGTAAGGACGTAACTTTTTGTCATCGGTTTTCTCCCTCAGTCGGTGGTTATGGCTACAACTGGCTTAAAGCCCTTGCATCGCTGACAACAAGAGCACCCGGTGCCGTTTTCAACGACCCTGCCACAGGCTCCGCGAGATCCAGCGCACGCACTTTCGACCTGGTATCAACGCCACCAATGCGGTCTTTCAGCGCCTCACGCATTCGCGCCTCGTTGATGCGGATGCTGCCTTGGTCTTTCAGGAAGGCCCTACCACCCCCTCCGCCACGGCAGAAGGACTGCTTGCGGTTGCAAGGCATTTCCACGAGGTCGGCACCGGCCAATGCGCCATTCACGCCTCGTGGTTCGTCGAACAGCCGGTTGTAGCGGCCGAGATAGCACGGGTCGTGATACTTGACATCGCCCAGCGCAATCGCCGAAGCCGCATCGAGCCTCAGGCGACCCGCGGCAATCAGTTCGTCAATGCGCTGACTGTGATGCACTACTTCAAAGTTGCCGCCGAGTTGCGGATACTCGTTGCGGATCGCGTTGAAACAATGAGGATACGCCGTAATCACTTTCCTGACGTTGTTGAAATTCAGCTTCTCGATGGTCTTCACCGCGAGCTGCTGTGCCAAATACTCACGCCCCCTGCGCCGGGCAAGGTCGCCGGTAAAGGATTCCTCCTTGCCGAGAATCGCAAAGCGGATTCCTGCATCCTGCAGGATGCGGGCAAGCGCTAGGGCGATCTTCTGGTTGCGCGACACATAATAGCCCACGCAACTGACGAAAAACAGGTACTCGACTGTTTTACCCGCCACAGCCACCTCGGACAACCGTGTAACGGGTTGTTTGAGCTCCTTAGTCCAGTCGGCGCGCTCGGCGGGAGCACTTTGAAACGGGTTCTCGAACCGCTCCAGGCTGTTGAAGACCGGCACGAGCTCCGGCGGGAAAGCGGGTTGTTCCATCACGCGACTACGGCGCATGTCGACGAGCGTGGCAACCTGCACGAAACACGTTTCGCTCTTCGGCCTCACGCGATGACACTCTGCTCACCTGCCGCGTTCTTTCCCGCGATGCGGCCAAAGACCAGCGCCTCGCTCACGTTCCCAGCGCCGGGATAGTTCCGGTTCCATAGAGAGCCGAGCTCTCCTGCGCTGTAAAGCCGCGGGATGGGGTTGCCCCAGACGTCCAGTACCTGGGCTCTGGAGTTTCGCTTTGGCCCTCCCTGCGTATTGAAAACGCAAGGCTGCAGCTCCATGGCGTAGTACGGCGCTCTTCCAATCGGAACGAGCGTATGCGGCGACCGGCCGTGTTCCGGGTCATAGCCGGCGACACACTGCAGGTTGTATTCTGAGAGCGTTCGCTGCAAGCAATCCGACCGAATCTTGATTTGGTAAGCAAGATCGGCGATGCTTTCTGCCGCTTTGATCCAGCCTTTGCGAATTTCCACACCGTTGTCCTCGCTCCATTGATAAACGTCGCTTACTTTTCCGCGGTTCGTTGTGGCAACGGCGCCTCTCATGCGCGTGTCCTCATCGAAAATCAGATAGGAGGGAACGCGAATCCTTTCCAAGGTCTTCGTGTCGATGCGGGAAATCGTCGCCCACGACATGTGCGTCTCGGTGCCGGGCTCGTCCATGAACCTTTTGCCTGTCTGATCAACATAGATGAACCCGGCGTACGGCATGGAGTGCCTGATCGCGAACTCGAATTCCGGGAACTTGTAACCCAGCGTCGATGCTGCCGCGTTCATGTGCCACAGGTCCGCGCCGATCTCCCCAGCCAGACGAATGCCATCTCCGGTGTTTCCGGGATTGCAGATCCCGTAGTAACTCTGCCCCAGGTAGTTGAGGTGCATGCAAGTGTCATACTCGAACCCCCCGCAAGTCAGAATGACACCTCGCTTCGCCCGTACTTTGACGTCCTTGTCGCCGCTCGCGGCAACGACACCGGTTACCCCTACGCCCTTTTCGACAAGCAGCTTCTTCGCGGGCGAGGAGTACAAAATCTTGATTTTCGCCTCTGCCACCTTGCGTGAAAGGAGCACCCACAAGTCGATTCCCGCAGCCTCTCCAGCGCCTTTAACGCGCCACCTGGGGCCTATGCCCTCAGCACCTCGAATTGAGGGAAATGTCGCCAGCGGCAGAGCATAGGGAAACCTCGGACCCGTCGACACGGGGATGATTTCCCCTCCCATCCCTTTCACCCACTCAGAGTTGCGGTTCCCTTCCCTGACGAAAGCCTCCACCACATCGCGTTCTGTCGTTCCATCGCACAGCGTTTCGATATGGTCTGCAGCCTTATTCGGATCCGGGTACGTTCGCATCACGCCGCCGGAGTATTTCGTGTTGCCCCCGCCCTCGGGAGTTTTTTCGAGGATAAGAACTTTTGCGCCCGCATAGACGGCCGCAAGGGCAGCGGCAGCTCCCGCGCCGCCGTAACCTACGATGACAACGTCCGATTCATGGTCTGCCATAGTTTCCACCTAATCTGATCACCGGAACATCGTAGCCATTTATCATCATTCTTTCCAATGACAATTTTCGTGTGTATCATTCCAAAAAAGGCATGATCTAGATGACGTTACAGCAGCTGATGTGTATCTGCGCGGTCGCGGACAGTGGCCTCAATGTGTCGCGCGCCGCTGACACGCTACACATGACCCAGCCGGGAGTGAGCAAAATGGTCCGAGCGCTCGAACACGAGCTTAACGTCGAGATCTTCATCCGCAAGGGAAATAGGCTGACGGGTGTGACCGATGCGGGGCGTGAAGCGCTCGCGCTTGCGAGAAGAGTTATGAGCGACAAAAAATTACTGCTCGGGCTTGCCGCTCAAACGCAGGCGGAAAGTAGCGGCACGCTCAGAATCGGCACTTCGCCACTGCACGCCAGGTACGCCCTGCTCCAAGCCGTGCAGCGTTTCTCTGAAACCTATCCGGCGGTCAGTTTGGAGATGATGCAGGGCAGGCCTGCCGAGATCGTCAACGCCGTGGCATCAGGGGAAATCGATTTAGGCGTCGGCACGGTACCAGGGAAATTACCGGCCAGCGTAATCACTCTTGATGCCTACCCAATTGAATATTGCCTGATCGTTCCGCGCAAACATCCACTGCTACAGCTGACTCGCGTAAGTATTGAGGACATCGCGAATTACCCTCTTATCACCTACAACGAAACCTTCAATTCGGGCATCGTTGTGCACCGTGAGTTTCAAAGGCGGGGACTTGCGCCGCATATCGCGATGAAGGCCGCTGACGCCAATGTGGTAAAGGCTTACGTGGCATCCGGGCTTGGAGTGGGGGTAGTCCTCAAAATGGCGATCGAACCCAAACGGGACCGAGATCTCAGGATTGTAGCCGCCGACCATATCTTTCCGGCATCGATCGCAAAGATCAGTTTAAGGCGTGACGGGCCTCGGCGCGGCTTCGTCTATGACTTCGTGCAGTTGGTGTCGTCTAAGTGGACTCGCGAGGCAGTGGCGGAGCTGTTAGCGAGTAACCGCTCCCTTTACCGTGTCCCGGCATAACCGCTATGAACAGCTCACGGCTGGTCGGATGTTTATTGCAGAGCCCTCCGCCGTCGGTGTTAAACGGCAGCTTGCCAACACCGGAAATCAGGCTCCCTTCCGAAACAAATTTTCATCCTTCGCCATGCACCGTCTGAATCACCGCCCCAGAAAATGCCTCGGTTTCAAAACCCTCGTGGGCTATTAATGAAACAGCTAAACTCGCCTGTCCCGCTGTTACACTTCAGACTTGAATCCACTCTGATTACGCGGCTTCAAGAAAGAGAGGGACTGGTAGTGGGCAGTAGGCGGATGCGTCAAGATAATCATGACGAAGGCCTTGCTCGAAAAGGTTCACGCTCCCACGGCAGGGCGCCCAATGCGCTTGCATGTGGCAATTCACAATAGGCGTGTGTAAGATACCATCACAAGCCCACGATCAGTTCGCATCTGGCTCGCGCCTCGTGGCTACTGATTCAAACTTCCTTAAACCGTTGAGGTTCGAGAGTATGAACGCAATCAAATTTCGATCACGGCTTGGCCAATTTTGCCAGCGAGGGCCTCATCTCCTCTGGCTATTGCTGACGGTGGCGTCGTCCAACGCCCTAACAGCGACCATTGCTGCGGCACAGTACCCCAGCAAGCCGATTCGCTTAATCGTGCCGTTCTCGCCCGGCGGCGGGACCGATTTGCTCGCCCGGCTGATCGGCCAGCGGCTCTCGGAAGCGCTCGCCCAACCCGTGGTGATCGACAACCGTGCCGGCGCCGGGGGTAATCTCGGCATCGAACTCACTGCCCGCGCACCGGGCGACGGCTACACGCTGGTGCTTGTCGCCGGGAGTTTCGCGATCATCCCTAGCCTTTACCACAAGCTTGACTATGACCCGGTCCGGGACTTTGCGCCGGTCGGCCTCGTGGCAACAATCCCGTACGTGATAGTCTCTACGCCCAAGCTACCGGCGCAGACGCTGAAGGAGTTCATCGCGCTCGCACGGGCGAAGCCCGGGCAGCTCAACTACGGCTCGGGCGGAAGCGGTACTTCGGGCCACCTCGCGGCTGAGCTGTTCAAGATCTCAGCTGACATCAATCTCCTGCACGTTCCCTACAAGGGCTCGGTTCCAGCGATGACCGACGTGATCTCCGGGCAGCTACAACTACTCTTTATCGGCATTTCGGCTTCAGCGCCGCACATCAAGACAGGGCGGCTGCGCGGGCTCGCCATTGTCGCCCCGCAACGCTCCGCGGTGCTCCCTGACGTGCCGACGGTTGGCGAAGCCGGGTTGCCCGGGTTCGACGTCACAACATGGTACGGCATGCTCGCGCCTGCCGCGACGCCGGCTGGCATCGTTCAGCGTCTGAACCGCGAGCTCACAAGGATCATACAATCCCCGGACACCCGTGAGCGCCTGGCCGTACTGGGGGCCGACCCGGCAACGAACAGCCCCGCGGAGTTCTCCTCTTTCATTAAGCAGGAAATCGCCAAGTGGCACAAGGCGGTCCAGGCTGCGGGCCTCCAGGCGAATTGAGGCTTTGTGAGCGGCAGCAAAGCTGCGCACGCCTGCACCACTGGCAAGGCCCCTTTTTGAAACGATTTCCCAGCATGGCCATCGCCAAAGACGGCTTGGGCTCGGCGCATCCGGCAGTGGTATCGGGCGAACGTAGCCTGGAGGTTGGCCGAGTTCGCCGCCGCGACACATCGTCACCAACCTCCATGGACTGTGCTAGGAAAACATGATTATCGACCAGTTGGGCGTCATTCGGATGGGTAATTGGACCTCCGGCGTATCCAAACTGATCGCCACGGTGCGCGCGTGGGCTAGAGCACCCGAGGCAACGGTGATAAGGCGCAGCCTCAAGGTTCCAGGCCGCAGGTGGCGTTTGTCAATGGCACTTGACCAGGGTGATTGCAGATTCTCCCCGAGGCTTCAAGGCAAGGCGCGTTTTGACAGGGATGAGGAAGCTAAAATATAATACTTATGCGATTCACGTTCCTGTCTATTAACCATCAAACTCATAAATGATGATGAAAGTAGCCCAAACAGGATTACGGCTTGGCCGACTCTATCAGCGAGGGCTTCATCTGCTCTGGCTATTGTTGGCGGCGTGGTCAGTCAACGCCCATGGCCAGGCCTTCCCGTCCAAGCCCATACGCGTCGTCGTCCCCATTGCGCCGGGCGGCGCGGGTGATTCGCTGACGCGGATCCTTGCGCAGCGCCTTACGTCCACTCTCGGGCAGCAGGTAATCGTTGAAAACCGGACTGGCGCGGGTGGCCAGATCGGTGCTGAACTGGTCTCGCGCTCGCCCGCCGACGGGTATACGCTTCTATTAGGCACGATCGGCATCCATGCGGCCTATGGGATTTACACCAAGTTGTCGTACAACCCGGCCCAAGACCTGCAGCCGGTTATCCTGCTCGGCGAGTCGCCAAATATCTTCGTCGTGCACCCTTCTTTGCCCGTGAAAACGGTCAAGGAATTCATCGCGCTGGCGAAGTCGCGCCCGGGAAAAATTAATTTCGGATCGGCGGGCACTGGTTCCACCACCCACATGGTCGGCGAACTATTCAAGCTCATGGCCAAGGTCGATCTGACGCACGTGCCGTACAAGGGCACCGGCCCTGCGTTATCCGCTCTGCTAGGTGGCCATATTGAGAGCCTGTTTCCGGCGGTAACTGGGGCCTTGGCGCATATCGCCACGGGAAAGCTGCTCGCCCTCGGTACCGCCAGCAAAGCGCGTCTGCCCAGTCTGCCCAACGTCCCGACAGTGACCGAAGCCGGTGTGCCGGGCTACGAGGCAGGCACATGGTTAACGTTCGCAGCTCCGAGCAAAGTGCCGGCGGCGATCATTCAGAAGCTAAATACGGAAATCAACGACATACTCAAGTCCGCGGAAACAGAAGCCCAATTGCTCAAGATGGGAATAATGCGCCTCGGGGGATCGCCCGAGGAAGCGGCGAAGCATATCGTTGCTGAAACCGAGAAGTGGAACAAGGTCATCAAAGCGTCTAACCTGCGATCCGATTGAGCTGCAACGCGGGAAAATACGCCAAAGCGGAGAAGCAGATCGACCGTTGATACAAAGCACAGAAGTTCAATGCATCACGCTACAGATGCTCTGGACACAACTCATCAACGATCGTCGATGAGGCCGCTGCCAAGTTCTCCGCCTTCGCCATCGTCATCACGGTGTGCAATGTGCATGTTATGGCGATGCCCTGTATGGTGCAAGGAGCGGCTCTTCGAAAACCTCGAAGAGCTTGTCACACGGGAGCCGGCATCCAGTTGAACGGCAAAAGCTCGTGCAGGCGTCGAGGCGGTGCGTGCGCACCAAGGATGATGCCCGCCAGTGCTTGCTGGTGGTCATGGGGGCGACCTCGGAAGGAAAAAAGGAACTGGTCACCAACGGCGACGGGCTGCCTGAGTCGACCAAGTCCTGGCTCGAGGTCTTGCGCGGGCTCAGAGCCCACGGGCTGGCAGTCGGCCCCTGCTGGCGGCGCGCGACGCGGCTCTCGGGTTTTGCGCCGCGCTCGAGTAGGTCGATCCGGGCAGCCATGTGCCGCGCTGCTGGGTGCACAAGATGGCGAACGTGCTCAACGCCGTTTCTCTGTGGTTGCAGTCTCAGACCGACGACTCCCTTCCTACCTTGTTGCAAAAGACCATTTATTGAAAAGACTTCCGGAACCATGGAATGATAAACTAAGCCAGCAGCTTGATGCAAAACCCGTCATCGAAGGGGAGTTCTGTGCGTTGAAGCGAGAGGTGCTTTTCTCAGTGGATGTGCGATTCGCGGCTATGTTGTCCCCCAAGCTTCAATGTTCAGTTATTTCTCGTCCTAGTCGCGAGTCTGCGCTCGACCAAGCATTATGCGGATACGGCCCTCAGGTCGATGAAGGCGCAGTTTGACAAGCTCTATGCCACGACCGGGCTTAACGTTGAAGCCTACTAGTAATGAAAGGAACGTAATGCGACATAGTATGACATCGCGGTGGTCGGGTTGCCGGCTGACACGAATTCGGATTCTTCCAATCGCTTTGACGATCGCGCTTTGTACGAGCTCGTTTGCATCTCACGGCGCATCCGTCAAAAACGATTTTCCTAATCGGCCGATACGGCTGATCAGCCCGTTTCCCCCCGGCGGCGGAAATGATGCCGTGGCTAGGATCGTCGCCGACGCAATATCGAAGAA
The DNA here is from genome assembly GCA_016202615.1 of Betaproteobacteria bacterium. Classification (GTDB taxonomy): domain Bacteria; phylum Pseudomonadota; class Gammaproteobacteria; order Burkholderiales; family SG8-41; genus PALSA-1004. The sequence goes on from JACQOI010000100.1 coordinate 9,180, forward strand.
CGTGGGTCAACAGGTCGTGGTGGACAATCGGCCCGGTGCCAACGCGATCGTCGGGATGGAATTGCTCTCCAAGGCGACCCCGGATGGCTACACGCTGGTCATGACAAGCAGCACGCAAGCGGTCAACGCAACGTTGTATCCCAAGCTGCCTTACGACTCCGTCAAGTCGTTCGCGCCGGTCTCGCTCGTTGCGTCAACCCCGTTTATCGTGGCAGTGTATCCTGCCCTGCCCATAAACACCATCTCCGACCTCATATCGGTCGCCAAGGAAAAACCGGGACAGCTTATGTATCCGTCTGCTGGCACCGGCAACTCGACGCATCTTGTAGGCGAGCTTTTCAGCGCTATGGCGGGGGTCAATTTGCTCCACGTTCCGTACAAGGGAAGCGGCCCCGGCATCATTGACCTCATCGCGGGCAGAATGTCCGTCATCTTCATCACCATGCCGGGCGCGATACCGCACATCAACTCCCGCCGCGTGCGAGCCATCGCGGTTACCAGTTCGAAAAGGTCATCGATAATGCCTGACCTGCCTACGGTCTCGGAGTCGGGGCTACCAGGTTACGAGGCCAGTACTTGGTACGGGATACTTGCGCCGGCTGGGACACCGCGTCGCATCGTTATGGCGCTGAACAGTGAAATCGTCAAGGTACTCGGAACGCCTGAGGTCAAGAAGGGCTTATACGTCCAAGGGCTGGATCCAATCGGAAACACCCCAGAGCAGTTTGCGGCTTACGTGCAGTCGGAGATCGATAAATGGGCGAAAGTGATTAAAGCCTCCGGTGTGAAACTCGAATAGGCCAGCTCGATACTATGAAAGGCGAAATCGAGTCGCTGATGCATCGGTGCCCTACCGATCGTGTGTGTGGGGTGGGCGGGCGCATAGATTTTTCTATCGCTCAATAATATACTGCGATCGAGATGAGGAGCCGATGGAGATTACATCCAAACTTGCCAACTACGTGGTCAACACTCGGTATGAGGATCTACCTGAAAGAACGAGGGAAATCACCAAGAAAGACGTTCTCGATACTCTGGCCAGCGCAGTCGCTGGCACAATGGATTCGACCTGCAAGAATGTAGCGGACCTAGTGAAGGAATGGGGCGGCAAGCCGGAAAGTACGCTCCTCGTGTACGGAGGAAAAGTGCCTTCTCTGAATGCCGCTCTGGTGAACAGCGTTGCGGCGCATATTTTGGACTTCACAGATGCTCATGAAGTGGCTGCCACGCGTGCAGGCGTGACGATTGTCCCAACCGCGTTTGCAGTTGCCGAAGCGACAGGGGTTACGAGCGGTAGCGATTTTGTTGCGGCCGTAGCGGTTGGCCTCGATGTAGTGTGCAGGATGAGTCTCGCCGCGACCGCAGGACTGGGGGGAAGTGGCTTTCTCATAAGTTCGATCACAGGAGTTTTTGGTGCTGCCGCGACTACAGCGAAATTAATTGGCTTAGACGAGGAGCAAACTCTAAGCGCCCTCGGTATTGCCTACAGCCAAGCAGCAGGAAACATGCAAGCTTACGACGACAAGGTCTTCGTTACACGGCTGCAGACCGCTTTCTCTGCCAAGGCGGGCATCCTGTCAGCCGTGTTGGCACAGAGAGGCATCGCTGGCACCAGGAACCTTTTCTCAGGAAGATACGGACTGTATCAGATTTATGAAAATGGAAAATGTGACCTGCGGAAATTGACAGATGGCCTTGGCGAACATTTCGAGTGCGATAACCTCAGCTTTAAACCATATCCCTCGATGCGTTCGACCCATGCTGCAATTGACGCAGCTCGGGAGATAGTGCGTGAACACAATGTTTCGACACAGGATGTCGATGAAATCACAGTCAGATTAAAGAAACGATTCTACGAGTTGTTGTGTGTGCCGCTTGAGGAGCGGCGCGCACCAAAGACGCGCGTGGCCGCACAGACCAGTCTGCCCTACCTGATTGCGGTGGCTGTTGCAAAGAAAAATGTGGTCATAGACGATTTTTCCGCAGAAGCCTTACAGGATCGGACTGTCGCCGAGATCGCTTCGAAGGTGGTTCCCGTCATCGATTCCAGACTAGAGGAAGAAACCATTTCTCAGACGGGGCCGACCGTGGTAGAGATAAAGGTCAAGGGCGGACGACGCTACACAAAGAAGGTCTCCTTCGCCAAGGGAAGCCCGGAAAATCCGATGACGCTCGAGGAGGTTGCAGGAAAATTTCGGGATTGCAGTGACTACGCACTCACCCCAATCCGCAAAAACCATGCTGATCGCGTGATCGAATTGAGCGCGGAAATGGAGAACACCGATGACATCTCCGAGATCATGCGGCTGCTTGCACCTCGGTGAACAGGGTTTCTCCATCTCAAAGGGCCGATCGTGCTCAAGGCGAAGCAAGAATAATGATCAGGGAGAATTCCAATTCGAAGGGATTGAATGTATGAAAACTAGAACTCTTCTGTTGCTAAGATTTAACATTGTGGCGGAAAAAGAAGATGAATTGAACAAATGGTACGACGAAGTCCATTTGCCTTCCGTCGTGGCTTGTCCGGGATTCCTAAGCGGTCGCCGCTTTAGAGCAAATACATTGCCGACAAAAGCCAAGGGGATTAACGTCGGGAAAGTGGCTAAGTACATGACGCTCTACGAATTGGAGAGTCCAGCCGCCTATGAAACGAAGGAATTTCAGCAAGCCCGGGGATTTCGGGAGTTTGTGCCTTTTCTGAGCGATGTCACTCTCGAGATGTACGAAGAAATCAAATGTATTGAGAAAGAAGAATAGCTGAACATGCCTTTGCAATGATGCTGAACTGATCTTCCAATGCATTTCATGCAAAGAGCGTAATCCCAGGGCGCCGCACAAAAGAAAGCCGGGATTAGCCAAAATCCGCCATCTTTCACCTGCCACAGTTAATAAGTAGGCTTGGCGATGGGGCGCTGGCATCGCGAGTTAGGGTGCAACTTGAACTATACCTCAGCTCTTGGCGCTGAATGAATGTTGGTATCACGAACTAAGCAGAAAGTGGTCATCAACGAAGATCAGGGATGCTATTTTTCAGGAACGTAATTCCTACGGGAGATATTTGATCATGGACGAGAAAGAACGAGAACAAGTGTTGAAGAAGTGGAACCGATTTTATGAACGCATGGTCCGCGGCTCAAAGCCGGCACCTGATGCCAGGAGATTTACAATGGAAATCTCGGGTGTCTCTGTAACTGTAGCCTTGCTCGACAAGGCAGCGCCAAAAGTGTGTGAGGCCTTTTGGCGAGCACTGCCTTTGGAGAGTTTTGCGATTCATGCCCGCTGGTCGGGCGACATGATTTTTATGGTCGACCCGGTTCCGCTTGGAGTCAAAGATCTCGAAAACGCTCGCAGATTCGTACGCCCAGGGGATATTTGCTACTGTCCCGATTTTGATGAGATTTCAATTTGCTATGGAGTTGCGGATGCCCGTTTACCTTCTGGATCGCATGTGCTGTCCGTATTTGGGTGCATCACCGATGGCCTCGATGAATTTGCCGCCCATTGCATAAAAATACCGGTTTTGGGCGCTCAACCAGTCACCGTTAAAAGAGAACAGTAAGGCGAGAGGCCCTTGTATCCTGGATCGTGAAGTTTTCCGGTGTGTGAGCTTTCTCCGAATTTCGTCGTCCACGAATTGGGGCATTGACCATAGTGTCCAGTCAAACATCATATAGATTCAATTTGCACCGCGAGCCCCGCCGAACAGCGGTATGAGAACGAACCTTGCGGATTTCATCAAGGACACGCCGGAGGGCAATGAAGCCGATGCCATCCTACGCAAGTGCGTGCATTGCGGCTACTGTACCGCGACATGTCCCACGTACCAACTGCTTGGCGATGAATTTGACGGGCCGCGTGGAAGAATATATCTCATAAAACAGGCGCTTGAAGGAAACGAAGTCACTGCAAAAACACAGTTGCATCTCGATCGCTGCCTGACCTGCCGTTCGTGCGAGACAAACTGCCCATCGGATGTGCAATACGGCCGTTTGCTTGACATCGGACGGAGTGTGGTCGAGTCGCGCATCGAACGCGGCAGTTTTGATACTTTAAAGCGCAGGGCTTTGCGCATCGTGATCCCCAATCGCGCGCTGTTCGATCCCCTGCTTAAACTCGGACAGTTTGCGCGCTGGCTGCTACCGACAGCGCTCAAACGCAAAGTGCCGGCACGCGTCGCGCACGCAACGCCGTGGCCGCAGAACAGCCACGCGCGCAAGATGCTGACGCTCGAAGGATGCGTCCAACCGAGCCTGTCACCCGCGACCAATGCCGCCGCCTCGCGTGTGCTCGACCGTCTCGGCATCACGCTCGTGCGCGCGGCGAACGCCAGCTGCTGCGGCGCGGTATCGTGGCACCTCGATTCCCAGGATGAAGCACTCAGTTACATGAAGCGCAACGTCGACGCTTGGTGGCCGCATGTCGAACAGGGCGTCGAAGCCATTGTCATAACGGCAAGTGGCTGCGGTGTCATGGTGAAGGACTACGGTAATCTCTTGGCGCGCGATCCAGCTTACGCAGAGAAAGCCAAGCGTATCTCCGAACTTACGAAAGATATCAGCGAAGTCATCGCCGCCGAAAAACACAAGCTGAAATCCCTTCACCCTTCACCTTTCAACCTTCATGGAAAGGTCGCATTTCACGCCCCTTGCACTCTTCAGCACGGTCTCAAGATGAGGGGGCACGTCGAAGCGTTGCTCGCCGACTTGGGCTTCGATCTCACACGGGTACCGGATACGCATTTGTGCTGCGGCTCCGCGGGCACCTATTCGATACTGCAGCCCGACCTGTCGCAGCGGCTGCTCGCCAATAGGATCAAGGCACTCACCGGCGGTGCGCCGTCTGCCATCCTCACCGCCAACATCGGCTGCCAGTTTCACCTTCAGAGCGCTACGGATCTACCAGTCAAGCACTGGATCGAAGCGCTGGATGATCAGTTACACAGCATGTAGACGTGCTAAGGGGTAAGTCTCGATTACGCATGTATTCCGTTCACTGCTTCCCCACGCTCGGAGCGTGGCGCGACTCCGATAGAAGTTGCTTTATTAGGGCGACATGTATTCGCTGGCTTATTTTCGATTTCTGCATTTTCTCCGAATTACGCGGTGAGCCAAGCAGTGAGATTCCCTTGATGAAAGGCGCAAAATGACCACTCAATTTCAGCATCTTTTTACCCCGCTCAAATTGGGCTCAACGACCATACGCAACCGAATCGTGAATCCTCCTCACGGGACGCGTATGGCGGACGCGAATGGCGAACCCACCGAGAAAATGGCGCATTACTTTGCCGAACGCGCCAAGGGCGGAGTAGGCTTGATCGTGATGGCCGGTTCTATCGTTCTCCCCAACGGAATGAGCAGTCGCGGCATCGTCACGTCAGATGAGAAGGTAATTCCGGGTTTGCGCAAGATAGCCGGTCCGGTTCATGGTCATGGGGTGAAAATATTTGCTCAACTATCGCATCAAGGCCGTCAGGTCCCCAGCATTCATCATCGCCTGCCGTTGTGGGCGCCCTCACCATTACCTTGTCCGACCCTGCGCGAAATCCCAAAGGAGATGGAGGCCGAGGACATCGCGCAGTTGATCGAGGCTCATGGCAGAGGGGCCAGGAATGTTCGCGCAGGAGAATACGACGGCGTTGAGATCTTTGCCGCGCAGGGCTATCTGTTGAACGAATTCTTGTCGCCGCATACAAACAAGCGAATGGATCAGTACGGTGGGAGCCCCGAAAATCGCATGAGACTTATCTTGGAAATTATTGACAGGGTCAGAAAAGAAGTGGGGAGTGATTTTGTAGTCGGTTTGAGAATGAATGCGGACGATCTGACGCCCGGCGGTCTAACCATTGAAGATACTCGTGAGATTGCGACGAAAATCGAAGCGACGGGCAAAATAGATTACCTAAGCATTAGTGGTGGTACGGGTTTTCGCTTTCCGCTATGGATAGCAGATATGGCATCTCCTGTAGGTGTAGGTGCCTTTGCAGCTCTCGCCGGCGCGATCAAGGAAGTTGTCAGTTTGCCTGTAATGTGCACGAACGGAATAAGATATCCAGCGCTTGCGGAGAAGATCCTGGCTAACGGGCAGGCCGACATGGTGGGCATGGTTCGACCGCTGATCTGCGATCCGGAGTTGCCGAACAAGGCCCGGGAAGGGAGATTGGAAGATATCCGCCGCTGTATTGCCTGCAACCAGGGTTGTCTTGGGAGGACGCAGCAGGGCGCAAGTTTGAGTTGTATTCATAATCCGGCCGTTGGTCAAGAGAAAGAGCTCGGAATGGGCACTCTCAAGCCAGCTACGATTAAGAAGAAAGTGGTGGTCGTTGGCGGTGGCCCTGCGGGAATGGAAGCGGCAAGGATTGCGGCAGAGAGAGGTCACGAGGTTGTCCTTTTTGAAAGCGAGAAAGAATTGGGCGGCCAAGTTAATATGCATTCAAAAGTGAAAAGCTGGACCGAATTTCAAGAAGTTGCACGGTTTCTCAGTCATCAGGTTGGAAAGCTAGGAGTTAAAGTGAAACTGGGGTGTAAGGCAAATGTGGAAGATGTCGAGATGGAAAAGCCGGATTCCGTAGTAGTGGCGACCGGATCGATACCGTTGCGGAGCGGTTACAGTTCATTTCGTCCTGAACTTTCCGGGATTCCTGGAGTTGAACAGAAAAACGTTGTTACGGTGACGGAAGTCTTTCAGGACAGAGAAAGGATAGGGAAAAATATCGTGCTGATTGATGAAGATCCGCATTTGCAGACGATTCCAACTGCAGAGTACCTTGCTGATCAAGGGAAGAAAGTAGAAATCGTTACTCGCGAAGTAACTATAGGTCGTGGTCTCGCAGCAAGTTTCCTGCCTTCCCATTACGAGCGACTGTTCAAAAAAGGCGTCAAAATTACGCCGCATTCAGCGGTTAAGGAAATCACAGGCAGGACGGTAACGTTGTTTAACATATATACTAATGAGGAACGAAAAATATCCGGAGTAGATAATGTGGTGCTTGTCATGGGCAACGCGGCGAATAATGAACTATATCGAGCGCTCAAGGGTCGCGTAAAGGAACTATACGCTATCGGGGACTGCGTGGCTCCGCGGATTGTTGATCGCGCAATCCTGGAAGGCAATCGAGTCGGCAGGATCATTTGAAAGTTTCGTTTCTATCCAAAGACAGCCAAGTTTTAGCTGAAATGTTTTTGACTCGACACGAGTTTCGCGGTTTCACGCGGCATGTTGCAACTCGATGCCCAAAGACGCGGATCGAGGAACTGTCGGCAATGGCACGGGAAAAATCCAGCAGTTGGGTCCTGCGCAGATTTGACCGCAAAACGTGGTGTAGCTGGTCCCAGGCGCTGCAAATCTTTCAGCCCCCGCCAGCAGGTCATGCCCGTGCCGCAGCCCATCTCCTTGAGCAACATCTCCAATGGAATCGCCGAGAATCTATTTCATGGTATGAGCACGAGGGAGTTCTAAAATAGGAAACAGGCGTCATATGTAGGCTTGTCCGTCCATTAAATGGACCCCATTCAAGGAGAGAACGTAATGCGAATACATATCGGTGTATGTATGATGCTTGCCGCTGCAGCAGGCTTTGGGACCGGGAGCTACGCTGTTGCTGCGGAGACTTATCCAATGAAGTTCATACGCTTAATCGTGGCGTTCGCGCCGGGCGGGTCCAATGATTTCACGGCGCGGCTCGTGGCAGGCCTGCTAAGCACCTCGCTCGGCCAGCAAATGGTCGTAGAAAATCGTGCTGGTGCCGACGGCCGCATTGGCACAGAGTTTGTGGCGCGTGCGACCCCAGACGGTTATACGCTCATGGTGGGCACCTCCAGCACGCATGCCGTCGCCCAGAGCCTCTACCCCAAGCTGCCCTACAACGTGCTACGCGACTTTCAGCCCGTGGCACGGCTTTCGGACTCGCCGATTGTCCTCGCGGTGCACTCGTCGCTGCCGGTGCGTTCGGTGAAGGACCTGATTGCGCTGGCCAGATCTAGGCCAGGGCAGATCAACAACGCTTCCGCAGGCACGGGCTCGACGCCCCATCTCGCTGCGGTACTCTTCGAGCATCATGCCCGTATCAAGTTGGCGCATATCCACTACAAGGGAGGCGGTCCGGCGAGCATCGCCGTAGTTGCCGGGGAGGCCCCACTCCTGTTTGGGACGGCGGTGGCGATTTCGCCGCACACCAAAGCCGGGAGGCTGCGTGGCTTGGCGGTCACCGGAAGCCAGCGCTCCGCGCTATTGCCGGACCTACCGACCATCGCAGAAGAAGGCGGGCTGCCGGGCTACGAGATGTTCAACTGGATGGGAATGTTTGCGCCTGCGGGCACACCGCGTGTCGTGGTGGAGAAACTGAGCAGTGAGCTAATCCGCGTCTTGCGTCTACCGGAAGTCATCGGGCGGCTTCAGGCTCAGGGTGCAGAACCTTCACTTCTTGGCCCGGACGAGTTTTCCGCGTTCGTGAAGCGAGAGGTGGAAAAATGGGCGAGGATGGTGGCGGCCACGGGCATGACCACCGAATGAAGCGGATTGCAGTTACGCTGACGCTCACAGCAAGACCATAACGCGTCGATAGGTTTTAAGCGTCCGGTAAATACCGTCTTGACGCGGATTGGGTAATTCAGGCTGCGAGTTTATGCACGGAGCCTGTTTGCAACGCGTCGGCGACCGCCCGCGTCTGGCGCAGCCACTCGCGCAGCGATTCGAGCAGCGGTCCGGTCCGGGCTCGGCGCCGCGAGGCGACAACCGTTTTCGTAGACGAATGTGTGTCTGGTTTCATGGTGTCCACCAAGAAATGAGTGGGCACCCATCAGGTCTCCACCTACGTCATGGTGGGTACCTATTCCAGTCCCGAACAAAGGCCGTCGTTCGCCGCGTCCGGCACCGGAGAATGGATGCTCACGATTCGCCCGCATACCGGCAATCGAATCCACGTAGTTCACAACATGCTGCTTCGACGCTCTGCCCAGAAGGTTGCTTTAAACAAGCTTTGGCGCAAGGACGGCCTCCATTGCCATCCCTACCTGTAGGATTTTGGGATCGGTGCCCGTTACACCGGCAACCATCAGCCCGACTGGAGCTTCGCCCGCACGATGGCACGGGATAGAGAGCGCACAGCCGTCGATCAGGTTGATGATGATCGAATTTCGTGCGAGCGCGAAGTTCGTCTTGTGCCACGTTTGATCGTCGCGCTCGACGTCGACGATCGCCGGCGCAATGATCGGCACCGTGGGCATGACAATAGCATCGAACGGCGCCCACACAGCGATGGACTGCGCGCTAAGCAGCCGGCGGAAATTGAGCAAATCGATGTAATCGGAGGCACTCATGGCGGCGCCGCGCATCAAACGATCCCGTATGCGCGGATCGTATCCATCGCCGCAACTTGTTATGAGTTCACGATGCCAAACATACGCTTCCGCCGCCGCGATGTTGCCTTTTGTCGCGAACTGCGGCAGCCGGTCGAGGTCCGGAAACGTCACGTCGATCAAGCGATATCCCGCGCCCGATAGCGCGGACAAGGCACGCTCAAAGGCTCGCCCGACCACATCATCGAGCAGTTCGGGTACATAATTGCGCAAGACGCCGATGCGAAGTTCCCCGATCGACAGCGTCGCAGGGACCGCAGGCTCCTCGCCACTCAGCACGGCATCCGCGATCGCACAGCACGCAACCGAAGGAGCGATTGCGCCGATCGAGTCGAGCGTCTGCGACAATGGCAATACGCCCTCCCGCGAGATGCGGCGTTGGGTCGGCTTGAAACCAGTGAGGCCACACAAGGCAGCGGGAATGCGGATTGAGCCACCGGTGTCGGAGCCAATGCCGATCACCGACATGCTGTCGCTCACTGAAACCGCAGCACCCGACGAAGAGCCACCGGGGATTCTGCCTGTGGCTCGGTCATATGGATTTCTGGGCGTACCGTAATGCGGGTTCAGGCCGATGGCGGAGAATGCGAACTCCGTCATATTGGTGCGGCCCATCAGCACGGCACCTGCAGCGCGCAACCGCTGCACGACAGGCGCGTCTGCGAACGCAGGCTGCGCAGTGGCGAGGACCCTCGATCCGCCCAAGGTTGTCTCGCCAACCACATCGAACAAGTCTTTGATCGATACCGGGATACCCGCAAGCGGGGCTGGCGCAAGGCCGAGTTCGCGCAGCCGGTCCAACACGCGCGCGTGCTCAAGCACATTTTCGTAAACTTTGAGGAATGTGCGCGAACCTTCTCCGCTGCGGTCTGTGATGCGCTCTAGCGCTTCCGATACCAGGGCTACGCTCGATGTTTCGCCGCACTTCAACGCAGCCGATAATTGCTGTAGTGTTTTCATTCTTTTAGGCTCGGGTTACGATGGCTCGCCCACAGAGTGCCGACAGAAGGCGTTGCTATACGCCTATGTTGAATCAAACCGAAGTTCAAAGTATCCGCCTATTGATTTGACAGGGATATGTATCATTCTTTGGCTGCGAGCGGAAAATTCGCAGTAAGACGCAACTGGCCGGGGCATGGCTGGCACGAAAAACACTTCATCCAGCCCCAGGTGCCTGCCCTTCCTGCCGATTACGTCCCGCGCGGCAGCCATGCGCGCGCAAAGACACCTGCCCGACTCGATCGCAATGCTGCGTCACCAGGTCAGCCGTCTGCTGCTCAAGAACATCGAGCTTTGCCCGTGCTGCGGCCGGGTAAACGCAATATTACTCTTAGGACACAGTAGTACTAGCTAGGCTCCGTCATTCCCATTCTATCGTCGCCGGCGGCTTGCTCGAAATGTCGTAGACGACGCGATTGATGCCGCGCACTTCATTGATGATGCGGTTCGCAACCTTGGACAACAGGCTGTGCGGCAATTCCGC
>JACQOI010000101.1 GCA_016202615.1 Betaproteobacteria bacterium
GTTATGCACTCGCTCGGTGAAACTCAGCAACCGATACCGGCTTCCGCACGGCTACCGATTTTCGGAGAGCTTTGATGCGTTCGAGCTCGTGCATCGTCTGTGCGGTGAAATAGGACTCTCCGCAGCGCGCACAAGACCACATTGGTATTCCTTCAACCACAAGAAGGTCTCGTCCACCGCCGAAGGTCCGGGCGACCCGCCAAAGCTGTACGCCCGCACGACCGCACGAGGCACAGAGATACCTAGACGAGGTAGACCGTGATGATGTAGAGCGCGCCCGTGGGGCCAACTTTGGCGACCGCTTCGGCTTCTTGACTTCTTCGGCGGCGTGGAGGGATACGACATAGTTCAGCGAGCGAACCAGGTCGCGTAATTACTCGAGTCAAACCTGGTCATCCCTACTTTCGGCCATACGCTACGCCGGTTCAAGGCCGCGCGCAATTGTCATGCGGGGCAACGGGCTGAACGGCAATATCCATACAAGTTTCCAGCAATTCAAGGCGTATTGTTCGGCTTCACTGCCGCGTCGTTAGTGCGGCGCGCCGGCGCAACATGAGATATACAAAAAATGCCGCGACCGCCGCCAGCAGGTGCTTCACGGAATGTCCGCTCAAGGTCTGTGCAGTCAGGGCAAAGATCTCCCGGTCGTAAGCTTCCGTAATCTTGGCCAACACGTAGAACGCCAATCCATAAAAGAGATATGCTCTGCGCGTGTAGCGGCCCGGAAATATGAATGGCACGATCAGGATGGCGAGAAACGGCGCCAACTGCACCCAGATGTAAAGACGCAGGTCGTCCGCGTAGTGCCACCAGACTGCGCTTGCGATCCCGATCGTGAGCGCGGCCGCGAGCAACGCACGTTCGCAACGGGCCCCCACATGCTCGCTCACGAACGCCGCAAACAGCGCCATGAATGCCGCGGTCATGGGCAGGCGGTCCCAAATCAGCGTTTGACTGTCCGGGGCCCAATGGTAATAGCCGGAACCCAGGCACACCAACGCGGTGCCGATGAAGAAAACGGCCCACGAGCGCGACGCCCCGATCGCCGGTTTGGCGACTGCTGTCCACAGCCCGGCCACGCCGACCATCAGAAACGGAACATTCGACGCAACATTCAAAAAATTCGGGAGCCCCCAATAGCTCCGCTCGTCGGCGAACGCATGGTACTGCGGATCCTGCGCAATAGGAACGCCGGCGAAAATCATCGCCAGCGGCGCCAGCAGCACCAACGCCAACGCCGCCTCACGCCAGTAGGAATTCATAACGCCCTTTCTATCACGCGGCGAAGCCGGCGAAAAGAGGTGTGGCCGCCGTTGTGGTGCCTGCGAACAAAGAAACTGCAAGGTCGGCGCAGGGAACGAGACGACAGACGCGCGTGGAATCGTGAATACGCGATGGGACCTACAGCAGACTTCATGACCGTTGCCGTCCACGAGGTGGGGTGCGTCAGGGATTTTCAGCCCGCAATGTCACGCGCGGGCGCTGCCCAGCCGCCGCCCAGTGCTTTGTACAGGCTGACCGCAGCTTGCAGCCGGTTGAGGCGGATCTGTGCCAGTTGGTCCTGCGCATTGAAGAGCGTGCGCTGTGCATCGAGCACCGTCAGCAGATCGTCCGCCCCTTCGCGGGTGCGCTCGGTGACGTTGACCAGCATGATGTTCATCGCGCCTATGCCGCCCACCAGCAACGATATCGCCGCGATCGAGCCCAGCAGCATGGTCAGCGTGTTCTGCGTCTCGGTCGCGGTCTCGAGCAGCGATGCCATGTTGCGGATCTGGTAATCCGCCGTGCGGTGACGGGCGAGCAGCAAGGCCTCGACAGCGCCCTGCGTCTCATCAATGCGCGCAACATCTTCGATCGCCACGGTGGGATAAACCCAATTTAGTGTTGACACGTCGCGTCAGAGTAAGTTATATATTTTTTTTGCATTTCTCCTAAACACGTCAGGAGTTTCGAATGTCTGAAGCCGATTCGGATGGGCACTATGAAGTTTATTGGCCGCGAAGTCCGCGGCGGAGCGAATTAAAACCGCTCGCGCGCCGGCTGGATACGCTTGCGGGCAAGAAGATCGCGCTGCTATGGGACTACTTGTTCCGCGGCGATGAAGTTTTTGCCGTGCTGGAGGAAGAACTCAAGGCGCGATTTCCTGGCGTAAGTTTCGTTGACTGGCGCGAGTTTGGCAACACCCATGGCACCGATGAACGCAAGGTGGTTGCAGCGTTACCTGAGCGCTTCAAGGAGCTGGCAGTGGATGCGGCGATATCCGGGATGGGTTGTTGAGGAAGCTGCACGCCCGCCGTGTTGCGGGCGAGCGCGGTGTGCGAGGAAGCGGGCGTCCCGTCATCATCGCTGGTGTGCGAAGGTTTTCGGCTTCAGGCGGCGGCTGCGAGCGTCGGACTCGGCATGCCGAATATTCCGGTGGCTCTCGTGCCTGGTCATACCAATGTCCAGACTGGAGAAGAACTCAGGCGCAATATTCTCGACGTGACGGTAAATCACGTCATCGAGAACCTGACCCGCGTGCCGGCTGTCGCCACCGCACAGGACGAACCTCCGGCACGGGATATCGTTTATAGAGGCGGGTTCGACGCGGTAAACCAGTTTTTCTATGAAAAGGAGTGGAGCGACGGGCTGCCTGTCGTGCCTCCAACGCGGCAAAAGATCGACGCGTTCCTGCGCTTCACTGATTTTGATGCCGACGAGAGCCTCGGTATCCTGCTGCCGGACAGTCGCGCCGCGACGATCTGGAGCATAGCGGTAAACGGCGTCATGGCGGGTTGTCGTCCGGAGCACATGCCATTGCTGGTTGCGCTGGTCGAGGCGATGGCCGATTCGAGTTATGGCATCGAGCACAGCGGAAACACGCCGGGTTCGGACACGCTCATCATCCTGAACGGGCCGATAATCAAGGAACTGGGCTTTAATTACACCCAGGGCGTCATGCGCGATGGGTTCTTGCCGAACACCTCCATTGGGCGATTCTGGCGGCTTTATCTGCGCAACGTGGCCGGGTTCGTGCCGCACAAGAACGACAAAGCCACGTACGGAAATACATGGCGCGTGGTCGTCGCCGAGAACGAGGATGTGCTCGCGCGGATCGGCTGGCCGTCCATCAGTGTCGACATGGGTTGCGCCCCTGGCCAGAACACGGTCACGATTTCGCGTTACACGGGCGGCAACGTCATCGTGTCGGTATCCGGCGGCGTGCGCGAGCATATGCTTCCCTATCTCGCGGACGCAGTCGTGCGACAGATATCGTGGCAATTGATGTTTGTGGTTGCGCAGGGACTGGGCAAGCTGCGTCCGTTGGTGCTGCTGACGCCGATTCTTGCCGAGACGATGGCAAAGGCGGGCCTGTCCAAGACCGGCGTGAAGCAATATCTTTTTGATCACGCGCGCCTTCCGGCGAGCCAGTTCCAGCGCATTCTGCGCGACTGGACGCTCAAGCCGGTCTGGGACCTCGCGTCCCAGGCGAAGCTGGGCAGGATTCCCAAGGTATACCATGAGTCGGACGACCCGGAGCGGCTGGTGCCGCTGGTCTGGGAACCGGATCATTACATGATCGCCGTGACGGGGGACCCTCTGCGCAACAGCGCTTATGTTTTTGCGCACAATGGGCTGCGCGGTTTTCCGGTCAGCAAATCGGTAAAGCTGCCCAAGGACTGGGGCAGCAAACTTGCTGCACGCCGGGGCAACACGTGACATTGCTCTTGCAGGGGCGATGATGCGAATGGTCTGGTTCGGATAATCCTGGCCACGGGCCACGCTTGCGCCCATAACCATCTGGACTTACCGCCAATCGGGAACGAAGAGGAAAACGTACAGTGACAACCAGCCTCGGCAGGGTAAGGATCGTCGATTTTTCGCGCGTGCTGTCCGGTCCCTATGCGACGCTCATACTCGGGGATTTGGGCGCCGACATCATTAAAGTCGAAGAACCCGGCGAGGGGGATGCAACCCGCGAAAACAGGCCTTTAGTGAACGGGCAGAGCCATTACTTCCTGAGCCTGAACCGTAACAAGCGAAGCGTCGGCCTGAACCTGAAAAGCGCCGAGGGCCAGGACGTGGCGCGCAAGCTTGTCGCCCGTGCCGACGTCGTCATCGAAAACTACAGACCGGGAAAAATGGCGTCGTTCGGGCTCGACTATGCGAGCGTCGCCAAAGTGAACCCGCGCGTCATCTATTGCTCGATCACCGGTTTCGGTCAGGATGGGCCGCTGGCGATGACACCGGCTTATAACGACGTGGTGCAGGGCTTGAGCGGAGTCATGAGCCTGAATGGCGAGCCGGACGGCATGCCGGTGAAGGTCGGCATTCCGATCGGCGACCTGGCGGCCGGCATGTTCGCGGCCATGGGTATCCTGGCTGCTCTTTATGAACGGGAAGCGAGCGGCAACGGCAAACATCTCGATATCTCGATGCTGGATTGCCTGTTGGGCATGCTCGGCTATTCCGCGGGCTGGTATTTTGCGACCGGCAAGAGTCCGCACCGCGTTGGATCCCGCCATCACTCGATTGCACCCGTCGGCGTGTTCAGGACTTTGGATGGCAAGGATCTTATACTTGCGGTGTTTATCACCAAGTTCTGGCGCCGATTTTGCGAAGCTGCGGGCCGTAAGCAACTCGCTTCTGATCCGCGTTTTGTGAGCGCGCAGGCCCGGGTGGAAAACTCGTCGGAGCTTTATCCCATCATCGAAAAGGTCGTCGCAAGCAAGCCGTTATCGGAATGGCTGAAGCTGCTCGCGAAGGGCGACGTTCCGCACGCCCCCGTACTGTCGATCGGCGAGGCGCTCGAACAGGATTACGTCCGGCATCGCCACATGGTCATCGAGGCGAAGCACCCGGCGTACGGGCCCGTGAAGATGGTGGGGCCCGTCATAAAATATCGGGGCGAGGCCCCTCCGTCCTCCACTGCCCCGCCGATGCTTGGTGAACACACCGCGGAAGTTCTGCGTTCGTACGGCTTTTCGGAGTCCGAAATCGGACGCCTCCACGATATGGGCGTGATCTCATAAGTACACGGGACCGGAACCATATGAGATAACCATGCGAGATGGCCGCGCAAGGGGAGGAGTCAAGCCGGTATCGACGGGAACACCGTCAGGGCGCATGAACAAGTAGGTCGGCAATCCTTTGCCGACAATTGATGGTGGCGGCATGGGAATGCCGCCCTACGGCTTAAGGTAGTGCCATGACAGTCAGACCCGTATCGACGGAAACACCTTCGGGGCGGATAAAGTGCGAGCGACCGGCAAGGCAAACTGATCTAATTAAGATGAGGCGGAAAGGCAAGCAATGACCCAGGCAAAGAGCAGGAAGCAATCATTTGACCGCTTGACGGACGAGGGGCTCGCGGAACTTCGGTCGGAGGTCGGAAAGGAAATCATCGGTCCGCCCGGCTTCATTACCGAAGCGACGCGGGACGGCATCAGGCATTTTGCGCTGGGAATTGGCGACGAAAATCCGCTTTGGCTGGATGAGGACTACGCCGCCAAATCGCCGCATGGCGGTCTGATGGCGCCTCCCTTCATCCTCTTTGCGATGAATCGAACTGCCTGGGGGGCGCGCGGATTACGGGGAATTCATTCCATGTTCTCGGGCGCTTATTTCGAATGGCGCCGCGCCATCAGGCTCGGCGACAGGCTCGCCTCGAAAACGATGTTGAAGGATATCGAGGTAAAACAAGAAAGCAAGTTTGCCGGTCGAACCATCAAGCAGATCCGGGAGGTGACGTTTCGGGATAGCGCGGGCGAAGTCGTTGCCGTTTCGCGGCCCTACAGCTTCAGGATGGAACGCGATGCCGCCAGCGAGAAGGGAAAGTACGGCAAGTTGACGCAAGCGCGTTACACGCCCGACGAGTATGCCCGAATCGCCGCGGAGTACGACCAAGAGGTAAGACGCGGCAATGACCCGCGATATTGGCAGGATGTTGAAATCGGAGAGATATTGCCCCACGTCGTCAAGGGGCCTTTGACCGTCACCGATGTCATCGTCTGGCTGCTTGGATTTGGGGGACAATGGTTGCGAGCTCATGGCGACGCCGTGCGGTGGTACAGCCGGCATCCCAAGGGAGGGATACCCAACAGCTTTGGCGCTTATGAGCCCCCCGAGATCGTGCATTGGGATGATGATCTGGCGCGACGCGTCGGCGTCCCGGCCGCCTACGATTACGGCCCGCAACGCGTGTCATGGCTCGGCCATCTCATGACCAACTGGATGGGCGACCATGGCTTCCTGCGTAACATGGACGTAGAAGTGCGTCGCTTCAACCTGGTGGGCGATACGACGTGGTGCCGCGGGAAGGTTGCAGAAAAATGGAAGGATGGTGGCAACCATCTGGTGCGGTGCGAAATCCGGGCCGAGGACCAGCGCGGCGAGGTGACGGCGAAAGGCACCGCGACGGTAGAATTGCCTTCGAAGTGAATCGGAACGACTTATGCTATTGCGGAATCGTGTCTGTATTATTACGGGAAGCATGATAATGCTGGAGGCTGGTGTCGCGTGCGGTCAGAATTTTCCGAACAAACCCGTACGCACGGACTTGCTGACGGCACTGAATATTCGGAATTAGTGAACGAACGGCGGGCCCCTCTGAATACGAATAGGGTGAGATAGTTCCAACTTGATTCCGACAGACAGCGTCTGACCAAGCCAGCTCCAAAGCGTCCATAAAGGGCTGGAAACGGCCAAAAGCCGCCGGTCGCGCAGCGTTTGAAATAACCGGACGGGAAAAAGCGTACGCTCGCTGTTGTGGAGCAGAGGACATGGCAGTTGACTAGCCGGACTCCCTCAATTACGCTCCTATCGTTCCAACAACAAGGAGGCAATCTTGGCTAAAGCAAAGAAAACTACGCGTAGAAAAACAGCAAAACCTTGGACTGCGCAGGATCTCAAGACTCTTAGACAGATGGCAAGACAGAAGATGCTGGCGAGAGTAGCCGCAAGGAAACTGAAACGAACTTTGGCGGCTGTATACATGAAAGCGTCTTCGGAGGGGATCAGCTTCGGAAAGTAAAGAGAGTTCGGTCTGGCAGGATAATCCGTTAATCCAGAGCGAACGCGTAATATCGCGCGCCGCTGATTTCAGACGTTGCGCGAACGGCTATAGGGTCACTTTGCGACCATCGGCGGACAGTCGCTTACCGGCCAAAAGCGGTCGTTCACCGCCTATCGATCCTTCCAGCGATAGCCCTTACTTCTCGTTGTCCCGATCCTCGTCTTCGTCCTTTTCGTCTTCCCAGGCGTAGCGTCTGAGCGGTGGCAAGTCCAGGCGCCGGAGCGCGATCGCCAGCGCGAGCCCGATCAGCGCGGCCGTCAGATGGGTTTGCCAGGAAACCCCGGGCTGGATCGGAAATACCCCCCAAACCAGGGAACCGTAGAGAAAGGAAACCAGCAGGGACGCGGCGATGGCGCGCCGGTCCCGCCGGATCACGCCAGCCACGAAGATATAGCTGACCAGGCCGTAGACCAGCCCGCTCGAGCCGACATGGATGGTTGATTCTTTGGCGAACAACCACACCGCGATGCCCGGCCCCAGGTAAACCGCCGGAATCACCTTGATGGCCGAGTTCGGATAGACGTGCAACATCACCGTCCCCAGCACCAGCAACGGCAGGGAGTTGGTTACCAGGTGGGGGAAGCCACCGTGGAGCAGGGGCGCGAGCAGAATGCCGGGCAGCCCGACGAACTCGCGTGGATGGACGCCGAAACGCTGCAGCCCCAGATCGAGCCCCCCGTTTAACAATTGGATCAGCCAGAGCAGGACGACGAAGCCCAGCGCGATCTTGGCCGCCAGCCGGAAGTTGGCGCGGGCCCGCTCGGAGCTGGTGTAGTCCGGGTCGGAGATATGAACTTGCATTGAGGAACAAGATACTTCGTCACCCGTATCTTGTCACCAGTTAAGAAAAATTCCGCATAATGGACGGCCCAACCGATACCCGCCCAATGGGGAGCGAAAGACTAAAGCGGTTACTTGCCTATTGGCAGCGGCATGACTAATGTATATTGTTTAGCCGCAGTGAATAAAGGCGGCTTCGATTTGCAGCGCAGGTTAGTTCGCGGACCAACTATTTTCGGGAGATTTGTGATGAAAACGAATGACGGAGCAAAACCAAGCCGGCGTGAATTCCTGCGGGCCGCCGGGACTGCGGCGGCAGTCCTCGCCCTGGGCGCCATGCCACACGCGGCGCGGGCCGCCAGCAACGCAGGCGCGGGCTTGAAGATCGGCATTGTCGGATCGGGCCGGATCGGCGGCACCCTCGGTGCGCTTTGGCTGAAGGCGGGACACGAAATCATGTTCTCGTCGCTCGATCTCGAGCATGACAAGGCATTGGCGGCGCGCTTGGGAGGCAAGGCCCGCGCCGGAACGCCCAAGGAGGCGGCTGCATTCGGCGAAGTCCTGCTGATCGCCGTTCCTTATTCCGCACTCCCGCAGGTGGGCCGCGATCTGGGGGATTTGCTCAAGGGCAAAGTGGTGCTCGATCCGTCCAACCCGATTCCCGCGCGCGACGGCGAGATCGCGACCTGGGCCCGGGAAAAAGGTGCCGGTCTTGCCTCGGCGGAACTGCTGCCGGGCACGCGTATCGTCCGTGCCTTCAATGCGATCGGTTACACGAGGCTGCCGGAGGCTGCAAAACGCCAGGAGCGTATGGGGATGCCGATAGCGGGCGACGATGCGAACGCCATCGCGGTGGCATCTCGCCTGGTGCGCGAGGTCGGTTACGAGCCGGTGTTGATCGGCCCGCTTGCCATGGGCAAATATTTGATCCCGGGAACGCCACTTGCAGGCGAGCACACACCGGAGCAGATCCGGAAAATCGCTGCCACCCTCAAGTGAGCCGGTCCTGTGGGTAGCGAATTCGTATGCTGTCCATTTAGGGCTAATCACTGCGCCGCAAGACCGGTCGCCTTGACGATCGGCGCCCATTTGGCGAGCTCGTCCTTGATAAATTGGTTCGCCCTCTCGGGATTGGAGTCGGTGACCGCGTCGATCCCCAGGTCTTCCAATTCTTTCTGAAAGGCCCCGTCGGCCATAACCTTCACCGTCGCCCGGGAAAGCTGGTCGATGATCGGCTCCGGCGTGGCGGCAGGGGCAAAGAAACCATTGAAGGTGTAGGCCACCATCCCCTTCACGCCGAGCTCGATCGCGGTCGGGATATCGGGCGCGAATCTGACGCGTTTCTCGTTGAATGCGGCCAGTATGCGCACCTTGCCGGAACGATGGAATGGGATCACGGAGCTGAAGCCCGACATTACGATGGGAATCTGGCCACCCGCGAGATCCAGGATGCTCTGGGCGCTGCCTCGATAGGGCACATGGACTATATCGAGGTCTCCGGCCAGCTTCTTGAAGAGTTCTCCGGCAAGGTGGGTGCTGCCGCCCGTGCCCGAGGAGCCGTAGGAATATTTGCCGGGACTGGCCCGAACGCGCTTGATCAGTTCCTGCAAGGATCCCGCCACGGAAGGATGCACGACAACCGAAAAGGGGCTGGTGCCGAGGAGCGCAATGTGCACGAAGTCCTTCACCGGGTCGTAGAGTCGCTGCTCCAGTGTCAACGTCAACGGGTTGATCGAGTGAGTTGACGTGGTACCCATCAGCAAGGTATAGCCGTCCGGTTTGGCGCGCGCGACCTCGGCAGTGCCGATTGAGCCGTTCGCGCCCGTCTTGTTATCGATGACAACCTGCTGGCCCAGCAGCACAGCGAGTTTTGCCCCCAATCTGCGGCCCATGATATCGGTGCCGCCGCCGGGCGGGAACGGAACCACCAACCGGATCGCCCGCTCCGGATATTTACCCTGAGCTTGCGCCGGAAGGGGCGGCAGGCTCGATCCTAATATTGCGGCGAATACTACGCCGAAGCAAACATTACGTCTTTTCACATGGCCTCCTCTTCTCCGGTTCCGCTCGGCGCTTCCCCTCGCCTTCCCTCATCCCCCGCCCTTCTCCCGAGGGGAGAAGGCAGGCTCGACCCTCCTCTCTCCCTCCGGGAGTGAGGTCGGGAGTGAGGGCTTGAGGGGCATGGGGAGCATGGGGGTGAGGGCCGAGCGACGTCATGCGGTTTGCAAAGCTTGATAACGGCGTGAACTCAACGTTGGAGTTTACCCCTTTTTAACGTTCTTCCGGCATTTCCGTCGGTGCTAGCAGGCACGCGCGGGCGTGCGCAAGCTTCCTCCCCCTTTGTGGGCATAAGCGCTAACCTTATTTGGCGGTCATTCATGCAAACCGTGAAGTTGCATCGTTCGCTTGCGCGGCGGTTCGGCCAGGTGTCGAGCGATGGCGGCCCATTGGTTCAGACAGCCGCCGAGCGACAGCGCGACCGGA
>JACQOI010000104.1 GCA_016202615.1 Betaproteobacteria bacterium
ATGAAGCGGCGCGTGCTGGTGGCGCAGGCGCTGGTGCACAAGCCGCCGGTGATCGTGCTCGACGAGCCGACCGCCGGCGTCGACGTCGAGCTGCGCCAAACGCTGTGGCAGTTCATCCGCAGGCTCAATCAGCACGGGCATACCATCGTGCTCACCACGCATTACCTCGAGGAAGCGGAGGCGCTGTGTGGCCGTATCGCGATGCTGAAGCAGGGCGGGATCGTCGCCGACGACACGACGCAGAACCTGCTCAAACGTTTTTCCGGTTGTTACGTCAAGCTCGTGCTCGCGCCGCGCGAGCTGCCGGCGGCGCTCAGGCCGCTGCTCGTGCAGGAGACCGAGGCAGGTTACCGGCTCGCGCTTCGCAATTACGACGAAGTGGAACACGTGATGGCGGCGCTGCGCGCGGCCGGCGCCAGCGTGCGGGAAATGGAAGTGATGCAGCCCGATCTCGAGGAAGTGTTCGTGAAAATCATGAGGAGCGAAGGGCGAGAGGGGAGAGGCGAGAGGAGAAAGGCGGAGTCCGGGAGCAACGCGGGGGATGGCCAAGGAAAATGATTTTTCGCCTCTCTCCTCTCCTTTTGCGCCTCTCGGCGAAGGCATGAGCGGCTTTTACACATTGTTCTACAAGGAATGGCTGCGCTTCTGGAAGGTCCGCGTGCAGACGGTGCTCGCGCCGGTGCTGACGGCGCTCTTATTCCTGCTCGTGTTCGGACACACCCTGCGCAACACGCTCGAGCCTTACCCGGGCGTCGCCTATACCGCGTTCCTGGTGCCGGGGCTGGCGATGATGTCGGTGCTGCAGAACGCGTTCGCCAACTCGAGCTCGAGCCTGATGCAGTCAAAGATGACCGGCAACATCATTTTCGTGCTGCTGCCGCCGCTGTCGTACCGCGAGTTCTTCTTTGCCTACCTGCTCGCCGCAGTCGCGCGCGGCTTGATCTGCGGCGTCGGGGTGATGCTGTGTACGGTGTGGTTCGTCGACCTGCGTTTCCAACATCCGCTCTGGATCCTCATATTCGCTTTGCTCGGCAGCGGTGTCATGGGCGTGCTCGGCATTATCGCCGGTATGCAATCCGATCGAATGGACCAACTCTCGGCATTCCAGAACTTCATTATCCTGCCGTTTACGTTCCTGTCGGGCGTGTTTTACTCGATCCACTCGTTACCGCCTTTCGGACAGACCTTCTCGCGTCTGAACCCGTTCTTTTACATGGTAGACGGTTTTCGCTACGGCTTTTTTGGCGTTTACGACGTATCCCCGTGGCTGAGCGCGACCATTGTCGCCGCGTGTTT
Source organism: Betaproteobacteria bacterium (assembly GCA_016202615.1). Classification (GTDB taxonomy): domain Bacteria; phylum Pseudomonadota; class Gammaproteobacteria; order Burkholderiales; family SG8-41; genus PALSA-1004. The sequence continues at coordinate 1,297 of JACQOI010000104.1, forward strand.
GCTGGCTTTATCATTGCTGACGCTGTGGCTGATCAAAACCGGCTATAAACTAAGGCATTAAATGGTTCAACCTGAACAGGTAAAGGCTTATATCGAGCAGGGGCTCGACTGCGAGCTGGTGCGCGTCGACGGCGACGGGCACCATTTCGGGGCGGTGATCGTGAGCACGGCGTTTCGCGGCAAGAACAAGGTGCAGCAGCACCAACTCGTATACCGTGCGCTCGGCGATCGCATGCGCGAAGAAATCCACGCGCTGTCAATGCAGACTTTTACTCCGGAGGACTGGGCGCGACGCCAGGTCTGACGCGCCTGCAACATGGATAAATTGCTGATCGAAGGCGGCATACCGCTTGCCGGCGAAGTGCGGATTTCCGGCGCCAAGAACGCGGCGTTGCCGATCCTGTGCGCTGCGATCCTGAGCGACGAGCCGCTGAGGATCGCCAACGTGCCGCACCTGCAGGACGTGACGACCATGCTGGGGCTGCTCGCGCAGATGGGCGTGGCGGTGTCGGTCGATGACAAGCTCGGCGTCAAGCTCAACGCAGCGGCGCTCAATAACCCGGTCGCGCCCTACGATCTTGTCAAGACCATGCGCGCGTCGGTGCTGGTGCTGGGGCCGCTGATTGCACGGCGCGGCGAAGCGCGAGTGTCGTTGCCCGGGGGCTGCGCGATCGGCTTGCGGCCGGTCGATCAGCACATCAAGGCGTTGCAGGCGATGGGCGCAACCATCGAGATCGAGCACGGATACATGCATGCGCGCGCGCCGAAACTCAAGGGCGCGCGCATCATCATGGACCTGGTGACGGTCACCGGCACCGAAAATATCATGATGGCGGCGGCGCTGGCTGCCGGCGAGACCATCATCGAAAATGCCGCGCGCGAGCCCGAGGTCGTCGACCTCGCGAACTGCCTCAATGCGATGGGTGCGCGCGTCTCCGGCGCGGGCAGCGATGTCATCAGGATCACCGGTGTGCCGCGGCTGAAGAGCGCGAGCTACCGCGTGATGCCGGACCGCATCGAAACCGGGACTTTTCTGGCCGCCGTCGCCGCGACCGGCGGTCAAGTCCGGCTCAGGGAGACGCGCGGCGGCATTCTCGACGCGGTGCTCGATAAACTGCGCGAAGCGGGCGCGCAAATCGAAGCCGCAACCGACTCGATCAGCCTGCGCATGAACGGCGCGCTGCGCGCAGTCAGCCTGCGCACCGCGCCATACCCGGCGTTTCCGACCGACATGCAGGCGCAATTCATGGCGTTGAACAGTGTCGCGCGCGGCACCGCGCAGATCACCGAGACCATTTTTGAGAACCGTTTCATGCACGTGCAGGAATTGCGGCGGCTCGGCGCGCAGATCGAGGTCGAGGGCAATACCGCGGTGGTCACCGGTGTCGATCACCTCGACGGCGCGACCGTGATGGCGACCGACCTGCGCGCCTCCGCGAGCCTGGTGCTGGCGGGACTGATCGCGCGCGGCGAAACCACCGTCGAGCGCGTCTACCACCTGGACCGCGGCTACGAATCGATCGAGGAGAAACTCTCCAGGCTCGGCGCGCGCATCCGGCGCGTGCGTTAGAGCAAAAAAAAGCTGAACCGCGAAGGACGCCAAGGACGCGAAGGAAAAAAGAGAGGCGAGAGGCGAGAGGCGTAATAGCGCGGCTTCGCCGTTACTGCCGAACCGCCAAGGACGCGGAGGAAAACAAACCGAATCCAGATTCTGGAACCGCAGATAAACGCCGATAAACGCAGATAAGATAGCCGTAGGGCGGCATTCCCATGCCGCCGCCATCTGAACTGCGGCCTCTCAGCGATCGATTTCCTCCAGGCAAGATTGCAGCTTGCTGCCATTAATTCATATGGCCTTCTGAGCGAGAAGGAACTGCAGTCTTTTACCCCGGAGACCCGGGAGACTGTGGGGTTTCTGTCCAAACCTCCAAAGGGCGCACGTGATCGCAAGCGCGCTTAACTATAGCTGCTGCGGCCGGGGCCGGAAGCGTCGTGCCATCATCAACCGCTGTGCCGGCCCGCCGCAGAGCCCGACGTTAGGTTTCAAGGGAACAATCAGATATGGCTACGAAGGTTGAATCGAGTCTCAAGAAAGCAGAGCCTGAAGTCCGCGCCTATGTGAAGCACCTGGAGTCCGAAATCAAGAAGCTTCAAGCGAAACGCGTCAAGCTTGAGTCGCAGTACTTTACCGACAAAATTCGTATTGCAGCACTCGAGAAGGAACTGAAAAAGGGTCACGTTCGTGTCCAAATTATTCGCTTCTCTGATCGGGGCACGAAATGAGTTCTTTTATCTGTAAGCGTTGCGGAAAGCAAACAAAGTCCTCTGGCATCGAACAATACAATGGCGTTGCCTACGTCGTTTGCCAACACGAGAACTGCAAGGCTAAGAACAAGCTGCTTCAGTTGCCAACGGCGCAGGGTGCCCCTCTGCAATTTGAAGTGACCGGCATCCTAGATGAAACCTTGCTCTGCGCCCCACACGGACGCGCGTGAAGTGGCGTGCGATATTCAACTACCGAGCCCGCGCGCCGGTGGGCACGGATGTTGGGTTTCACAGGAGCCAAAAATGCGAATCTTAATGGCTGTACTTATCGCGTGTTGTTGGCCGCTTCTCGGATATGCCGCTGAGCTCGACAACTGGCCTGGAAAGTCTGAAGGGTTCGGGCCGCCATTCTTCTCATTCGATGCTGGCACCTGTGGTGATTTTGTAAGGGCAAAAGAGGGTACTGCCGCCCATCAATTTTTTGTCGGCTATCTATCCGGTTATATATATCCGGGGTCAACCAAGAGCGGCCGTACGGCGGAAATGTGTTAGGCACAGGTAGTCCTAAGATTGTGGACTTCGCATTGATGGTCCGCACTTACTGTGCCGACCACCCGTTGGAACGACTGGAAAGTGGAATTGGCGTCTCGCTCAAGAAGCTCAAGCCAGCAACGTGGCGAGATCTTCAATGAAGTCCGACCACGCGCTCCACCGGGACGCTCACTGCGTTCGCACCCGTGAGCTTGGGCGTTACGCCATTCAATCTTCGGGTTCCTTGGCGTCCTTTGCGGCAAAGCGTTTCGCCTCGCCTTCGAAGAACATAAAGGAAACGCCCCCCTTTTTGGGCGGCGTCACCGGTGGGACAATCGATCACAACGTCGTCATGATGCCGGCGGTCGTGCCGCGGCGCATTGCTCAGCGCTGGGGTAGGCGCGTCAACGCTTCGGAGGTGGTGACGATCGGGATGCCCTGATATTCTCGGAGCCGGAGCAGGTGGGTGTCGCCCGAAACGATCAAACCGGCCCGCGCGGCCAGCGCGCAAGCGAGCACATGATCGTCGTCGGGATCAGCGAGCACGACCGGGGCAATGGGTGCAGGATGCACAAGCTTTGCAAGTTCACCATAACGCAGGACCAATCCCTCGAGGGAAAGAGACTGCTTCGCGAGCCGCGGGGCGAATTTCCTGCGCCCGAGAATGCCTTCCAGTTCGCTCAGCAAAGCGGGACTGGTTACCAGGTCAATGGCCCCGTCCAATGCGTGCTGCACCAGTCGGTGCGGCGACCCTTGCCAGAGGAAACCGGCCACCACGACGTTGGTGTCAAGCACCAGACGCACGCCGGCGCTCTTGGCGATAGGCCTGGATCTCCGCTTCGATTTCTTCCATCGTCATGGGCGCATCGCCGCCGGACGCCATCTGGTCGATGGCCTCACGCAACTCCGCGATGCGCCGGGCGCGCAGGCGCTCGCGCAGCATCGACTCGATCGCTTCGGGGGCGAGCAGCCCCGCAGCCTGAGCCTCTTTTGCGACGCTGTCGGGCAGCGAGAGCTTGATTTCGAGAGTGGTCATGGTGATTCCCGGGGAGAGCTTGTATCTCGATGATACTACGACAAACGAGATCCCTTCACCGCACGCCATCGTCTCGCCGGAGTCACCGGGAATTTCCTGCGTTGAGTTTTCTTGGCGTCCTTGGCGGTAAAATGCTGTTTTTATTAGTCCATTTAGACTGCCGCCATGATCAGCATCGCCCTGTCGAAAGGGCGCATCCTCGATGAAACCCTGCCGCTGCTCGAGGCGGCAGGCATCGTCGCGTCCGAAAATCCCGACACCTCGCGCAAGCTGATCATTACGACGTCGCGTGCCGGCGTGCGGCTCATCATCGTGCGCGCGACCGACGTGCCGACTTACGTGCAGTATGGCGCGGCGGACCTCGGCATCGCCGGCAGCGACATACTCGTCGAACACGGCGGCATCGGCCTGTATCAACCGCTCGACCTCAAGATCGCGCGCTGCCGCTTGATGGTCGCCGTGCGCAAGGGCTTCGACTACGAGCGGGCGGTGCGCCAGGGCGCGCGGCTGCGCGTCGCCACCAAATACCTGCAGGCCGCGCGCGAGCACTTCGCGGCGAAAGGCGTACACGTCGATCTGATCAAGCTCTACGGTTCGATGGAACTCGCGCCGCTGACCGGGCTTGCCGACGCGATCGTTGACCTGGTCAGCACCGGCAACACGCTGAAGGCCAACGCTCTGGTCGCAGCCGAGGAAATCGCGCAGATCAGCGCGCGCCTGATCGTCAACCAGGCGGCATACAAGCTTAAGCGCTCCGCCGTCCAGCCGTTGCTCGATGCCTTGACCCGGGCGGTGAAATGATCGCGCTTAAAAGGCTCAGGTCGAGCGCGCCCGAATTCGAGGCGCAGCTCACGGGACTGCTCGCGTTCGAGGGCGCGCAGGACCCCGCGGTCGACGCCACGGTCGCCGGCATACTCGATGATGTGAAGCAGCGCGGCGACGCCGCGGTGCTCGACTACACGCGGCGCTTCGACCGCGTTGAGGCGTCCGCGGTCGCCGAACTCGAGTTCACGCGCGATGAAATGCAGCGTGCGCTGGCTGCGCTGCCCGCCCTGCAGCGCAATGCGCTCGAGCAGGCCGCGGCGCGCGTGCGCTCGTACCACGAAAAGCAGCTCGCGCAATCGTGGAGCTACACCGACGAGGATGGCACCCGCCTGGGCCAGCAGGTGGCCGCGCTCGACCGCGTCGGGCTCTACGTGCCTGGCGGCAAGGCGGCCTACCCGTCCTCGGTGCTGATGAACGCGCTGCCGGCGCGGGTTGCCGGCGTGAGCGAAATCGTGATGGTGGTGCCGACGCCCGGCGGTGAAAAGCCCCCGCTGGTGCTCGCGGCGGCGGCGCTTGCCGAGGTCGACCGCGCGTTCGCGATCGGCGGCGCGCAGGCGGTCGGCGCGCTCGCCTACGGTACCCAGACAGTGCCGCAGGTCGACAAAATCGTCGGCCCCGGCAATGCCTATGTCGCCGCAGCCAAACGCCGCGTGTTCGGCGTGGTTGGCATCGACATGGTGGCGGGCCCGTCCGAAATCGTGGTGGTGTGCGACGGCTCGGTCGATCCTGACTGGATCGCGATGGATCTCTTCTCGCAGGCCGAGCACGACGAGCTCGCACAGGCGATATTACTTGCTCCCGATGCGAAGTTCATCGAGCAGGTCGCTGCCAGCATCGAGCGGCAACTGGCCGACATGCCGCGGCGCGACGTGATCAAGGCCGCGCTCGAAAAGCGCGGCGCGCTGATCGAGGTGCGCGATCTCGAAGACGCGTGCGCGCTCGTCAACCGTATCGCGCCCGAGCACCTCGAGCTCGCGGTCGCCGATCCTGATGCGCTGCTCCGGAAGATACGCCACGCCGGCGCGATTTTCCTCGGCGGTTACACCTCGGAGGCGCTCGGTGACTACTGCGCGGGCCCCAACCACGTGCTGCCGACTTCGCGCACCGCGCGTTTCTCCTCGCCGCTCGGCGTCTACGACTTTCAGAAGCGCTCGAGCGTGATAGCGGTGTCGCGGCGGGGCGCGCAACGCCTCGGCGCGATCGCGGCGGAACTCGCGCGCGGCGAAGGTCTGCCGGCGCACGCCAAATCTGCCGAATACCGCATGAAATGATTGTTGGTCAACCACAGATAAACACAGATGGACGCGGATTCAAGCAGGACAATCTGTGTTTATCCGTGTTCATCTGTGGTTAATGGTTTTCTGGATTCCTGATTCGATGCCGAAAACACCTGACGAAATCATCCGCGACGAGATTCGCGCGCTCGCCGCTTACCACGTGCCCGATCCGGGCGGCATGGTCAAGCTCGACGCGATGGAGAACCCGTACCGGTTGCCGCCGGAACTCTGCGGCACAATCGCCGCGCGCGTGGCGAGCGCCGCACTCAACCGCTACCCCGACCCCGGTGCACGCGAGCTCAAGACGCGACTGCGCGAAGCGATGCAAATTCCAGCCGGCATGGAACTCGTGCTCGGCAATGGCTCGGACGAGTTGATCCAGATGCTTGCGCTCGCGGCGGCGAAACCCGGCGCAATGATGCTCGGGGTCGAGCCGTCGTTCGTGATGTTCCGCATGATCGCGACTTGCGCCGGCATGGGCTACGTCGGCGTCACGCTCAACCAGGACTTCACACTCGATCTTGCTCGCATCAGTGAGGCGATCGAGCTGCACCAGCCGGCGCTGATTTTCATTGCTTACCCCAACAACCCGACCGGCAACCTGTTCGACGCGAATGCGATGGCGCGGGTGATCGAAGCCGCGCCCGGGATCGTCGTCGTCGACGAGGCGTATCACGCGTTCGCCGGCGCGAGCTTCCTGCCGCGGCTCGCCGAATTTCCGAACCTGCTGGTGATGCGCACCGTGTCGAAGCTCGGACTTGCCGGATTGCGCCTGGGCTTGCTCGCCGGACACGGCGCGTGGCTCAGCCACGTCGACAAAGTGCGTTTACCGTATAATGTCAATGTCCTGACGCAACTCGTCGCCGCCGAGGTGTTGCTGCACCGGGATGTGCTGGAAGCGCAGGCGGCGGCGATCCGCGCCGAGCGCGCACGGGTGCTGGCTGAACTGCGGCGCCTGCGCGGGGTCGAAGCTTACGTCAGCGATGCTAATTTCATATTGTTCAGGGTAGATAGAGCAGACCAGGCATTCAGCGGGCTCAAACAGCGCGGGATTCTGATCAAGAACCTCAACGGCACGCATCCGCTGCTGGCGGACTGCCTGCGCGTGACGGTCGGAACGCCCGACGAAAATGCGCAGTTCCTGAGCGCGCTCACCGCGACCCTCGACTCCTGACCGCCGCCGGGCGTAATCTCCAATACCGACCACTGCGAACGCGACCATGCGCACAGCCGAAGTCAAGCGCGATACCAAGGAAACCAAAATCCGCGTCAAGCTCGACCTCGACGGCAGCGGCGCGGGTAAGCTCGACACCGGTATCCCATTTCTCGATCACATGCTCGATCAGGTCGCGCGTCACGGCGTGTTCGATCTCGAGATTTCGGCCAAGGGCGATCTGCACATCGACGCGCACCACACCGTCGAGGATATCGGCATCACTTTCGGCCGGGCGCTCGCGCAGGCGCTCGGTGACAAGCAGGGCATCCGCCGCTACGGCCACGCCTACGTGCCGCTCGACGAGGCGCTGTCGCGCGTCGTGGTCGACCTCTCGGGCCGGCCCGGCCTCGACTTCAAGATCGATTTCGTGCGCGCCCGCATCGGCGAGTTTGACGTCGACCTGGTGCACGAGTTTTTTCAGAGCTTCGTCAACCATGCCCAGGTCACGCTGCACGTCGACAATCTGAAGGGCGACAACGCTCACCATCAGGCCGAAACCGCGTTCAAGGCGTTCGGGCGCGCGCTGCGCGTGGCGGTCGAGCTCGACCCGCGCATCAAGGGCGTGCCGTCAACCAAGGGCAGCTTGTGATGCAGCGGTCAGCAGTCAGCATTCAGCTTTCAGCTTGAAACTCGCGGAACGTATGCATCGGCGCCTTTTCTAATTGCTGACCGCTGACCGCTGACCGCTGACCGCTGACCGCTGACCGCTGACCGCTGACCGCTGACCGCTGACCGCTGACCGCTGACCGCTTACTATGACCGACATCGCCGTCATCGATTACGGAATGGGCAATCTGCGCTCGGTCTCGAAAGCGCTCGAGCATGTGGCGCCCGGCCTCGAAGTTGCGGTGACCGGCGATCCCGCCGTGGTGGCGCGCGCCGCACGTGTCGTGTTCCCCGGCCAGGGCGCGATGCCGGATTGCATGCGTGAAATGGACGCGCGGGGGTTGCGCCAGGCCGTGCTGGATGCCGCCCACACCAGGCCGTTCCTCGGGATCTGCATCGGGCTGCAAATGCTGTTTGAGCGCAGCGAGGAGGGCGATGTCGCGGGCTTGGGCGTGCTGCCGGGGCGGGTGCGGCGTTTTCCCGTCGCGGCCATGGTCGACGCCGGCGGCGCGCGCCTCAAAGTGCCGCACATGGGCTGGAACCGCGTGCGGCAGGCTGCCGCACACCCGTTGTGGGGCGGCATTCCCGATCTGACACGGTTTTATTTCGTGCACAGCTATTACGTCGAAACCACCGACCCCGGCCTCATCGCTGGTTCGAGCGAATACCCGTACCCGTTCACGTGCGCGATTGCACGGGATAATGTGTTTGCGGTGCAATTCCACCCCGAGAAAAGCGCCAAATCGGGGCTGCAGCTGCTCGCGAATTTCGCGCAGTGGCAGCCGGCGACCCTGCTCGCGCGCGCGCAGCGGCAGGCAGCCGGGGTAAGCTAGGAGTTTGTCGGATTTAGCCTCGACAAACTCCTTAGCAGCCTGTACGGACTGTTAAGTCCGACAGGCTACTAGGGCGTGGTGCGAATCTGCGCGGCGTGTAGTATCATGAATTCAGCAGCCCCTATTCCTCCATCCGCTTTCACTCAACGCTCGTTTCCCTCTCAACCGCTACGCACGCAGGACCATCGCGAGTTTTTCAGGACAGTCTGTAACCCGTAAGCGCGCAGCATGTTGATTATCCCGGCGATTGATCTCAAGGACGGCAAGTGCGTACGCCTGAAACAGGGCGTAATGGCGGATGCCACCGTGTTTTCGGAAGACCCCGGCGCCATGGCCGCGCACTGGGTCAAGCAGGGCGCGCGCCGGCTGCACGTGGTTGACCTCAATGGCGCTGCCGCCGGCAAGCCGAAGAACGAAAACGCAATCAAGGCGATCGTGGCCGCGGTCGGCAATCGGATACCGGTACAACTCGGCGGCGGCATCCGCGACCTCGACATCATCGAGCGCTATCTCGACAGCGGCATCGGCTACGTGATCATCGGCACCGCGGCGGTCAAGACGCCGGGCTTTCTGCATGACGCCTGCACCGCGTTTACCGGCCACGTGATGGTCGCGCTCGATGCCAAGGACGGCAAGGTCGCGGTCGACGGGTGGTCGAAAATGACCGGCCACGACGTGCTCGACCTCGCCAAAAAGTTCGAGGATTACGGCGTGGAGGCGATCATCTATACCGACATCGGCCGCGACGGCATGCTGACCGGCGTCAATATTGAAGCGACGGTCGAGCTCGCGCGCCAACTCACGGCGCCGATCATCGCCAGCGGCGGCATTACCAATCTCAACGACGTCAAGGCGCTGTGCAAGGTCGAATCCGAAGGCATCGTCGGCGCGATCGCCGGCCGCGCCGTGTATCAGGGCACGCTCGACTTCGCCGCGGCGCAGAAGCTCGCCGACAAACTGTCGAAAAAAAAAGGAGAGGCGTGAGGCGATAGGCGAGAGGAGTGACAACACGGGGTTACTCCTCACCCCTCACCCCTTACCCCTCACGGTTTTTCATGGCCCTTGCCAAGCGCATCATTCCCTGCCTTGACGTCACCGCCGGGCGTGTCGAGAAGGGCGTCAATTTCTTCGGCCTGCGCGAGGCCGGCGACCCGGTCGAGATCGCTGCGCGCTACGACGAGCAGGGCGCCGACGAGCTGACGTTTCTTGACATCACTGCCAGCAGCGATGATCGCGACCTGATTCTGCATATCGTCGAGGCGGTCGCGGCGCAGGTGTTCATTCCGCTCACCGTCGGCGGCGGCGTGCGCAAGATCGAAGACGTGCGGCGCCTGCTCAATGCCGGAGCCGACAAGGTCAGCATCAACACCGCGGCGGTGCAAAACCCGCAGCTGGTCGCGGAAGCGACCGGATATTACGGCTCGCAATGCATCGTGGTCGCGATCGACGCGAAACGCGTACCCGGATCCGAGCCGCTGCGCTGGGAGGTTTACACGCACGGCGGCCGCCAGCCGACCGGACTTGACGCGCTCGAGTGGGGGCGCCGGATGCAGCAGCTCGGCGCCGGTGAGATACTGCTCACCAGCATGGACCGCGACGGCACTCGCCAGGGGTTCGATCTCGAGTTGACGCGCGGATTTTGCGACGCGCTCGACATCCCGGTGATCGCCAGCGGCGGCGTTGGCAACCTCGAACATTTGGTCGATGGTATTTTGCAAGGCCATGCCGACGCGGTGCTTGCCGCGAGCATTTTCCACTACGGCGAATACACCGTGCAGCAGGCGAAACAATTGATGGCGCAACGCGGGATAGAGGTCAGGCTGTAAGCGGTCAGCGGTGAGCGGTCAGCGGTGAGCGGTGAGGAGTAAAATCGGGATGGCATGGGGCTTTTTGCCCCTCACTCCTCACCCCTTACGCCTCACGGACATGACATGTCGGACAACTGGCTCAACAAGATAAACTGGGCGCAGGACGGCCTGGTGCCGGCGGTCGCGCAGGAAGCGGCAAGCGGCCGCGTGCTGACGCTCGCCTGGATGAACCGCGAGGCGCTGGAAAAAACGGTGCAGACCGGCGAGGCGCACTACTGGTCGCGCTCGCGCAAGAAGATATGGCACAAGGGCGAACAATCGGGCCATGTGCAAAAAGTGATCAGCATCCACCTCGATTGCGACGAAGACGTGATCCTGCTTGAAATCGAGCAGACGGGTGGCATCGCCTGCCACACCGGCAGGCACAGCTGCTTTTTCCAGAAACTCGAGAACGGTGAATGGGTCGTCACCGATCCGGTGCTGAAAGACCCGCAAGAGATTTACAAATGATCGATACCACCATATTGCGGCGCCTGTCGGAAACCATCGCCGCGCGCAGGAAGGCCGACCCGGCGGGCTCGTACGTCGCAAGCCTGTTCGGCAAAGGGCACGAGGCGATACTCAAGAAGGTCGCCGAGGAATCGGCCGAGACGCTGGCGGCATCGAAAGACGGTGATAAACTGCACGTCGTGCGCGAAACCGCCGATCTGTGGTTCCATTGCATGGTATTACTGGCGTGGCACGGCTTGACGAGCGACGATGTGCTGGCGGAATTGCGGCGCCGCGAAGGAATTTCCGGGGTCGACGAGAAAGCTTCGCGCAAGAAGTAATGGTATTGGGTTCGAGTTGGAATGAGCGGGCGTGGAAAGACTCCGGGCGCAAGCGCAGGCCTTTTCGAGAGAGAGGTTAAATATGGGCTCATTGAGTATCTGGCACTGGCTGATCGTATTACTGGTCGTGGTGCTGATTTTCGGCACCAAGAAGCTGCGCAACATCGGCAGTGACCTCGGCGGCGCGGTGAAAGGCTTCAAGGAAGGCATGAAGTCGGAGCAGGACAAGGAGCAGGCCAAGGCCGAGATAGCGCCGACCGCCGGCCAGACCATCGAGGGCGAAGCCAAGAAGGAAGCCCAGCCGAAGGCGTAAGCGGTAAGGGGTGAGCGGTAAGCGGTGGATTCCGCTCGCGGCTGGAAACTGCTCACTGCTTACGGGCTTACGGCTTACCGTTCACTGCTCACGGGTTTTTCATGTTTGACATCGGATTCTCCGAGATTCTCGTCATCGCGATCGTGGCGCTGATCGTGATCGGGCCGGAGCGCCTGCCGAAAGTGGCGCGCACGCTCGGCCACCTGTTCGGCCGCATGCAGCGCTACGTCAACGACGTCAAGGCGGATATTTCGCGCGAAATGGAGCTCGAAGAGCTGCGCAAGCTGCAGGCGAGCGTGCAGGACGCGGCGCGCTCGATCGAGCAATCGGTGACCAAGGAAATCAGCAGTACCGAATCGGAGTTAAACAGCATCGCGGCACCCGCTGCGGATGCCGCAGCGCCGCCGCCCGCCGCCGAAGCCGCCCCTGCGGCCGCTGCCACGTCAAGCCCTCAGCTCGAGCTCGGGCTCGACACGTCGGACCAGGCGGCGCGCAAGCACGCATAGCCCATTCAACTTCCGAATGCGCGCCGTGGCGCGGCAATGACTCAAGACACATTTATTTTCCACCTGATGGAGCTGCGCGACCGGCTGGTGCGCTGCCTGATCGCGGTCGCGCTGGTGTTCATCTGCCTGTTTCCATGGGCGAAAGACCTCTACACGCTGCTCGCCCAGCCGCTGCTCGCGGTGCTGCCGCAGGGCGGGCAAATGATCGCGACCGACGTGGTGGGCGTGTTTCTGGTGCCGGTCAAGGTCGCCGGCATGGTGGCGATCATGATCGCCATGCCCTATTTGCTGTATCAGATGTGGGCGTTTGTCGCGCCCGGCCTCTACGCGCACGAGAAGCAGCTGGTAATGCCGCTGGTGATCACCAGTTCGCTGCTGTTTCTCGCCGGCATGGCGTTTGCCTACTTCCTGGTGTTCCCGGTGGTGTTCAAGTTCATGGCCTCGATCGCGCCCGAGGGCGTGGCGTGGATGACCGACATCGACAAGTATCTCTCCTTCGTGCTTACCATGTTCATCGCATTCGGCGTCACGTTCGAAGTCCCGGTCGCGGTCGTGCTGCTGGTGAAAATGGGCGCGATCAGCGTGGAGAAACTCAAGGAGATCCGCCCCTACGTGATCGTCGGCGCGTTCGTAGTGAGCGCCGTTTTCACGCCGCCCGACGTGGTGTCGCAGCTGATGCTCGCGTTTCCGCTGTGGTTGCTGTACGAGCTCGGGATTTTTGTCGCGCGCATCCTGATCAAGCCGAAGCCGGCGGCTGATGAATACCGGGCGCCGGGCGATCCCGAAATGGAGCACGAGCTCGACAAGATCGAGTCGGGGCGGAAGAAAGACTAACCCGGAGGCGAGAGGCGAGAGGCGAGAGGCGGGAGGAACAAAATGTAGTCCCGAACTCGAATCCTTAAACTCGAAACTCGAAACTCGAAACTCGAAACTCGAAACTCGAAACTCGAAACTCGAAACTCGAAACTCGACCGCGTGCGGATACGCGCGGGCCAACAGCTATTGTCCGTCGCGCTTGGGCTTGGGCCGATTGCCGACGTTAACCTTGAACGCTACCTCGTTCTGGTTGCGCACTACTTTGAGAGCTGCACTGGTGCCGGGCTTGAGCGCCGCGATCAGGTTCAGGGTGCTCCCGTAGTCAGTCACTCGTTTATTCTCGACGCCGACCAATATGTCGCCAGGTTTCACGCCGGCCTTGTCAGCCGGGCTGCCGTTCACGACTTCGGTGATCAGCGCGCCATTGATCTTAGGCAGCTTGAGCGATTCGGCGATTTCGGGCGTCATATCCTGCACGCCTATGCCGACCCAGCCGCGCGTCACCGTGCCGTTCTCGATAATCTGTTCCATCACTTGCCTGGCGAGGCTTGACGGGATAGCGAAGCCAATTCCTTGTGCGATGCTCGTCGAATCACGGCGCGCGTAAATCATCGAATTGATGCCGATCAGATTGCCGCTGCTGTCGACCAGTGCGCCGCCGGAATTGCCGGGGTTAATCGCGGCGTCGGTTTGTATCAAATTTTCGAAAGTATTCATGCCGACGTGTCGACCGAGCGCGCTGATGATGCCGAGCGTCACGGTCTGGCCGACGCCGAACGGGTTGCCGATCGCGAGGACGACGTCACCGACGCGCGCCTGATCCGATTGCGCGAATGCTATCGCCGGCAGGTTTTTGAGGTCGATGTTGAGCACCGCGAGATCGGTCTCGGGATCGGTGCCGACAACGTGGGCCTTGGCGCGACGCGTGTCGGCAAGCGCGACTTCGATTTCATCGGCCGCTTCCACCACGTGGTTGTTGGTAAGAACGTAGCCCTTATCGCTGACGAGCACGCCGGAGCCGAGGCTGGTGGTGCGGCGCGTCTGCGCGTCGAATTGGTCGCCGAAGAAATAACGGAACACCGGGTCGTCCATGAACGGATGACGCGGTAACTTGGTTTCCTTGCTGGTATAAATGTTGACCACCGCCGGCATCGCTTTGCGCGCTGCATCACTGAAGGACGCCGTCCTGCGGACAGTTGTTTCGGCAGGTGGTTCCTTGACGGTGACAACACCGACATTGGGTGATGCGCGCCACGACAGCAAGTCGGGGCGCAGCGTAGCTACCACGAACAGGATACCGAGGCAGATCGTGGTGGTTTGGGCGAAGATAAGCCAGAGTTTGCGCATGGGATATAGGGAAGCATGCGTGAGATTATTGCCCAAACGGGCTGGCGGGGGAAGGGCGCGCCGGCGCCCGACGCGATTTCTTTGCCGATTTACGAACACGGATCGGAGGGCGCGCCGGAGCGTGGAGCAGGGCCCCCGTTTGCGGGGATGCGAC
>JACQOI010000094.1 GCA_016202615.1 Betaproteobacteria bacterium
GCCAATGCCATCACGTCGCAGCTCGCTGGCTTGAAGGGCAACAGGAACGCCATCGCCGAAACCATCGAGAACAACGTCCGCCGCAAGATCATCAAGGAGCACCTGAGCGACCCGGCCTACTACGAGAAGATGTCGGCGCTGCTGGACGAGATCATCACGGCCCGGAAAGCCAAGGCCATCGAGTACGAGGAGTACCTGAAGCGCATCGCGGATTTGGCGCGGAGGGTAGAGGCCGGACTGGCGGAGGATACGCCCGAGCAGTTGAAGAGCAGTCCGGCGCTCCGGGCGCTCTACAACAACCTGAAGGGGGACGGCGGGACGCCTGCGCGTGCGGATCGCGTAGCCGAGGCGCCAGGCGAGTACGCGGTCTCCGGCGACCCGGCACTGGAGCTGGCGCTGAAGATCGACGAGACAGTGAAGCGGGTCCGGCCGGACGGATGGCGCGGGGTCCAGGCCCGCGAACAAGTCATCAAGGCTGCTTTGTATGAGATTCTGCAAGATGAGGCCGAGGTGGAGCGGATCTTCCTGATCATCAAGGCGCGGGGCGAGTACTGATGGTGTCGCAGATCAAGCTGGGTGACATCGCGGTGGACGTGGTCCTGAAGGACATCAAGAACGTCCATCTCAGTGTCTATCCCCCGACGGGCCATGTGCGCATCTCGGCCCCGAAGCGTATGAGCATCGACACCATCCGCGTCTTCGCCATTTCGAAGCTGGATTGGATCAAACAGCAGCAGACGAAGCTGCGGGAACAGGAGCGCGAGACACCTCGCGACTACGTGGACCGGGAAAGCCACTACGTGTGGGGGAAGCGCTATTTGCTCACGGTCTCCGAGAGCGATGAGCCACCCTCAATCGAGCTGAAGCACAGCCGCATGCTTCTGCGGGTGCGTCCGGGAACAGATGAGCTCAAGAGGCAGGCTCTCCTGGAGGCATGGTATCGGGAGCAGATCAAGACAGCCGTTCCCCCGCTGCTTACCCTATGGCAGCCGCTGTTGGGCGTGAGGGTGGAGCGGTTCTTCGTGCAACGGATGAAGACCAAGTGGGGGAGCTGCAACCACAAGGCACGCACGATTCGCCTCAACACCGAGCTGGCCAAGAAGCCAGCGGAGTGCCTCGAATACATTGTTGTTCACGAACTGGTTCACTTGCTGGAGCCGACCCACAACGCCCGCTTCGTCGCGCTGATGGACCGATTGATGCCCAAGTGGCAGTTCCATCGCCAGGTGCTCAATCGCCTGCCGGTTCGGCGAGAGAAGTGGAGCTATTGAAGTTGAGTTAGCCTGCCGGCCCAGCGGGGGCGCCAGGCTGGAGTGCCGCCCGAGCCGTGGGTGGTCGCATGAGAGTGCGCCAGCAGGCGCCTAACAAGCCGATGAAGCAGACGGTCGCCTGCGGCGCCCGCAGCTTATCGGCGAACCGTTAGGCAGAAGGAGCATGGAGCACCATCGCGCCGGGTCTGATAGTGACGCAGGGGGTGCCGCTGCGATGCTGACATGTCCCTAGACCGACTCAAGGCGCAGCTCGGGCTGCTGTTGTCCGCGGCGGTAGAGGCCGCGCTAAGCACTGGTACAGAGTTGCGGCGCTTGCGTGGCGTAGCGCTGTATGACAGTCGGAAAGATCTTTTCATCACATCACTCGAACAGTTTGCGGCGCTCGAGGCAGGCCTCCGGGAGCTGGAGTCGGTGCGCGAGCGCTACGGCGTTGACGAGTCGCACCGGATCGCCTTGCAACTGGTGTACGAATACTTCGAACGCGCAAATGGCGTGCTACTGGATGCAGCCTTGATGGACGCGCTCTGGGCCGATTTTGTCACCGAACTTGAAACCTCAGTTTGGCTCACGCGTGGCGTCACGAACCTGCGCCATTTTCACTGCGAAGAGCTTCACGTTGACCTAGGGGACGGTATTTCCATCTACGGCAGGGACCCAAACGTACTCGCAGGGCTTGGATTCGAAAGCGGAATCTGGGAAAAGCTCGCTGCCGACTGGAGCGGCTTTGGCGCGAGCTCGTTCGTTCTTGTCGCAGAAGCCTGGATGCCAAAGCGGCCCAATAACTTCATCATGGTGGACAACGTCGCAGTGTGGTTGCGGTGCGCGAGAGCGATCGGAGCGATGCGGCTGATTGCATCCGGGGACGTCGGAATGAGTGCGATCTTCCTTCAACGGGTGGCTCGCTTTAACGTTGGGATAGGCGGCATCACTTCCACCGGTGCCACGGTGCATACTATTGGCAGCCCTTACACTTGGCGTCGGGAGTGGCGCCTGCCCTTTGACGAGACGTACAGGGCGCTGGCTCATCTTGAGATGATCGCGTATCGCAGGGCACCGGGAAACCTGGACTTGGCGTTACGCGCTTTCATGTCAACGTTCGATCGTTTTCCGATGGCAATGGATACGAAGTTGGTGGATGCGATAACCGCCCTGGAGGCGGTTCTAGGGAGCGACACCGAGATTGCCTTCAAGCTTTCCTTCAGGGTGGCATCGTTGCTTGCGGCAACCGATGAACAACGGTCAACGTTGCTGAAGGCGGTCAAGGGTTTCTACGACGCAAGGAGCCGAATAGTTCACGGAGGGCGCCTGGGGAAAAAGCAGAGCGCATCGCTTGCTGCGGTTGACGATCTCCGAGATATCGTCCGCAGGTTGCTTCGCGCCTTCGTGCTATTTGCCGCGGACGACGCTGGCAGAGGCGGCAAGCGCATCTTTTCAGAGGAGCTAGACGCTGCGCTGGTAGACGCCAAGAGTCGGGAGCATTTGAGAGAGGTATTAGGACTACTGGAGTCGACGTCGCCGGAGGCTCAGCCTGGCGACGGCGGTTCTGCCTAACGGAGTAATGCAGCTGACCGCCCCGCGACCGCCGCGCTTCGATCCACCTTGCCTACCACCACTCCGTTGTGTTCCAATACGCCGCCGCGTCGGGGCGGCAGCTGATTACCGGCGTTAGGCCGATCACCACCATCAAGACGGGGCCGCTCTGAAGATCTGGATTGATGCTGACGCCGCACCGCGCGACGTGAAGGAGCTCGTCTTTCGGGCCGCCAAGCGACTCAATGTGCCCACGGTACTCGTGAC
>JACQOI010000109.1 GCA_016202615.1 Betaproteobacteria bacterium
CGTGCTCGGCCACAACGGCAACCTGACCAATACCGATCAGCTCAAGAGCGAGCTGTTCCGCCAGGACCTGCGCCACGGCAACACCAATTCCGATTCCGAGGTTCTGCTCAACGTGCTCGCGCACGAGCTGCAGGAGTGCGCCGCCAACTACAAGCTCGACCCGGCGACCATTTTCGCCGCCGTCTCGGGCGTACACCGGCGCTGCCGCGGCGCCTATGCGGTGGTGGCGATGGTCGCCGGCTACGGCCTGCTCGCGTTCCGCGACCCCTACGGTATCCGGCCGCTGGTGTTCGGCAAGCTCGAAACCGAGCACGGCACCGAATACCTCGTTGCCTCCGAGTCCGTCGCGCTCGATGCGCTCGGCTACGAGCTGGTGCGCGACGTCGCGCCGGGCGAAGCGATATTCATCGACGAGGACGGTCATTTTTACGCGCGGCAGTGCGCGCTCAATCCGACGCTTAATCCGTGCATCTTCGAATACGTGTATCTGGCGCGGCCGGACTCGGTGATCGACGGCATTTCGGTTTACGAAACGCGCTTACGCATGGGCGAGAGTCTCGCCGACAAGATCAGGCGCAACCATGCGGATCTCGATATCGACGTCGTGATCCCGATCCCCGATTCGAGCCGCCCGTCGGCGATGCAGCTCGCCAAACGGTTGGACCTGGCGTACCGCGAGGGCTTCATCAAGAACCGCTACATCGGCCGCACCTTCATCATGCCGGGACAGGCGATCCGCCGCAGGTCGGTGCGACAGAAACTCAATGCGATCGGCATGGAGTTCAAGGGCAAGAACGTACTGTTGGTCGACGATTCGATCGTGCGCGGCACCACCAGCCGCGAAATCGTGCAGATGGCGCGCGAAGCCGGCGCGCGCAAGGTGTTTTTCGCCTCCGCCGCGCCGCCGGTGCGCTTTCCCAATGTCTACGGCATTGACATGCCGACGCGCGAGGAACTGATCGCGACCGGCCGCAGCGACGACGAAATCGCGCGCGAGATCGGCGCCGACCAGCTGATCTACCAGGAGCTCGAAGCGCTGATCGAAGATGTGCAGTCGGTCAATCCCAGGGTCACCAGCTTCGAGACTTCGTGCTTCAGCGGCATCTACGTCACCGGCGACGTGACGCAGGAATACCTCGACGGCGTCGAAGCGCAGCGCCGCGACGGCAACAAGCAGGCCGAGCTGGCGGCAACTCAGCTCGATCTGAATCTGGAAGTGGTTGATTAGCCGCAAATAAGAAATCGTGAACGAGTGAACGGGTGAACAGGTGAACGGGTGAACCCCCTCACCCTGCGCCCGCGGAGGGCGGAACAGGTTCCATCGGCTTGCCGATGGATGTGACCCCGCAGCGGGATGCCGTGCGTCGGATATCCGCGTGCTATTGTGCGCCTCCACGGTCGCATCCCGTAAACGGGTCCCTGCTCCACGTTCCGGCGCACCTCTCCCCCGCTGACGGGGGAGAGGGAATTTATTTCTCGTTCACCCGTTCACCTGTTCACTCGTTCACCCCGATAAGTTCTTGCGATAGCCTCTGGCAGTACCCCGGGTTGACAAGTTATTTCCGGGGGGGTAAGTTTCAATTGCGCCGATTTGACATCAGCTTGCGGGCGCCGCCGGCGAAAGCCGGCAGACAAATAAATACGGCTAAAGCGAGCCAGAACCCGGTCCGCGCAAGCTGATCGGGTTTTTTGTTTTTTGCGGAAGGAATTGCGATGACTGACAAATATCAATTGGACACGCTGGCGGTGCGCGCCGGCATCGAGCGCAGCCAGTTCGGCGAGCATTCGGAAGCGCTGTACCTGACATCGAGCTTCGTCTTCAAGTCGGCGGCGCAGGCGGCCGATCGCTTTGCGGAGCGCGAGCAGGGGCCGATCTACTCGCGCTTCACCAACCCGACCGTGAAAGTATTCGAGGAGCGGCTCGCCGCGCTCGAGGGCGCCGAGTGCTGCATCGCCACGGCCACCGGCATGGCGGCGATCCTGGCCATGACCATGGGGCTGCTCAAGGCGGGCGACCACGTGATTGTGTCGCAAAGCGTGTTCGGCGCGACGATTCAGCTGTTCGTCGGCGTTCTCAAGCGCTTCGGGCTTGATTCGACATTCGTCTCGGCAACCGACGTGTCGGCGTGGCAAAAAGCGGTCAGACCGAACACGCGACTGCTGTTTCTGGAAACGCCGTCAAACCCGCTGACCGAAATCTCGGATATCGCGGCGATTGCCGCTGTCGCGAAAAAGGCCGGCGCTCTGCTCGCGGTTGACAACTGTTTTTGTTCGCCGGCGCTGCAGAAGCCGCTCGAACTCGGCGCCGACATCGTGATTCATTCGGCGACCAAGTATCTCGACGGGCAGGGCCGCGTGCTCGGCGGCGCGGTGCTCGGCAAGCGCGAAGTGATTCACCAAGGCGTATTCGGCTTTCTGCGCACGGCGGGGGTGACGCTGAGCCCGTTCAACGCGTGGGTGATCCTGAAAGGCCTCGAGACGCTGAAAATCCGGATCGAAGCACAGTCGGCCAGCGCACTCGAACTCGCGCGCTGGCTCGAGCAGCAGCCGTGGATCGATCGCGTGTTCTATCCCGGCCTGCCGTCGCACCCGCAGCACGCGCTGGCGATGAAGCAGCAGAAAAGCGGCGGCGGAATCGTGTCGTTCGAAGTGAAGGGCGGCAAGGACGCGGCATGGAAACTGGTCGACAGCACGCGGCTGGTTTCGATCACCGCCAACCTCGGCGACACCAAGACCACCATCACCCATCCGGCATCCACCACTCATGGCCGGATTACGCCCGAGGCGCGCGCCGCGGCGGGAATTGGGGATGGCCTATTGCGCGTCGCGGTCGGGCTTGAGGCGCTCGACGATCTGAAGGCCGATCTGGCGCGCGGCTTAAAGGCTTGAACCTCTCAGCGCGGAGGACGCGCAGGACGCAGAGGAAAAGCAAGAAGCAAGCAGCAAGAAGCAAGAAGCAAGAAGCAAGAAGCAGGAGCTAAACCGCCAAGGGCGGCCGCTATCGACTCAACGCGAGCTTAATAGTGCCAGCAGGATCAGCGCAAACGCCGCCGCCTGGAGCACGACTCGCCACGTCATCCATTCGGCGCTGGTTCGATGGCCAACCTCGCCGTTATGGGCCATAGCGGAAATTCCGGACGCGAGTGAAACGATAACGGCAACCGCGGCCACGACGACCAGCAAAGTAAGCATATTCATAATTCCCTCCTTCGGGAATGGGGAGGGCGGGTTCGCCCGTTCTCGCGCAAAAGCATTATGCTCCTCACCCTCGTGTGAACCAAACTACCCCCCGCATGGCGTGCTGCTTTGATCTAGCGCAAACTTGGCGCAAATGGCGGCCATCCTCGGCCGTCAGGCGCCACCGGAAGCCGGAGCGACGGACGAGCGGAGGCCGGGGGCGGTCACTGGCGTGCTTTTGTTGGGCCCAGGCTCCGGCGGGGGCCGACTACCCATGGGTTTTCGCTCCCCTTGTTGGTCCAAGGGAGGCCGATTCCGACCCCGGTTTTTCAATCTTTCGAAAATCGACTATCGTTTGCATAGCTTTGCGCGCTGCTTTGATTCAGTCCCGGCATTTTAACCCTGCGCACCTCTGCGTCCTCAGCGTCCACTGCGTTGAGGGGTTGAGTTTTGTAGGGTGCGTTCCACGCACCATGACTGCCGGTGCGCACGGCGCACCCTACGATATTTCATTTTTGATTGCGAAATGGAATAAGCCGTAGGGCGGCATTCCCATGCCGCCATCATCAATCGTCGGCAAAGGATTGCCGACCTACTTCGCTCGGGTTGGCGAAAGCCGTTTGTCAGAGGATCGACTGGGCCGTCTCCATTACAGGGGAATTCCGCCTGAATCCGCACCGAAAGGGCTTAAGGTAGTGCCATTGGGGTCAAGTTCGCGTTATTCCCGGCGGTTCTGCTGCCGGCCGACCCCGCAGCGCATTTTCTGATCAACGAGGCTGACTTCGTCGCCGACGTGAATCCGCCCGCCAGCGCCGCTAGTGACCATCGCAACCGCGAAGGTCGGCTCGCGGTGGGCGAAGGCGCCGATCAGCGTTGGGAGAATCGGCAAGTCGCGGCTGCCGGTTTGGGGGTTCGCGTGCGTAGCCAGGCATCTGGTTTTTGACTTTACTACGTTGAATTCAACCTGGCCCACGCAGATCTTGCGCCCGACCCAGCTTTGCTCGTCCCACGCCTCCAGCCCGTCAACGGCGATGTTCGAGCGGAAGCGACGCTCACAAAGGCCGGGATCACCGACGGCGGCGGCGACGGCCATCAGGCTTTCGCGGCTGTGCAGTGTTACCTGGCCTGCCTCGCTGTCGTGGTAACGGGGTGTAACTC
>JACQOI010000107.1 GCA_016202615.1 Betaproteobacteria bacterium
AGATCGAAGATCTGCCTTCGCTGGTCAAGTACTTCGAAACCCAGCTCCGGAAGCTGGGCGTGCGGGTTGAGTTGAGGCGGGAGTTCACGCTCGAGATGGCGCGCGCGCTCAAGCCGGAGGTGGTGGTGGTCGCAACCGGAGGGCAACGAGCCACACCGGCCATACCCGGGATCGAAAGGCAGAATGTTCTGACCGGCGAGGCGCTGGAACGCAAGGTTGCGCGCTATCTAAGGTTTCTGGGGCCGAGGCTGCTGGGATGGGTTACCCGGTTCTGGCTGCCCGTGGGGAAGCGGGTCGTAGTCATTGGGGGCCAGCTGCATGGCTGCCAGGTGGCCGAGTTCCTGGTCAAGCGGGGCAGGCAGGTGACGGTTGTCGAGGCCTCCGACCAACTCGGGGAGGGAATCTCGGTGGTGCTGAAGACTCGCCTCCTCGATTGGCTGGCGGAGAAGGGCGTCGCGATGCTGACCGGAGCCGAGTGCAAGAAGATCACGGACGAGGGCATCATCGTTCGGACCAAGGAAGGAACGGTGAAAACCATCATCGCCGATACCGTGATCACCGCCCTGCCCCCCGGGCCGAACTCCGAGCTTTCCACGGCGCTTGTGGGGGTGGTTCCCGAGGTGTATCCCATCGGCGATTGCAGCGAGTCCCGCCTGATCTTGCAGGCGATAGCGGATGGCTCGCGCGTTGGGCACAGCATTTAGGACGCGAGTCCTTAGTATATTTTTTTAAGTTAAGACGGTAGGAAAGGCAACGCTGGCACAGTCAGTCCGCGCGTATCCCCGCCTCCTTGATCACTTTTGCCCATTTGGCGATTTCTTCCTTGATGTAACTCGCGAACTGCTCCCTGCTGCTCGCCACGACCTCAAAACCCATGGTAAGTAAACGTTCCTTGAGCTCGGGCTGATTGAGCACGGCGACAAAGTCGCGATTGAGCTTATCCAGGATCCAGACCGGTGTCTTCGCCGGCGCCAGCACGCCGTGCCATTGTATCGATTCGTATCCCGGCACGCCGGCCTCGGCGACCGTGGGCAGCTCGGGCATCGCCGGTGAGCGGCGCGAGCCAGTGGCGGCAAGCGCACGCAGCTTGCCGGCCTGGACATGGGGAAGGGCTGATGAAACACCGGCGAAGTAAAGCGCGACTTGCCCCGCGATCAGGTCGATCAGCGCGGGTCCGGCCCCCCTGTAAGGCACGTGATTCATATTGACGCCCGTCCGGATCTTGAAGAGCTCCGCGGAAAGGTGCGGCGAACTGCCGCTGCCGGTAGAAGCGTAGTGATAATGGCCAGGCTTCGATTTGAGGAGCGCGATGAGTTCCTTTACCGTGACAGCCGGCACCGAGGGATGAACCACCAGCACGTTCTGCGTAAGGACGGTCAGCGTCACCGGGGCGAAATCGGTGACGGGATCATAGGGCAGCTTGGTGAGGCTCACGTTGATCGACATGGGCGCGATGTACCCCGCCACGATCGTATAGCCGTCCGGCACCGCTTTGGCAGCCAAATCGAGGCCGATTGCGCCGCTGGCGCCGGCGCGATTGTCGACGACCACTGTCTGCCCCCACTTCTCGCCGAGTTTTGGCGCGATCGTTCGCGCCAGCAGATCCGTGCCGCCGCCGGGCGGCAAGGGAACGATGAAACGGATCGGTCGAGTAGGATACTGGCGCGCGTCCTGCGCCAGCAGGGGCGCGGACAGCCAGGCCATCATCGCGACGGCGCCGAATTGCAACCAACGAACGCTCATTTTCTCGTCCTCCACACTCGTTTGCCTTGTCCGGTGCGCGGGCCGACGTAAGGATAATCACTCGCCAAGCCAGAGCAGTTGTCTAAAACGTGTAACAATCTTTGTACGAAAAGTCAACGTCGCCGGCCGGTAGCCCGCGCTGCGCGCTGCTACCCGCTCATTGCGTGGCCTAGCCGGGAGCTTTGCGCAATCAGGTGATCAGCGCTGCAATCCCTTCCTGCCGGTCGCGACTGCGCGATACAGTCCTCCGTCGCCGGCGGTGACGTAGAGGCTCGCCAGGCCGGCGTCGCCAAACGCGCAGCGCATCGGCATGTCCGCGGGAGCTGGATGCGTTTCCAGCAAGGTGCCGGACGCCGAAATCACGTAGATCACCGGTCCCGCTCCGCTCTTCTTCCAGCCCGCGCACGCCACGATATTGCCTTCGCTGTCCAAGCACATGCCCTCGATGCCGCGCTCCGTGGCCATGAACGTAACCAGCACCTTAACCGGTTCGATATCGCCGTCCGGTTTGACCGGATAGGCCAACAGCTGGCACGTATCGCCCCGTTCCACGTCGCCATCCGCGACGTACAGCGTTTTCTCGTCCGCCGACAACAGCACCGAGCGCGGCCCTTTTGTGTCGTACGTGATGCGCTTCAGCTTCCAGGCACGTGGTCCGTCGCGCTCGAGACGCAGCACCGACGCGTGGTTGGGAAACGGATAGACCGGCGAGCCATAGGGCGGAGTGCCGTTGTAAGGGTCTGCGATCCACACGCGCCCCGCACTGTCCACGATGACGTCGGTCGGTTGGTTGTGGTGCTTGCCGTCGAGCAGGTCGTTGGTCGGCGCCGTCGAGCCGTCTTTCAGTAAATGGATGACGCGACGCCCACCTTCCTGCGCGCCGAACACCGAGCCGTCCGCCGCGATCGCGAGGCCGTTGGTGCGTCCGATGTAATTGCGAAAGACGTCCGCCTTGCCGGTCCCCGGATCGAAGCGCAGGGCGCGCTCCTCCTGCACCGCGCTGAACAGCATCGCGCTTCCGTCCCAAGCAAGACCGCCGGTTCTGCCTTTGTAAGGGCCGGCCACTTTTTCGAATTCCCAGATCATGGTTCCCTCCGTTACCGCGATGGCACGCCGGCGATGTTCAACCGGGTGCGCACCACGGAGCCGAGCATGGTGATGTAAAGCGAGCGCCAGTCATCATCGCCCCATGCAAGGTTGGTGGGGTAATGCCCCGGCGTCTTGATCCGGGCGAGCACTTTGCCCGCGGGGTCATGCACGAAAATTCCACCCGGACCCGTGCAATAGACGTTGCCTTCGACGTCGCACTTCATGCCGTCGGGGAGACCGCGCTCGGGTCCGGTGTACTGATAAAAGAGTCGCCCTTTATCCACGCTACCGTCGGGCTTTACATCGTATACCCGGATCAGGCGCTCGCGGCTGCAGTTCACGTACAGCAACTTCTCGTTCGGGGAGAAACAAAGCCCGTTCGGATAGACGAAATCGTCGGTCACGAGCGTCATTTCTTTCCCATCGGGCGAGATCCGGAAGACGGCCTGAATGTCGAGATACCTCTGCAGGTCATCGCCGACCATGCCGACGTTGAACAGTCCGCCCGGTGAATCAGTAAACCAGATCGAGCCATCCGACTTCACGATGATATCGTTCGGGCTGTTGAGCTTCTTGCCCTGCCAGCGGTCGGCCAGCGTTTTGCGCGATCCATCCTTCTCGAAACGGAACACGGTGCGCCCGCCCCATCCGGCGACGACGAGGCGGTTCTCGAGATCGAGCGCCAGGCCGTTCGCCTTGGCGGACGGCTTGAGCACCACCTCCTGTCCAGATCCCGGCTTCCACTTCCAGATCGTGTCGCCGATGATGTCGGTGAAGATGAACTGCTTGTTGCGCGCATCCCAGACCGGGCCTTCACCGAAGAGAATTTCCCGGGCGATGATATCGAGCGGCGGATTCTTGCCGACGATGCGCTCAGCCCCGGAGGCCAGCATGTCGAGTTCAATCTTCAGGTTATCCAGCGATCCGTGGATCATCTGGTGCCTCTTTCATTTTCCTGACCATTTGAGCGCGCTGTTGTTGTTGACGACCACGATAAGGTTGATGCCATACCGCGCCGCCATCAAGGGGCTGCGCGCGGCGCCAGGCGCGGATAGGGGCCGTCGACCAACTCATATCGTGCGAGTATTCGCGCGCGCACTTCCTTCCGGCTAACCTTGCCCTGCGCGTTGCGTGGCAATGCTGCCAGCGTAAGCCACAGCCGCGGCCGTTTGTGCCGCGACAGCAATGCAACGCGGCGCTCCGCCTCGGCCTGCCAGTCGCTGCTGGCCCCTTCCGCGGCCGCGACGATAACCTCGCCCCAGTACTCGGAAGGTAGCGACGCGATGCAAATCTCGCCGCATTCCGAGAGCCCGCTCAGTTCCGCCTCGATTTCGTCCGGCAGTATCTTGTAGCCGCCGCTTTTGATGACGTCCGCCACTCGGCCTTCAAGCCATAGCCGCCCGCGCCGATCGATATGGCCAAAATCACCGCTACGATGCCATCCGTCGCCTGCGACAGGATGAAACCCATCCGGGTCGATATGGCCAACATACATGTGCCGAGCCCGCAGCCAGACCTCCCCGGTGCCGCCGGCTGGCAACTCCGCCCCGTCTTCCGAGCGGACTGACAGTTCCACGCCCGCGACCGGCCAGCCCACGCACGCGCCCGCTTCGTTGCTTGGAGCGCTGAAAAGAACGCGCGTATCCACAGGGCCGAGCACTGTGATCGGATTGGTGCACTCGGTCTTGCCGTAGGTGATCCGCACCACCGGGCCGAACATCGCTTCGGCCTTGCGGTAAAGGGCAGGCGTCAGCGTCTGGGTCCCTGTAAAAACGCAGCGCACGCCTGCGAAGCGCCGAGCGCCGAATGTGTCGGAGAGCTTGGCGATCACCGTGGGTGGTGCAAACAGTGCTTCCACGTCGCCCGGCGCCATGATCGCTTCAATCCGCTGCGTGTCGACGCCATCGCTCAATATGACCTCGCCCCCGCTGTCGAGCCAGGCAAAAGTCAGCAGCGAGGCACCGTGCGTGAAAGGTGTCATCAGCAGGATGCGCGAACCCGGCTGCGGCATCCACGGCAGCACCGATTTCAGCAATTGGTTGCCGAGCCAGCGGCGCCCATGGCTGTAGACGACGCCCTTCGGCTTGCCGGTAGTACCCGAGGAGAACAGAATGCGGCCCCATACATCGGCGGGCACCGGTGCGTGCGCCGCCGCCGCGCAGTCGACGTCCGTTTCCCCGACTGTCATGACATCGAAACCCATGCCGCGAAGCTGAGCCTCGCGCGGTTGCGTCGTCACGATGAAACGGCAGCCCGCGAGCGCGCTGGCCCATCGAATCTCGGCCTCGGTATAGGTCCAGCTCATCGGTGTCTCGCACGCGCCCGCTAGCGTCACTCCATACGAGGTCCACACGGCGGCAACACTGTTGGGCAACAACGTTCCAACCGATTGCCCCGGCACGATGCCCTGCCGCCGCAAACGCCCGGCCAGCGCATGGGCATGCCGCGCAAGCTCGGTGTAGGAGATTGCCGCGTGTGCGTCGCTTACCGCGCGCGCGTTGCCGAAGCGTGCTGCCAGCGTGAGCAACTCCGCCGACCACGCGATCAATTCGCTGCCGGCAGACAGGGATGCAGGCAACGCGTTCATGGAATCGGCACCACGTTATTCATGCGGCGGGAGATTGCGCAGGCGCACCCCTTAAGAACCATTGCGTAACAGATCGCGTACGCCGTCGAGTTTTTCGAACGTGTCGAGGCGCTTATCATGGGCCGGAGCCGAGCCGCCTTGCCAGGTGCCACAGGAGCGTTCGAGCCAGGTCGCCAAGTGGGTCTGCACGGTGCGGTAGAACAAGGTACGTTCGGGCTGGCGGCGGCGATAGAGAGCGGTGCGGGGTGGCGCGCAAGGGGCGGCGGCGGACACGGACATCCTCATCGGGTGATCGGGATGAACGACTGTATGCCCATATGGGGTATCCACTTAATCCACCACTATTAATTTGAGCGTGGTTTGAGTCCTACTGCGATATTTTAATAGATCACCGGCTCGGTCACCACGGCCTGCTCCAGCAAAACTACGAACATGAACAGCGGATCAGCAGCCGGCTGGGAAACTCGACAACGAATCGCCGGCATCGCGACCCGGTGACGACATCGCCACCCGGCCGCAGTCAACTGGATATCCGCTGGCCACAGGATAGCATAACAAATCCAGGTGCAGTGACATCCATGCGGTCATGCGCAACGCTCTGTTCAAGAAGCAATGGAGGATTGACGCCCTGCCGCCGCGCGTATCCTTAGTAGTTTCCAATATAAGAATGAGCCTGAGCGGGGTGGTTTTGGAGTCTGGTTCAGGCGGCTGTTTTCGATCGATTAAAAATGGTTTTGAAGAGAATCGTGCGTGCGTTGTTCAACCGTTGCGCGGCCTCATTATCGCTCATTGCGGTAGCGTGCGCATCGAGTTGTTCGAAGGTGATGTCGGGTTTGAGGAATTGTTTTGGTTTTGGCAATGATTTGAGTTTTTCGTAGGGTGTCATCATCAGTTTGTAGGGATAGCGCTTGCGGCTCCGGCCCTTGGCGTCGGTGATGGTTTCGGCGAACAGGCAGGGGCGATGGAAGTTCACGTAAGGGTTCAGATGCTCGCGGCAGAAGGCGTTGACGAGCGTGGCGAAG
>JACQOI010000098.1 GCA_016202615.1 Betaproteobacteria bacterium
GTCCCGGGCTTGATCAGCAGCGCGCGATCGGCCGCGGAAAGCGTGGTGTTCATGTGCACATCTACCGCCGTGACCTTGGTCTTCGGGCTCTTGGTGCGAATGTGACCCCACACCTGCAGATTGTTGTTGAGTGGACGGTAGGCCTCAAGGAAGCTCGCGCCAAAGATCAGCATGTAGTTGGTATTGGCGTAGTCGTAGCCGTTGTAGTCGTAGATCCCGGTCTGCAGCAGCTTCGCTTTCTTGCTGCCGTCGGCGCAAATCGAGGAGTGGCCGAGCCCGACGTTTGGCGAGCCGTAGAGCCTGCGGAAGTCGCTCAGCAGCCC
Organism: Betaproteobacteria bacterium; assembly: GCA_016202615.1. Classification (GTDB taxonomy): domain Bacteria; phylum Pseudomonadota; class Gammaproteobacteria; order Burkholderiales; family SG8-41; genus PALSA-1004. The sequence goes on from JACQOI010000098.1 coordinate 324, forward strand.
GGCATCCGACGCGCCCCAGCCGCGGCCGTAAACGAGCGCGAAGCGGTGCGATTCCCTCTTGTCGCGCAGCGCATTGAGTCGGTCGGCCACGGTTTTGAGCGCCTCATCCCATGAGACCGGCACGAACTTCGGGTCTTCGTTGCGGCCTTTCTTCGGGTTGGTGCGCTTCATCGGTCCCTTGAAGCGGTCGGGGTCGTAGAGGAGGTAGGCGCCCAGATAGCCTTTCGGGCACAGCTTGCCGTTGGAGATCGGGCTCTCCAGTGAGCCGTAGATCGCGTGCACCCGGCCATCGGTGGTGTAGACGTCCACGCCGCAGCGCGCCGGGCACTGGTTGCAGACATTCTTGGTGATGACGGTCTTGCTTTCCGCTGCCGCGGCCTTGGCGTCGGTCACGGCCGGGCCCGTGACTTGCTCGAACCCCAGCCCTGCGGCGGCGGCGGCGCCGGTCGCACCGCCTACCTGCAGAAAGCGACGGCGCGAAATAACGGTTTTCAGAATATCGAGGCTCATACTGCTTCCTTTCCCGTCACGTTCACAACATTCCAGTCAATCGATCCCAATGGGCTTCGCAGGTCAAATTCGGTCATCTTGTGTGCGGCGCGCAAGGCCAAACAGTTGGGAAAAACTGGCGCGCGCCAGTTCACGTGTCTTGCGGCAGGTCGGGCAGCTGTTGCCCGAGCCGGAATCGGCGAACTCGTGCCCGCAGTCGTAACATTCGCGCACTGTCCATCGCGTCAACGCCGCTGTACCGCGCGGACTTTCGCTGTCGTCTTGCGGAACAAGAGCCAGCGCCTGCTCCGGGCAAGCCCGCGTGCAGTCGCCGCATGCGATGCATACGCGCGCGTCGAAAGCGATGCCTTGCGCCGCGCCATCTTCGCTCTGGTACGCTTGCAGGGCATGTGTAGGACACGCTGCAGCGCATATCCGATGGTTGCGGCATGCGTCCGATGTCCGGAGCGCGGGAAACAGTTCGGCGGGCGGCGGCCGGCCGTATTGCGCGCTGAGCGCAGCGACTTGCGCCAGCAACTGCGAGCGCGCCGTTGTTTCAATCTTGGCAATGCGTGCGCGGCACGATTGCGCGCGCTCATCAGGCTGACCAGCGGTCGTAGGCGCGATGGCACGCGCGGCGTTCCGCGTAATGCCGGTGAAGAACTCGCGCCGGCTCAGGGATCGCGCCGCCAACGGCTCGGGAATCTCGGCCGGCATCTGCGCCTGCAATAACGGGAGGCTTTCGATGCGGGGCAATGCGTGTTCCGGCACGCCGATTTTCGCAAGCAACGCGCGCGCCGCGTCGAGCGTCTCCTGCGCCGGGTGATTCTCTCCGCAGCCGGCGCTGCACCGGCCGCACCAGCCGCGGTCGATCAGCACGGTCTGGCGGCCGCCGGAAGCGGCGTGCCACTGCACGAGAAGGTGCAGCGCGATGCCGCCCAGGCACGGCACGCGTAATGCGTTCGCCGGTGAATCGGATGCCGCGACTTTCCAGCAATCGACGTAAAGCGGCATTTTGCTTGCTGCTGCGCGCGGCGGGCTCACTGCGAAGCCCTCTGCTTGCAGCGCTTCGGTCGGGCACACGGCGCCGCATTGGCCGCAGCGCATGCATCCGTCGGCAAGCTCGATCGCGGTGTCGGTGACGCGCAGCGCCCGCGCCGGGCAAGCCTGCGCGCAGCGGTCGCAATCGTTATAACGCGATCGCAGCCGCAGGCAGTGATTTCGGTCAAGGCTGACCGGATATTCAGGTCTTATAGGCCGAAACACGGGACAGGCCGCGACGGGATTCTCGGGTGGCGCCGCATGAACTGAAAACCTGTTTCAAATGCGTCCAGCAAGCGCTTCTACCACACTATTCGAGCCTGCTCAGCAAGGCCATGCCGATTAGGGAAAACACAAAAAAGCCGGCCCCCAGAAATATCACACATCCGATGATCGCTTGGTTGGCAATAGCGACCATTTTCTTGCTCATGCCGACCGCTTCCTGGCTCAGGAAAACGCTGTCCACAATGCTCTGGAGATGTTCGCCCGCCTCTTCGAGGAAGGCTTGATCCTCCGCGTTGAATCTGCCTTCGCCTTTCTTGTTGAGTACCTCGATTGCACCGGTGATCTTCTGCCGGTCCTTGCTGCGGACGGGAACGCAGATGACCTCGCGCGTGACGAAACCCGTCCGCAAATCGGTCTTCAGGTGCGCGCCGCTCCGCTCTTGAACGTCGTTGGCAATAACGGGTTTGCCGGAAGCAATCACCTCCCCGACGATGGAGCCATCCACCGAGACTTCTATCCCCCGCTCCGTGACGCCGGTTCCCATCTTGAGCCAGACCTTGCGGTTTTCGGGGTCATGGATGAAAACGCTGCAACGTTCCGCATTCAGCATGCGCGGCGTGATGCGAACATAGAAATCGAGCAGCTTGCTTTGTCGTTTCGGATCGATTTCCTCGGACAGAGCCTCTTGCCTGGAAGAAAGGTCATCCAGTTGGCGTTTAACGTTTGACAGCATGGCACCTCCTTTTTTCAACTCGCGGTTGCCGTTGAACAGACCGCCTAGCAGCCTGTCGGACTTGACGGTCCGCCCAGGCTGCTAAAAGCAAAACCGGCTAATCATTTAAACTCACTCGAAACGGCCGAACTTGCGGAAATGCGCGGCCAAACTCGCA
>JACQOI010000099.1 GCA_016202615.1 Betaproteobacteria bacterium
CCCGATTAATCACGTGGATTGCGAATTCAGCCTACCTTGGGCTGTGGCCGGCATCATCGTCGACGGGAAGCTTTCCTTGTCCCATTTCACTGATGAGGCGCTGCGGAACCCACGCTATCGCGAGGTGGCACGCAAGGTGGAAACGGAAATGGACGACAGCCGGCGCGGCGTCTGGGCAGAGATGAAACTCAAGGACGGCCGGACAGTGAAGTCTCAGAGGGTACTGGCGGCAAAAGGGCACCAGGACAATCCGCAAACCACAGATGAGATGGTGGAGAAGTACCGCGATTGCGTGCAGCACGGTCCGAAGCCGTTACCGAAGGAACGCACGGAGCAGGCGAAGGACATGACGTTGCGCCTTCAAGAGATAACCGATGTGAGAGAGATGATTCGGCTGCTCGCGTAGCGTATTCGGCAATCGTGACGAGTCACTTTAAGGTGACCAACGCGTCTTCAACGGTTGGGGCATGTTGCGCGTTGACATCCGGTTCCAGACATCACCTGACTTGCCGCACAAAGAAAACGCCTCGGAGCAGCCGGGGCGCGGGAAAGAGCTTGCTTTGCTTTGGTGCTTGGAATAGATTGCTCGGTAATTGACCGATAATCCTGCTCAAGACTTGCTCGGATCGCGGTCATCTTCCAGGGAGGAGGAAACGAGCATGAACATCAGGCCCATTATGCGCAGTCTGGGACATGCTCCACACCTGTTCCCGGCGCGTCGGCTCGACGAACCGCAATTGCGCCGGGATTGATTTTCCTATCTTTCAGGACGCCGGCGACGGGCGCATTGATTTTCTATTTCTCGCTCCGGCGAGTCTCCAGGAGGAACGCGTGATTTTTGTGCATCGAAAAGGTGGTCGAGCGCAGCGCCCGAGCTGTGCATCCCAGTTTCATCCCGATGCTGCGCTGGGGAGCGTCGAACTGCGCAGAGGCAAGGGCGCGCGGCGCGCGTCAGGACTGGCTTGCGTGATCGCGCTGGTCGCAGCAAGCCTCGCACCGAGCGTGCCGCATGCGCAAGGGCGTTACCCGGAGCGTGCGATTCGCATTGTCGTGCCGTTCGCAGCGGGCGGCGGAGGCGACCTCGTCGCGCGCAAGATCGCGCAACGAGCGGCACCCGCGCTCGGACAAACCTTGGTCGTTGAGAACATCGCCGGCGCCGGCGGCGCGATCGGGGCAGCCAACGTGGCGCGTTCGAATCCCGACGGCTACACGCTGCTCCTCGCGGCGACCTCTACCCACGCCATCAACCCGGCGATCATGCACAAGCTGCCTTACGACCCAATAAAGGACTTCGCGCCCGTCGCCATGGTCGCCAATATCCCGACGGCTTTGGGTATGCACCCGTCAGTGCCTGCGAAGAACCTCAACGAATTGATCCGGATGGTGCGCGCGCGGCCCGGCGGCTTCTCCTACAGCTCCACCGGATCGGGCAGCATCAATCACTTGGCCGGCGAGCTCTTCAAGAAACAGGCCGGGGGACTCGAGATGATCCACATTCCGTACCGCGGCACCGCGCAAAGCGTCGTGGATGTGATGGCGGGGCAGGTTCCGCTCGTGGTCGCCACGCTCAGCGCCATGCTGCCGCATTACCGAAGCGGGCGCTTGCGCATTCCCGCCCTGTTCAATGACCGCCGCCTCAAGGTTGCGTCCGAGATTCCGACCGCCATCGAGCAGGGCGTCGCCGGCATGAGTGCATACACGTTCAATGCTTTCGTCGCGCCGGCTGGCACGGCGCCTCAGATCATCGACCAGCTCGCGCGTGCCATCGCCGTGGTCATGTCGGACGCCGCATTTCAGAAAGAGCTCGAGGAGTTCGCAATTGACCCCATGACGGATTCCGGTCCTGCAGATGCTGCGCGAGTAATTGCACAGGAGATCGCAAAGTGGTCGCCCGTTGCACGAGCTTCCATGCTAAAGGCAGACTGACCGCCATCTGACGTTGGTGCGCGAGCGGACCAGGAGAAGATCCTTATGACGGACACTAACCGCAAGGGACCCTTGTCCCGTTTCCGCGTCATCGATCTCACGCGTCTGCGCTCGGGGCCGACCTGCGTGCGTCAGTTGGCTGACTGGGGCGCCGATGTTATCAAGATCGAGAGTCCGCTTGCGCTGGGCGTGAGCGACGGCTGGGGTGACAGCCGGCTCGGGCCGGACTTCCAGAATCTGCACCGGAACAAACGCAGCCTGACGCTCAACCTGAAGGATCCGGCGGGGCTGGAGATCTTTCGGAAGCTTGCGGACGGCGCGGACGTGGTCGTCGAGAACTACCGACCCGAGGTCAAGTACCGGCTCGGCATCGATTACGAAACGCTGCGCAAGACCAATCCGCGGCTGGTGTACGCGAGCGTCTCCGGATTCGGCCAGGACGGTCCGTATGCGAAGCGGCCGGGCTATGACCAGATCGCTCAAGGCATGGGCGGGCTCATGGCGATCACCGGATTCCCGGGCCAGGGTCCGGTGCGGGTCGGCATCGCCGTGTCGGACTCAGCCGCTGGCAATTATGCGGCCATGGGCATCCTCACGGCACTGCTGGAACGCGAGGTCTCCGGTGAAGGCCAGTGGGTTCAGGTGTCGCTGCTCGAGTCCATGATCGCGATGCTCGATTTCCAGGCGGCACGTTGGCTGGTCGCTGGTGAGGTACCGGAGCAGGCGGGCAACGATCACCCCACGTCGATCCCGTCGGGCGTATTTCCGACATCGGACGGATATGTCAATACCGCGGGCGGCGGCGCGCCGCTCATGTGGCAGCGTCTGTGTAAGGCGCTTGAAGCCGAGCATCTGCTCAAACGTCCGGAATATGCTAGCGGCGAGCTGCGCTCCAAGTACCGGGAGCGGCTCAACCGCGAAATCTCGGAGATCACGTGTCATCGTACGCGAAAGCAGTGGCTCGAGCGGTTCGAGGCCTGCGGCGTCGCGGCGGGGCCTATCTATCGTATGGACGAGGTGTTCACGGACCCGCAGGTGCAGCACCTCGGGATCGCCGCGCCGGTCGAGCACCCGCAGCTCGGCCGCATCCGCCTCGTCGGACAGCCGTTCTCGCTCTCCAGAACGCCGAGCGAGATCCGCAGCGCGACCCCGGAGCGCGGCGAGCACACCGACCAAGTCCTCGGCGCACTCGGCTATACGACCGAGCAGATCGCCGATCTGCGCCGGCGCGTCGTGGTCTGACGGGGGCCGAGTACACCACTCGCGCTCACTACGCTTTTGACGCGGTGCTTTAGCGTAGACCTGCCGTCTCCACCACTTTGATGCCGGCCGCCGGGCCCCATCAAGCGCCTAACGTCACATCGGCAATCATCGTTTACGTCGCGGCTGCTGCGGTGCTCGATTTCTCGTCCGCTCGATCTGGCGCCGCTCTCTGCTATCCCGCAATCTACCTCCACAACTACTCTCATCGTGAGGGTGACTTGAGCCCGCCTGCGACGTCGTGATAGGTCACTGCCCCATTCACCACGGCAATAAGCGATAATAAGGCCGCGCACCGACTGAACAACGCACAGAGCGAGGAGTAATCGAGTGATGACTGCTGACACAGTGACTTCCGACAAGATCATATCCAGGAAAGACGGCGCGATCGGCTGGCTGATTTTCAACAATCCGGAGCGACGCAACGCCTTTTCGCTCGAGATGTCCGAAGCGGCGGGAAGAGTGCTCGAAGACTTTAGCCGCGACAACGCCATCCGTGTCGTGATTCTGCGCGGCGCCGGCGACAAGGCCTTCATTTCCGGTGGGGACATTTCAAAATTCGAACGCCAGCTTTCCACCCCGGAAGCGCGCGTCAATTGGGAAAACGTGACTTTTCACGCGCGTAATCTGCTCGCAACTCTGGAAAAGCCGACGATTGCGATGATACGGGGCTATTGCCTGGGAGGTGGCATGGGCTGGGCGTTGAATTGCGACTTGCGGATCTGCAGCGAGGATGCGAAATTTGGAATTCCCGCTGCCAAGTTAAGTATTGGTTACGGGGCTGACGGCATCAGGCAGTTGATGGACCATGTCGGGCCGTCGACTGCAAAGGAAATTCTGTACACCGCGAGGCAGTACAGCGCGCAGGAAGCGCTGCGCCTGGGCCTCGTAAACCAGGTTGTTCCGGCGGCGGAATTGGAAAGCTTTGTACGATCCTATGCCGAAGATATCGCTAATAACGCGCCTTTGGCGATACTGAACGCCAAAACGGCCGTGAACGAATTAGTCAAAGATCCGGTCGATCGCAACATGGCGCTTGTTGCAAAGCGCGCCGCGGAAGTGACCGGAAGCCAGGATCATATTGAAGGACGCCAGGCCTTTTTGGAAAAGCGCAAGCCCGTCTTCACGGGCAAATAAGCCTCGTCGTTAAATTACGCCGTCGGATTGCCCGCCCGAAGGGTGTGCGCTTTTTTCCTGCAGGCGCTTAGACGCAGGTTTTTTTGAAACCCATCGGTCGAAGGCGGCTTACTGCTGTTGCGTGAGTTTTTGACCAACTGGTCTTCCAGAGGAGCCCTTGAATCAGCCCGATGTTCCCGGCGCTCAGTTCCCGTCCTTGTACCACCATGCCGCCTGTCATGGTTCACGCGGTACAACAGGAGCGCGTTCGGGTCCAGCACCAAAATCAACTTTCTTTCGCTTGCCTTGCGCGCTGGGGGGTATACTCCTGATCATGCTGTTTCTCGTGATCACCACGCCGCGGCGTGATTCCCCGTCGAGCGTTACGTCGCGCCGCCAGGAGTACTGGAAGTGGATCGACCCTCTGCTTAAGTCAAAGGAGGTGCGATGGGTTTACGCTCGAGTCGGACGTGGGGGCGTCGCGTTGTTCGACGTAGACTCCACGCTCAAACTGCATGAGTACATCAACGAATGGAGCGAGTACATGCCCGCGCACTTCGACGTGTACCCGCTGCTCGATTCCGATGAAGCGCAGGCGTACCTGAAGGTACACGCCCGAAAACACTCGACGACCGGCAGCACGGCAGCAGCGTCGCCGAAAAAACGAGGGCGCCGGACATGATGCGGCGCTGGGGCGTTGCGTGACCGGACACCCTGGCCGCGCCTAGAACCGTGGCGGCAGCGGAAAACATCCATGCAACTAAACGCGGTATCAGCATAAATCCTCCTTGACGATTAGCTAGTACCTGAAACGGCCATCCTGCGGGTCTAACCCTGGTAAATCTCCGCGGTGTGGCCGCGGGTTCAGCACCAACAAAGAGGGACTATGAGCAAAAAAGATCCTGATGTGGCCGGCCGGTATTTTCTGTACGTTTCGCTCAACGATGCCGACGCGCTGGTGGTTTACCACATGGACCCGCAAACCGGCGCGCTGGCGAACCGGGGCAAAGTAAAGGTCGGCAGCAGGCCCGGCGCTCAAACAATCGACGTGGCCGGGAGGTTTCTTTACGTGGCGATACGCGACGAGTACACGGTCGCCACCTGCGCCATCGACGGCAAGACCGGGGCGCTAACGCTACGCGGCGCAACGCCGGTGGTCGATGAAGCCGTATACTTGGCGATCGACAGGACCGGACGCTATCTGCTCACTGCTTACTTCCAGGCGGGCAAAGCGGCCGTTTACCCGATCCAGGCCGACGGAACGATCGGCAACCAGGCGACCGTGGTGCTGGACGGTTTCAAGGACCCGCATTCTATCCAATCCGATCCAACCAACCGCTTTGTTTACATTCCCGACCCCAACGCCTGCAAGATACTGCAATACAGCTTCAACCAGCAGGACGGCACACTGTCGCCAGCCGCGTCGACCCAAATCGTCACGGAAAACGAGAACCCAAGACACTTCTGGTTTCATCCCTCGCTGAACGTGGTCTATTTCGTGAACGAAAATAGCAACAGTGTCATGGCGTTTCGTCGAGATGCTTCGAACGGCGCCCTGACGGCGTTCCAGACCCTCTCGACCCTGCCGCCAGACTACACGGGCGACAGCAAGTGCGCGCACATAGAACTCTTGCCGGAGGGCAGATTTCTGTACGCGTCCAACCGAGGGCATGACAGCCTGGCGATATATTCCGTCGATGCCGCCGACGGCAAGCTCGCTTTCCTCAGCCACCAGCCGACAGAGAAGAAGCCGCGCTCGTTCACCATAGACCCTACGGGTCGCTTCCTGTATTCCGCCGGACAGGATTCCGGGAAGATGACCGCCTATCGGATAGACCAAAACAACGGCAGCTTGCAACCGCTTGCCAGCTACGACGTCGGCCCCGGTCCGTCGTGGGTGCAAATGCTCAGGTTGCCGGCTTGATTTTCTAGGGGTTTGTTGAAATTCTCTGAATTGTGCACGCGCCGAATAATCGCCGGCGAGCCATGAGCCGGCGAAATCGGACGGAGCCGGATTTCAAGCCGGCAGATCGGGAAACGCCTATTTGTTCTTGGTCCCGGTAAGCAGCTGCTCCCAGTCGCTTTTGAACCGGATCTTTTTCCCTACCGGGTAACCCATGAACGCGTTGTGCGAAAATACGTAAATGTTATTGCGCAGCGGGTCACCGCTTACCGCAATCATAAAGTCCTCCGGCTTCCAGACAATGGGCACCATGCGGTTCGGATCGTCCGACTCATGAAACGCCTTCGGAATGCGTCCCAATCGCACCTCTTCCTCCAGGCTCCACGTTCCCCACGCGATCCAGTCGCGCAGATAGCGTTCGAACTGCCACGCCGGCAGGCGCGCATGCTCGTATAGATGGCGCTTCAAGTCGGCTTTCGACCAACCGGCCTTCGCTATGGTCTCGGCAATGATGGGACTGAGCACCAGCAGCGGACGCAGCGTGCCGTTGCCCTCGCCCAGGTTGAAGTGCATCTGCCACGTGTGGCAACTCAGAACGGAATCGACAACATAGGGAAGCATCTCTTCGGGCGTGCTGCCTGAAACCGAGGAAAAAGTGCCGCCCCCGGTGTAGCGCGCTATGGTTACCGTGTTATCTCCCGCGGAGTAACCCATCTCGACGCTGTTGGGCTCCCAGCCGATTTTTTTCACGACGTCCTCGTTTTCCGCCAGCACCACCCGCCAGGTGTTGCCGAACGTGGCCTTGTCGTTCTTGTGCAGCAGGAAACCGGCCACGTTGCGCAGATAGAGCCGCCAGAAGCGGCCGACGGACGTGTTCGGCATGAAGCCATCGCGCAATGCTCCCTGCGTGTAATTGAAACCGAGCTGCTTGATGACAGGCCCGTTCAGGATGATGAGCGTTTCGCCGCCGGGCGTATTGCCGCTGTGCTCGACGCCGTATTCCGGGTCGCACATGGCCTCGACCAGCGCGATAAGAACGGGCATGTATTCCGGGCGGCAGCCTGCCATTACCGCGTTTACCGCGATGCTCCAGATCGTGGCCACGCGGCTGTCGGGCAGCAGTATGCCCAGGGATTCTTCCGGGTCACGCTCGGTGTGGCGCAGGAAAGCCTCGACTTTCTCACGCGTCGGGGGCACGATAGGCAGTCCGTCGCTCAGCTCGTGCTCATAGAAGTACCGGTTCACCTCGCTGAACCCGCCCTTGACGATGATGTCGCGCTTCCCGGCTTCGGCCTTCTGGTTGCCCGCCGCGGGCATGCGGGTCAGGTTTTCGATGACTCTGTCAACGGTGACGTCCAGTATGTTACGCCGCACCTCTTCCTTGCTCTGGATGCCGATATGGCCCGGCACCAGCGCAACGGGAATATTGGGCAGGCCCAGTCCTACAGATGTGGCCGCGGCCTGGCCCAGGAAACCTTCACAAACGAGGGACGCCGACGGAACTTCCAACCCCTCGCACACCGCGCTTGCCCGCAACACGGCGGGCGTGCAGCTTCCTCAACAAGCCATCCCGCAGATGGCGGCGTCTACCCCGAGTTCCTTGAAGCGTTTTTCGAGTCCCGCGAGTACTTCCTTCTCTTTGCCGCCGTGAATCGATCCGAATTCGCGCCAACTGATGAAGCGAACGCCCGGAAAGCGCGCCTTGATCCCTTCTTCCAGGTGCGCGAACACCTCATCGCCCCGGAAAATGAAATCCCAAAGCTGAACTACTGTTTTTCCCTCTAGCGTCTCCAGCCGTTTAGCAAGCGGCTTGACGCCCGTCTGGCGCGGCGTGCGCGGCCAGAAAACTTCATAGTATCCGTCGTTGCTGTTGACCGACATGTTGGCCCTTTTTTCAATTGCGGGCCGCCGAAAGGATTACGTGTCAAAAGATCATCGCGACCGACTTGCTGCGCGGAGTTTACACTCCGCGAAAGTTGTGCGCAGCCTGTGACTATTCGACACGGACCCCGGCGGCTCTCACGACCTTCGTCCATTTCGCTATTTCGCGCGTGATGAAAGCGCCGAATTCGGCCGGTGATGTCGTGACGGCGTCGAAACCGACAACCCGCAGCCGTTCGATTGCATCCGGCTCGTGAAGCGAGCGTGTTACTTCGCTATTGAGGCGCTGCACGATATCCGAGGGTGTGCCAGCCGGCGCAAGCAAGCCGTACCACGAAATGACCTCAAAACCCGGAACGCCCGCCTCCGAAATGGTCGGCACCTCAGGCATCATTGTCGAGCGCTTCAGGCTCGCAATGCCTAGCGCGCGGAGCCGCCCCGATCTGACATGTGGCATCGCGATTCCCACACCCGGAAACGCGGCCGATATATGGCCGCCCAACAGGTCCACGCTGGCTGGAGCGCTGCCCTTGTACTGAATGTTGGCGACTTTGATGCCTGCCATGCTGTTCAGCAGCTCGCCAGCAAGGTGCGATGCGGTGCCGTTACCGCCCGCTCCGTACGTCAACTCTCCGGGGCGCGCCTTGGCGAGCGCAATGAATTCCTTCACCGACCGTACCGGAACGGACGGATGAACTGCCAGTATGTTCGCGGCTGATGCAAAGAGCGTCACCGGCGCAAAATCTTTGACCGTGTCGAACGGCAGCTTGGCGTACAGCGCCGGGTTCACTACATGGGCGAATGCGGGCACCAGCAATGTGTAACCATCGGAAGCGGATTTTGCGACGAGCTCCGCAGCGATGTTGCCTCCCGCGCCCGGGCGGTTCTCGACTACCACCGGCTGCCCCAACTTCTCAGTGAGCTTCTGGCCGATCAGGCGAGCTACCACGTCGGTAGCGCCCCCTGCGGCGAATCCGACCACCAAGCGAATGGGCTTCACCGGGTACTGCTGCGCGAACAAGGGTGGCACCAGAGCCAGCAGGAATAGCGCGTGAACGGCGAAATGCAGCGGCAGCCTCATTTAAGTTCCTCCCAAATAACTGCTCAGGTAGGCATCACCTGATACCGCCTGCATGATCACGAGTATACCCCCCAGCGCGCGAGGCAAGCGAAAGAAAGTTGATCTTGGTGCGGGACCCGAACGCGCTCATGTTGTACCGTGTGAACCATGACAGGTGGCATGGTGGTACAAGGACGGGAACTGAGTGTCGGGGACATCGGGCTGATTCAAGGGCTCCTCCCCTTACCACCATGCCGAGTTGTAATCATAGCAAGCCGCAGCCCCGCCGCGGCGAAGCGGGGTTGCCCGCGCGTGCTCCACCGTTCGATCCGCGCTGCCGGAGCGCTTCGCAACGGACGTTGCGGCAAATCATGCAGTCTCCGGGCGCGCCACGTCAAGCGCGCGGCGCGCCGCCCTGCGCTCAGGCCAGCGAGTCCGCCGATCAGTGCAGCAGTTTCATCAAGGCCGAAATCGAGAAATTCAACCGGATCGTCAAGCAGACCGGGATTCGGGCCGAGTAAAGCCGCAAACTACTGCTGCGGTATTTTCACCTCCCTGACCACCCGCGCTCACAGCGCGATCTCGCTGTTTACGAACTCGCCGAATTCATCGGGAGCTTGTTTTCGGCGAGCATGGCATCCCAGCGCACGGGCAACCGTATTCGCTTGCCCACGGAGTAACCGAGCACGCCATTATGCGCGAACACGTAGGCGTTGTTGCGCATCAGATCGCCGGTGACCGCGATCATGTAGTTGCCGGGTTCGCCCACCAGCGGCACCATGCGGTTCGGATCATCCGACTCGGCGAAGACCTGCGGCACGTTGCCCGCGCGCACCTGCTGCGTCAGGTTCCAGATGGGTTTCTGGTTCCAGTCGCGCAGTATGCGCTCGAACTGCCAGGCCGGGAGGCGCGCATGCTCGAACAGGTACTGCTTGACGTCGCGTTTTGACCAGCCGGCCCGCGCGATCGTCTGCGCCAGGATCGGCGAGAGCAGCAGCAACGGCCGCAGCGTGCCGTTGCCCATGCCGACGGTGAACATCAATTGCCAGGATATCTGCCGGACGACGGCATCTGCGATATAGGGCAGCAACTCCTCCGGCGTGGATCCGGAAACCGAAGACAGCAAATTGCCGCCGGTGTAGCGTGCGATGGTGACCGTGTCGTCGCCCGCGGTGAATCCCATTTCGACGCTGTTCGGCTCCCAGCCGATCTGTGCCAGCACGTCCTCGTTTTCGGCCAGCACCACGCGCCAGGTGTTGCCGAAAGTAGCCTTGTCGTTCTTGTGCGGCAGAAAACCGGCGACGTTGCGCAGGTAAAGCCGCCAGAACCTGCCGATCGAAGTGTTCGGCTGAAAGCCGTCGCGGACCACGCCCTGGGTATAGTTGAAGCCGAGGCGCTTGATGATCGGACCATTCAATATGATCAGCGTTTCTCCGCCGGGCGTGTTGCCGCTGTGTTCGACTCCGTAGGCGGGATCGACCATCGCCTCGACGAGCGCGACCAGGATCGGCATATACTCGGGGCGGCAGCCGGCCATCACGCCGTTTACCGCGATGCTCCACACGCTCGCGCGGCGGCTGTCGGGAAGGATCTGCCCGAGCACCTCGTCCGGATCGCGATCGGTAAAGCGCAGGAAAGCGTCGACCCTCTCTCGCGTCGGCGGGACGATCGGCAGTCCGTCGCTCCACTCGTTGTCGATAAAGCATTGATTGACCTCGGCGAAGCTGCCGCGGAACACGATGTCGCGCACGCCCGGTTCGCGTTCCTCGCCGGCCGCGGCGGATTCGCGCGTGAGATTGTCTACGACTGCGTCGACCGTGACCTCAAGCACATTGCGGCGCAGTTCATCCCTGCTCTGTGCGCCCGGATGTCCCGGTACGAGTGCCACCGGCAGTTTCAGACCCAGCCCGATGTTGACCGCCGCGGCCTGACTGAGGAAGCCTTCGCATACCAGCGAGGCGGACGGAACCCCTGCTTCTTCGCACACCGCACTCGCCCGCAACACGGCGGGCGTGCAACTGCCTCAACAACCCATGCCGGAGATCGCAGCGTCGACCCCCAGTTCCTTGAAGCGCCGGGGAAGCGATGCCACCACCTCCCGCTCGTCCTTGCCATGGGTGTTGCCGAACTCGCGCCAGCCAATGAAGCGCACGCCCGGAAAGCGTGCCCTGAGCTCCTGCTCGAGCCCGCTGAACACTTCGTCGCCGCGAAACAGGAAGTCCCACAGTTGCGCGATGGTCTTGCCTTCGAGCGAATCGAGTCTGCGCGCCAGTGATTTCTTCGTCACATGGCGCGGACTGCGCGGCCACAGCACTTCGTAGTAACCATCGTTCATCAACTTCGACATCTGTGGGTCTCCTCTCACTCCGGAATGCTCAGTTGTTGCTCCGCCGCGGCAGCGTCACGTGCGCCCAACCGCCGGCAGTCGAATCGCCGCGCTGATCGACCGCCTCGATCTCCAGTTTGACCGTGCCCGAACGGGCGTCGCGATCCTCCTTTGACACGACTTTGCCGCGGCAATAGGTGAGATCTCCGATCAAGTTGAAACGCCGCATTTCGCAGTACAGCTCGGAGAGGAAACCTTCATCTCCGATCCAGTTCGTCAGCATGGTAGCGAGCCAGGCAATCCGCTCCGGGCCGTAGTCGTAGGCTTCGGGCACGCCGACCGTGCGCGCCAGCGCCGAGTCCCAGTGCACGGCCTCAGGGGGTTCCGGAACATTGTATGCGTTAAGGATGCCGGCCGCAGGGTGACGGCGCAGATAGTCGAACCAGTATCCGTGAGCCTTGATGAATAGTCCGCCCCATCCCTGTTCGAAGGCGATCGCGGTGGTCGCCGTGTACGGGCCGCGCACGATTTGCGGCAGCGCCTGCCCGATCGCGACATCCTCGAAATAAAGCGGTTCTGCGCCGCGGCATTGTTCCTGGGCATAGAGCCGGGCAATCTCATCCAGCTGCTGCGTGGTGTAGGGCGCTGCCAACTCGAGTTTCTTGTATTTGCCTTTCTCCTTGGCCGCGCGGCGCTCGACGCGCATGCCCCACGACTCGGCTTGCGCCAGTTCATGGCCGTCGCCGGCCAGAAAACGGATCAGCGAGAGCTGCTTGAACATGCGGCCTGCGAAGCGGCTCGGCAACTCCAACAAGTCCTTGAACGTCACCTCCGGATCGACGCGCTCGCCCAGACGTATCGGTTCATGCCAACGCCAATGCGAGCCGGCGAAGAACGAGTGTACGCCGGGCAGCCCTCCGCGATAGCCGATCGATATTCGGCTGAACGCATAGAGCTGGCAAGGCGGCGCGATCAAGCCGCCGTAGCGC
>JACQOI010000102.1 GCA_016202615.1 Betaproteobacteria bacterium
AGGCACCATTTCGCCATGATCGAGCCGCCGCGGGAAACGATCCCGGTCATGCGCTTCGCGGTCATCGGAATATAGGCAAGCCGCACGCCGGCGTGAATGGTAAAGTAATCCACGCCCTGTTCGGCCTGCTCGATCAGCGTGTCGCGGAATATCTCCCAGGTCAGCTCCTCCGCCTTGCCGTCGACTTTCTCGAGCGCCTGATAAATCGGCACCGTGCCGATCGGCACCGGAGAATTGCGGATGATCCACTCGCGCGTTTCGTGGATGTGTTTGCCGGTCGACAAATCCATCACCGTGTCGCCGCCCCAGCGGATCGCCCACGTCATTTTCTCGACTTCCTCCTGGATGCCGGAGGAAATCGCCGAGTTGCCGATGTTGGCGTTGATCTTGACCAGGAAATTGCGGCCGATAATCATCGGCTCGGTTTCCGGGTGGTTGATGTTGGCGGGGATGATGGCGCGGCCGCGCGCCACTTCGTCGCGCACGAAGTCGGGCGTGATCGCGCGCGGGATCGAGGCGCCGAAATCCTGGCCCGGATGCTGGCGCGTGATCAGATCGGATAATTGATCGCGGCGCTGGGTCTCGCGGATCGCGATGTATTCCATTTCCGGCGTGACGATGCCGCGGCGCGCGTAATGCATCTGCGACACGTTCATACCGGGTTTGGCGCGGCGCGGCTCGCGCTTGAGGTTGAAGCGCAGCTCGGCGAGCTTCGGATCATTGAGCCGCTCGACGCCATATTTCGAGGTCGGGCCGGCAAGCTCCTCGGTGTCGCCGCGCTCGGCGATCCATGCGGCGCGCAGCGGCGGCAACCCGGAGCGGATGTCGATTGTCGCCGCGGGGTCCGTATACGGGCCCGAAGTGTCATAGACGAAAAGCGGCGGGTTTTTCTCGGTGCCGAACAATGCCGGCGTATCGGACTGGGTGATCTCGCGCATCGGCACCCAAATATCCGGCCGCGAGCCCTGTACATACACCTTGCGCGAGTTGGGCAGCGGTTTGACGACCGCTTCATCGACGTGCGCCGTAGCATTCAGAAACTTGGGATTCGCATTCATGCTTGCTCCTTACGGTACGCCGGGGAGCGTAGGCGGGATGGCTACGCTTCCCTGCGGCGGCATTATCCGCATCAGGTTCCGAGGGACTCTCTCACCGGTCATAGCGTTCAGCTATCAGCTTTCAGCCATCAGCAATAGGGTCCGCTGACCGCCGACCGCCGAGGGCTGACCGCTGCAACGCGGACCCCTAACGTATAACGGCCAAACTACTGGAATTATGCGATAATTGCAAGCTCCAAATTCCGTAACGAACCCCCGGTCTTTTCGCCCCCCTCATGAATTCACAGATCGACGCTGAATATCTGCAGCGCGCCCGTTTCAACATGGTCGAGCAGCAAATCCGGCCGTGGGAGGTGCTCGACCAACAGGTGCTGGACCTGCTGTTTGCGGTGCGGCGCGAGGAATTCGTGCCCGAGCAATACCGCAGCCTCGCTTTCGTCGACATGGAAATACCGCTCGGCCACGACGAAAAGATGCTGGCGCCCAAGCTCGAGGCTCGCATGCTGCAGGAGCTCGCGGTCAAATCGGGTGATCGCATCCTTGAAGTCGGCACCGGCAGCGGCTACCTGACCGCACTGCTCGCGACGTGCGGCGCGCACGGCTACAGCGTCGAGATCGTTCCCGAATTGAGCGCAAAAGCCGCGGCCAGGCTCAAAGCGCACGACATCGCCAACGTCACGCTCGAGGTCGGCGATGCTGCTCGCGGCTGGGGAAGACATGCGCTCTACGACGTGATCGTGCTTACCGGCTCGGTGCCGGTGCTGTCGGATGAATTCCAGCGTAGCCTGAATGCGAGCGGACGTTTGCTGGCGGTGGTCGGCGAAGCGCCGATAATGGAAGCGCGCCTGATCACCTGCGCCGCCGGCGGCGCCTGCAATTCGATCGGCTTGTTCGAGACCTGCATCCCGGCGCTCAGGAACGCGCCGCAACCGGAAAGATTCGTGTTTTAATCAGAGGCATGATGCGCATTTTCTCATGGACATTGTTTGCGTTTCTGCTCGCGGTGGCGTCCGCGGCGCCGGCCGCCGATCTGGTTTCGATCTACCGCGAGGCGCGGGACGCGGATGCGGTGTATGCGTCGGCTCGCGCCAGTTATCAGGCGGGCCAAGAGAAGCTGCCGCAGGGGCGCTCGGGGCTGTTGCCCGCGGTGACGCTGTCGGCCAACACCCAGTATAACGATCGCGATCTGCAGTTTCGCAGCGGCGCGCCCGACAGCAGCGCGCGCTACAACTCCAACAGCCTGAACGTCACCGCGACGCAACCGCTGTTCCGGCTGCAGAACTGGATCAGCTACGAGCAGGCGAAGCACCAGGTGTCGCAGGCGGAGGCGACTTTTCTGCAGTCGAACCAGGATCTGATCGTGCGGGTGGCGCAGGCCTACTTCGACGTGCTCTTGGCGGAGAACAACGTGACCTTGGCGGGGGCGCAGAAGGCGGCCTTTTCCGAGCAGCTGGCGCAGGCGAAGCGCAACTTCGAAGTCGGCACCGCCACGATTACGGACGCCAACGACGCGCAGGCGCGGCACGATCTGGCGGTGTCGCAGGAGATCGCGGCGCAAAACGACCTCGAGATCAAGCGCCAGACGCTGCGCCAGATCATTGGCCGGCTGCCGCCGGGGCTGGCCAAGCTCTCGGCCCGCTTTATCCCCGCGCTGCCTCAACCCAACAGCATGGACGCTTGGGTCGAGCAGTCAGCGGCTTCGAGCCTGCAGGTGAAGATCGCCCAGGCCGCGCTCGACATTGCGGCGCAGGAGGTCTCCAAGAACCGCGGCGGGCACCTGCCCACACTTGATGCGGTGGCCAGCTACACCGATTCGGGCTCCGGCTCCGGCCTCCAGGGCGGCAGCGGCAGCGACAGCAGCACCAAATACATCGGGCTGCAACTCGCGCTGCCGATTTACCAGGGGGGCTTGACCAGCTCCAAGGTGAGGGAGGCGCTCGCGAACCAGGACAAAGCCAAACAGGACCTGGAGAACACCAAGAGGACGGTGGCGCTGAGCACGCGCTCGGCGTTCCTGGGGGTGACCAACGGGGTGGCGCAGATCAAGGCGCTGGAGGCGGCGCTCGTTTCCTCGCAGAGCTCGCTCGACTCCACCAAGCTCGGCCAAGAAGTGGGGGTGCGCACGCAGGTCGACGTGCTCAATGCCACCCAGCAGCTGATCACCACGCGGCGCGATCACGCGCAGGCGATCTACACCTACGCCGTCAACGTGCTCAAGCTCAAGGCCGCCGCCGGCACGCTCACCGAGGACGACCTCGCCTACGTCAACCAGTGGCTGGAAAAATAGTTCTCTAGAACTTCAGCATCCTGAGTATCTTGTCGGTCGCGCCCTGATGGCTGCGCGTGAAATCGAGGCCGGCCTGCGCCATGCGCCGCGCGCGCGCCGGGTCCCGTAACAACTCGCGTACCGCGGCAAGCGCGCTGCGCGCATCCTCAACTTGCACCGCGGCGCCGGCGTCAACCGCGAGTTGTGTTGCCTCGGCAAAGTTGTAGATATGCGGGCCGACGATCACCGGGCGCCCCACCGCGCATGCCTCGATCAGGTTCTGCGCGCCGAACGGCAGCAGGCTGCCGCCGATGATGGCGGCGTCGCACGCCGTGTAGTAGGCAAACATCTCGCCCATGCTGTCGCCGAGCACGACGCGCGTCCCGGCCGCGATCGGCTCATTTGCGCTGCGGCGCTGGAACGGCAGCCGTTCGCGCTCGAGCAGCGCGGCGACTTCGTCGAAGCGCTGCGGATGGCGCGGCACGATCACCGTCAGCAGCCGCGGGATGTCGGCGCGGTGCAGCGCCTGCAGCAGCAGCGCTTCTTCGCCCTCGCGCGTGCTCGCAGCGAGCAATACCGGCCGTGATTCTCCGTACGTTTTACGCCATGCGGCGCCCCGCGCCAGCAGTTCCGGATCGGGAGCGATGTCGAACTTGATATTTCCCGTCACCTGCATCGCGGTTGCGCCGAGCTCGGCAAGGCGGTCCGCGTCCACACGGCCTTGCGCCGCGATGCCTGTCAGTTGGCGCAAGCTCTGCGCCGTCAGTGCGGCAAAGCGCCGATAGCCGCGGAACGACTTATCCGACATCCGCGCATTGACGAGATACAGCGGAATGTTGCGCCGGTGGCACGCGTTGACCAGATTGGGCCAGATCTCGGTTTCGAGCAGTATCCCGCACGCCGGCCTGAAATGATCGAGGAAGCGCCCGGCCGCGAACGAAAAGTCATACGGCAGATAGCAGCGCAGCACCCGGTTGCCGAACAGCGTTTCGCCGGTTTCGCGTCCGGTCGGCGTCATGTGGGTGAGCAGGAGGCGGTGCCGCGGATACTTGCGCTGCAGCGCATCGATCAGCGGTTCGGCGGCGCGCGTCTCGCCGACCGATACCGCGTGCACCCAGATCAGCGGTTGCCCGGCGGCGATATCGTAACGCCCGAAGCGCTCGGCGACATGCTCGAGGTAAGCCGGCTGCCGGCGCGCCCGCCACCACAAGTGCAGCAGCGCGCGCGGCAGCAGCGCGTAGAGCAGCAGTGTGTAACCGAAGCGCGACTTGATCATCGTAACCCCACCCCCATGTCCGAACCTCGTGCCAATCTCACCTTCCCCCTCAGGGGAAGGAGAATTCAGCCGCAGCGCGGTTCGCAGGTAACCCACCCCCATCTCAATCTTCCCCCTGAGGGAGAAGAAGGTATCAGCTGCGCAGCGTGTTGTTCCAGTTCCACTTCAAGCGTTACATTATTTTCGGTGTAGGGTGCTCTTGCGCACCATCCGGCAATCGGTGCGCAAGCGCACCCTACTCCAATTAATGCTTTTTTGATTTGGAAATGGAATTACAGGTTCCCCATCCCAATCTTCCCCTTGAAGGGGAAGGAGAATTCTGTCGTTTTCTCTTTGCTTGTACTGCAGCTAGGAAATGAGCTGTTCCAGCATTTTCACAACGTCGTTCACCGCAGGCGACTGGCCGATGCCGCCGACATTTACCGCGCGCGCGCAGCCGTAGATGCCAGTCGCGGCGGGATCGGTGGCGCAGTAGATACCCACGGTCGGAACACCGAGCGCGGCCGCCAGATGGGTCAATCCGGTATCGACGCCGGCCACGGCCTGGGCGCCGGCAAACAGTCCCGGGAAATCTTCGAGGCCCAACGCCGGCGCCACCACCATCGAGCGCACGCCGTCGGCGATACGTGAAGCGCGTTCGCGCTCGCGCGCATTGCCCCACGGCAGCACGCAGCACATGCCGCCGTCGTTGAGCTTGTTCCCCAACTCGACCCAATTACGCTCCGGCCACAGCTTGTAATCGCCGCTGGTCGCATGCAGCAGCACCGCATACGGACCGGCAGCAAGCCAGTCGAAGCGCCGCGGCGCGGCGCTGATGCCGTAGCTCAAGCGCCGCGGCACCTCGTAGCAGAGCGCGCGCGCGAGCAGCAGGCGGTTTCTTTCGACCGCGTGCAATTCCCACGAAACCCTGAAAGTGTGATGGTAAAGCAGCGCGAGCGGCTCGCGCGAGCTGCGAAAGTCGAGGCCGTAGCGCGTGCCGCGCGCCGCCAATGCGATCAGCGCGCTTTTGAACAAGCCCTGCGCGTCGATGACCGCGTCATAGCTTTGCTCGCGCAAACGGCGCACACCCGCCGCGATCTCGTCGCGCACGCTGCCCCGCCACAAGGCGCGCCGCCAGCGCCGGATCGCAACCGGGATCACGCCGCTCACGCCTGCATGCAGGCGCGGTATCGTCAGCAATGGCTCCTCCACCACCCAGTCCACCCGCCCGCCCGCCGATACCGATTTGATGTCGCTGATGGCGGGCAAGGCATGAATCACGTCGCCGAGTGACGAGGTCTTGACCAGCAGAATGCTCTTAGCGACCATATTTCAGCGGCGTTTATCGGCGTTGATCGGCGTTCATCGGCAGCGCGGTTTCTTGATTTATAGCGCGTTTCAAAATGAGGGCAGCGCAGGCGACCCCGCCTGCTTCGACCCGGTTGCAGGCGAGGCGCCTGCGCTACAACTGCGCGTCTACCGCCACCGGGAATCGCCTCATTTTGAAACGCGCTCTTACTAATGCACCCTTAGTCATCAATGCACAACGCGGATCGCCATTTGTAACGCGCGTAGCCTACACTCAAACTCCCAATCCGCATAGAATAGACGCCGATGATCCTTGTCACCGGCGGCGCCGGCTTCATCGGTTCGAACTTCATCCTCGAGTGGCTCGCGCGGGAACAAACTCCCGTCGTCAATCTCGACAAGCTGACTTACGCCGGCAATCCCGAAAACCTGGCGCCGGTCAGCGGCGACCAGCGGCATCTTTTCGTCCGTGGCGACATCAGCGACCGCACCTTGGTCGAAAAACTACTGCGGCAGCACCAGCCACGCGCGATCGCGCATTTCGCCGCCGAAAGCCACGTCGACCGCTCGATCCACAGTCCGGATGACTTCATCCAGACCAACGTCGTCGGCACCTTCAATCTGCTCGAGGCAGCTCGCGCCTGGCTGCACGACCTGCCGCAAGCCGAGCGCGCGCAATTCCGTTTCCTGCACGTATCGACCGATGAGGTCTACGGCTCGCTCGCGTCCGACAGTCCGCCGTCGACCGAAACTTCGCCGTACGCGCCGAGCAGCCCGTACTCGGCGTCCAAGGCCGCAGCCGACCACCTGGTGCGCGCTTATCACCGCACCTATCAGTTTCCCGCGATCATCACCAATTGCTCCAACAACTATGGCCCGCGCCAGTTTCCGGAAAAACTGATCCCGCTGATGACGCTCAACGCGCTCGCCGGCAAGCGCCTGCCGGTGTACGGCGATGGCCTCAACGTGCGTGACTGGCTGTTCGTGACCGACAACTGCGAAGCGCTGCGAGTCGTGCTGGCGCGCGGCCGCATCGGCGAGACCTACAATATCGGCGGCAACGCCGAAAAAACCAATCTCGACGTGGTGCGCGCGATCTGCGCCGCGCTCGACGAACTGCGCCCCGATCCACGCCTCACTCCTCACGCCTCACTCCTCACTTTTGTCGAAGACCGGCCCGGACACGACCGGCGCTATGCGCTCGACACGCGCAAGATCCGTGACGAACTCGGCTGGAAACCACAGGAAAGATTCGAGACCGGCCTGCGCAAGACCGTGCAGTGGTATCTTGAGAGGCGGGGAATAGGGAACGGAAGAACCCGGTGAATGGCGAATGGTGAATGGTGAATGGTAAGACCACATCAGAATTAGGTTATATTTCTCCCGAGCATGAGATATTCTCATCCTTGGATCGGGTGGGAGAGCTTCTCTCCGGATTGCACAAGAACGTCGCCGCCTGATTTACGATTCACCATTCACCATTTACGATTCACAACTAGTGGAACGCGCCGGCCACGGCGAAGAAATCGTGATCGCCAAGGCGGGCAAACCGATCGCCAAGCTGGTGCCGCTCGAGGAATGCGGGAACGCAAGCTCGCAGCCCCGATTACCGGGTGAAGCTGCTTTTCGATGAAAACCTCAGCCCGCGGCTCATAGAGCTTCTCGCGGCTGATTCCCCGGCCAGTACCCACGTCGAGCACCAGCAAGTGGCGGTTGACGGACCGCAGCCACTTAGCTAGACTTAGCTAAGTCCTAAGGAGATTGCAATGGAAACCATCAATATTCATCAGGCCAAGACGCAACTGTCCCGTTTGATCGAGCGGGTCAACGCCGGTGAGGAAATCGTGATCGCCAAGGCCGGTCGCCCGGTCGCGCGGCTCGTGCCGGCAGCCGCTTCCACGGCCCCCCGCATGCCCGGCCTCATGAAAGGCCGCATCCATGTGAGCAAGGACTTCGATGCGCCGCTTGCCGACGATCTGCTCGACGCCTTCGAAGGCAAGGCCGGCTCCCGGTGAGGTTGCTGGTCGACACGCACCTGCTGATCTGGTGGCTTGCCGGAAAAAGTATTCCTGCGCGCGCGGCTGAACTCATCCGCGACCCCGGCAACCAAATCTATGCGAGCGCTGTGAGCGTATGGGAGGTCGCGATCAAAGTGTCCCTCGGCAAGATCCGCATCAAC
Source organism: Betaproteobacteria bacterium (assembly GCA_016202615.1). Classification (GTDB taxonomy): domain Bacteria; phylum Pseudomonadota; class Gammaproteobacteria; order Burkholderiales; family SG8-41; genus PALSA-1004. The sequence goes on from JACQOI010000102.1 coordinate 8,067, forward strand.
CCGGACGAGTTAATCGCTGCGTTACGCGAAGGCGGTTTCCAGGAATTGGCGGTGACGGGCCGTCACGCGGCGCGCGTCGCCCAGCTCCCGAAGCACCATAGGGACCCGTTCGACCGCCTGCTGGTCGCGCAGAGCCTCGCCGAGGCGATGCTCTTGCTCACGCAAGACCAGCCGCTCGCCGCGTACGGGCCTTCGGTCCTCGTCGCCCGGTAGAATTGCACTATGAAAGGCATCATCCTCGCCGGCGGCTCCGGCACGCGCTTGTACCCGGTCACGCACGCCGTCTCCAAGCAACTGCTGCCGGTCTACGACAAGCCGCTGATCTACTATCCGCTGACGACGCTGATGCTGGCGGGAATCCGCGACATCCTGATCATCTCGACGCCGCACGACACGCCGCGCTTCAGGCAGTTGCTGAACGACGGCGCGCAGTGGGGCCTGCGCTTCTCGTACGCGGTGCAGGACGCGCCGCGCGGCCTGCCGGAAGCGTTTCTGATCGGCGAGCAATTCGTCGGCGCCGACAACTGTGCGCTGGTGCTCGGCGATAATTTGTTCTTCGGTTACGAGCTGCCGCAGGATCTGCAAAAGGCGGCGGAATTAGTAGCAGGCGCCACCATCTTCGCCTACCAGGTCACCGAGCCGCAGCGTTACGGTGTGGTCGAATTCGACGCCGCCGGCCGCGCGGTAAGTCTGGAGGAAAAGCCCGCGCGACCGAAATCGCGTTACGCCATCCCAGGCCTTTATTTTTGCGACAACCAGGCGCCGGCGATCGCCAGGTCGCTGAAACCCTCCGCGCGCGGCGAGCTAGAGATCGTCGACCTGCTGCGGCGCTACCTCGAGGCCGGCAGCCTCCACGTACAGATGATGGGCCGCGGCCGCGCCTGGCTCGACACCGGCACTCCGGATTCGCTGCTGGAAGCCTCGCACTTCATCCAGACCATTGAAAAACGCCAGGGGCTCAAGATCGCGTGCCCGGAAGAAATCGCGTTTCGGATGGGCTATATCACGGCAGCCCAGCTCAAAACATTGGCGGCCGCGCTGGGAAAAGGCGCGTATGGACAATACCTGCTGCAATTGATCGAAGAGCAGTAAGCCATGCGTCTATCCCGCGTGTTCGGCCTTCCCGAAGTGCTGACTCTGCGTGCTAAGATTGCGGCCTCGGTTTCCCGCGCTATAAGGCCACCGGATATGTCGCGCGATAACAGCAAAGCCCGCACTGGCCTGGGCGGCGTCGCTGACCCGCTCGACGAGCTTACGCCCGCGCGCGCGACGGCCGGGCACGCGAACTGATCAATGCTGCAACGGAGTAAAACCTCGTGTCTTTTCTGAACGGAAAATCGGTATTGGTAACGGGCGCCACCGGTTCCTTCGGCAAGCGCTTCATCAAGGCGATACTCGAACAGCACGATCCCAAGAGGATAATCGCTTTCAGCCGGGACGAGCTGAAGCAATATGAGATGCAGCAGAATATCAACTCCCCGAAGCTGCGTTTTTTCCTCGGCGACGTCCGCGACAAGGAACGTCTGTATCGTGCGATCGACGGCATTGAGATCGTGATCCACGCCGCCGCAATGAAGCAGATCCCGACCTCCGAGCTCAATCCGATGGAGGCGATAAAGACCAATATCTTCGGCGCCGAAAACGTCATCAACGTCTGCATTGATCAGGGCGTCAAGCGCGTGATCGCGCTCAGCACCGACAAGGCCGCCAACCCCGCCAACCTTTATGGCGCGACAAAGTTGTGCGCTGACAAGCTTTTTACCGCTGCCAACGCACTGTCGGAGCGGCATCGCACGATGTTTTCGGTCATCAGATACGGCAACGTGATCGGCTCGCGCGGCAGTGTCATACCGTTTTTCATGCAACGGCGCGCGACCGGGATCATCCCGATCACCGACACCAGGATGACGCGGTTTTGGATCACCCTCGAGCAGGGCGTGAAGTTCGTAATTTCTTCGCTCGAGCAGATGCACGGCGGCGAAATCTTCGTGCCCAAGATCCCGAGCATGAAGGTTACCGACGTCGCCGCGGTCGTGGCGCCCGGCTGCAAGACCGAGATCATCGGCATCCGGCCCGGCGAGAAGCTGCACGAGATCATGATCACGCAGGACGACGCCGTCAACACCGCCGAGTTCGAGCATCACTTCGCGATCCAGCCCGCCGCCTACTGGTGGGACCAGGAGGCCTACCTGCTCAAGACCCGCGGCAGGCCGGTAGCGGAAGACTTCCACTATTCGAGCGACACCAACCCCGTCTGGATGACGCGCGAGCAACTCGCCGAAATCCTCAAGCGCGAATCCATCGAGCTCTAGGAGTTTGTCGGACTTAGCCCCGACAAACTCCTGAATCAGTCCCCTGGGCGCCACGCCTTGACCTTGTGTAGTCGCTGGAATGGACGGTGAGCTGGTAAAGGCGCCGTCACGGCGGCGACAATGCGCGGGAACTCAGCCGCGCGCAGATAAACCGTTACCTGGAATTCGCGGCGTGATGGCGGCAAGCTACGATCGTCATGCGCGCTGCAGTACCCGCTCCCTCCTTAGGGGCAAGACCGAGACGGGGTAGGGAACCCGCAATAACGCATTGCGGTTTGACCCTGGCTGCACGAGCCGATATACTTAGCCAAGTCCATGGACTAAGTTTGATATGGTTACCGTCGTCAACGTTCATACCGCCAAAACCAATCTGTCGAAGCTCCTCGAGCGCGTGCGCAAGGGAGAGGAAATCGTGCTGGCGAAAGCTGGCAAGCCGTGCGCGAAGCTGGTCCCGCTGGACGAGGCGCGGGAACGCAAACCTGGCCTGCTCAAAGGCTGGCGGGTGCCGGACAGCTTTTTCGAGCCGCTACCGGCCGCAGAGCTCGATGCGTGGGAGAAATGAAGGCTTTACTCGACACTCACGCCCTGCTGTGGTGGCTTACCGATGACGACCGGCTATCCGCTCAAGCGCTTGCCATTATCAAGAGTCCCCGCAACACGGTCTGGGTAAGCCCGGCCTCAGGCTGGGAGCTGGCGACCAAGCTGCGGCTCGGCAAACTCCCCGGCGCGGAACGCGTGTTGCCCAAGCTGCCCGCCTTAGTCGAGGAGTCGCGGTTGCGCGTCCTGCCGATCACGCTCGCTCATGCACTCAGCGCCGGCTCCCTGAATCATGCGCACCGTGATCCGTTCGACCGGATGCTAGCCGCGCAAGCCATGGCCGAACACATGACGCTCGTCACATCCGATTCTGCCTGTAAAACGTTGGGAGCTGAGACTATCTGGTAACCGGGAATCTATGAAACGCATGATACTCGCCGGCGGCTCCGGCACGCGCCTGCACCCGGTCACGCATGCCGTCTCGAAACAACTGTTTATCCCGCTAATCCCGCCGCGCAAGCCTACCGGCGGCGGTGCTTTGCGCATAAAATACGCTGCATTATCAGCAGCCCGGGTTCTTCGGCCAGTCAATTCAAATGAAAATCCTCGTTACCGGCGCTGCCGGCTTTATCGGCATGCATGTGGCGCAACGCCTGCTCGCGCGCGGTGACGAGGTCGTCGGTATAGACAACCTGAACGACTATTACGACGTCAACCTCAAGCTCGCCCGGCTGGAAGCGCTCAAGCCAAACAAACGGTTCCGTTTCGAGAAAGCCGATATTTCCGACCGTAACGCAATGTCGCGCCTGTTCGAGGCGGAGAAATTCGAGCGCGTCGTTCACCTGGCGGCACAGGCCGGCGTGCGTTATTCGCTCGTCAATCCCCACGCCTACATCGAATCCAACATCAACGGCTTCACCAATATTCTCGAAGGGTGCCGGCGCCACCGCGTCGAGCACCTGGTGTTTGCGAGCAGCTCGAGCGTCTACGGCGGCAATACGCGGCTGCCGTTCTCCGAACACGATAACGTCGATCACCCGGTGTCGCTCTATGCGGCAACCAAGAAATCGAACGAGTTGATGGCCCACGCCTACAGCCACCTGTTTCGCCTGCCGACGACCGGGTTGCGCTTTTTCACGGTTTACGGCCCGTGGGGCCGGCCGGACATGGCCCTGTTCCTGTTCACCAAGGCCATCCTCGAAGACCGGCCGATCGACGTCTTCAACCACGGCAAGATGCAGCGCGATTTCACTTACATCGACGACATCATGGAGGGCGTAGTCCGCGTGCTCGACCGCGTGCCCAAACCCGCATCCTCGTTTGATCCTCGCGATCCCGACCCGGCGACGAGCGATGCGCCGTATCGCATATACAACATCGGCAACCACCAGCCGGTGGAACTGATGACCTACATTGAAACGCTCGAACAAGCGCTTGGACGCACCGCAAAAAAGAACCTGCTGCCGATGCAGGCAGGCGACGTGCCGGCGACTTATGCCGACACCGAGGACCTGCGCGCGCTGGTCGGCTTCGCGCCGGCGACCCCGGTCGCGGAAGGCATCCGGCGCTTCATCGACTGGTATCGCGGCTATTACGCGGGTAGCGCACGGCCATGACCCGGCTTTCAAACGACACAACGGTCGCGGTGGTCGGCCTCGGCTACGTCGGGCTGCCGCTCGCGGTTGCTTTCGGCAGGAAATTCCGCACCGTTGGTTACGACTTGTCTGCGGAGAAAATCGCGCAATACAGACAATTCAACGACCCGACCGGGGAGGTATCCGCGGACGAGCTGCGCGCCGCAGCGCAGCTCGAGGTCACGACCGATGCGGCGCGCCTCGCCACCGCCGATTTCGTGATCGTGGCCGTGCCGACACCGGTGGACGCGACACACCAGCCCGACTTCGGCTCGCTGACCGGCGCATCGACGGCGGTCGGCAGGCGCCTGAAACGCGGCGCGACCGTGATCTACGAATCGACGGTCTATCCCGGCGCGACCGAGGAAGTATGCATCCCGGTGCTGGAGCGTGAATCGGGACTCAAGTGGCGCCGCGACTTTCACGTCGGCTACTCGCCGGAGCGCCTCAATCCCGGCGACAAGGAGCATACGCTCGCCAGAATCGTGAAGGTGGTGTCGGGCGACGACGCCGCAACGCTCGACAAAGTTGCGCAGTTATACGAAAGCGTGGTGACGGCCGGGGTGCACCGCGCCTCCTCGATCCGCGTCGCCGAAGCGGCCAAGGTCATCGAAAACACACAGCGCGATCTCAACATCGCGCTGATGAACGAGCTTGCGATCATCTTCGACAAGCTTGGCATCGACACGCTCGAAGTGCTGCAGACGGCGGGCACCAAATGGAACTTCCTGCCGTTTCGACCGGGGCTGGTGGGCGGACATTGCATCGGCGTCGATCCCTATTACCTCACGCACAAGGCCGAGATGATCGGCTATCACCCGCAGGTGATACTCGCCGGGCGCCGCATCAACGACGGCATGGGCAAATTCATCGCCGAGCAGACGGTCAAGCTGATGGCGAGAGCGGGCAGCGCGATCAAGGGCGCCAAGGTCAACGTGCTCGGGCTGACGTTCAAGGAGGATTGTCCCGATCTGCGCAACTCGCGCGTGATCGACGTGATCAACGAACTCAAATCCTACGGTGTCGAGGTTTTCGTGCATGACCCGGTTGCGCGCAACGATGAAGCCATGCGCGAATACGGTATTGAGCTGATTGCCTGGGACAAGCTTCCGGCGGCTGACGCCATCATCGCCGCTGTTGCCCATAGCGCATTCGTTGAGAGGCCGGTTGATCACTATGTTGCGAAACTCCGGACAGGCGGGTGCTTTATAGACGTGAAGGCCCGTCACCCGGAAGATCGTATGCGCGCGGCAGGCGTGCATGTTTGGCGGCTGTAGTCGGGACGCCTCGATCATCCCGTGGTTGTTATCGGTCTGGTTGACGGGATTACTCATGAGTCAGCAACTAAGACGACAAGCTCTGGAGAGAACTCCTCCCCTTGAAGGGGAGGGTATCCATTGCAGTTTTGTCGCCCAAATTACTGACTTATGAGTAAACGGGTCACGCGAGCTAGCAACCTGTCGGACTTAAGAGTCCGCACAGGCTGCTAAAAGCAAAACCGGCCGAATATGCAGATCAAAAACCCCCGCGGCAATCGAACGGCAAGAAAAGCGAGGGTAAATTTGCACGTTGGTCATCTTTTTGTCCCTTTTGCCCGCGGCCG
>JACQOI010000118.1 GCA_016202615.1 Betaproteobacteria bacterium
CCAGCGTGACGATGGAAACCAGGCTTACCGGCACGAGGTCCTTTTCCGTATCGAACGGCATTTTCTTCATCAGGCTGGGATTGGCGCCGAACGTGATGTTGGGAATCCCCAGCGTGTGGCCGTCGGGCGGCGACTTGGCGGCGATATCCAGACCTATCGTCGAGGAGCCGCCGGGCCGGTTCTCGACGACCACCGTTTGGCCGAGAATCTCGGTCAGCCGCGGCGCAAGAATGCGGAACACCACGTCGGTGGAGCCGCCGGGCGAGTAAGGTACGATGATGCGGATCGGTTTAACGGGATAGCCCTGCGCAGCGGCAGAGCTCGCAAAAACGAATGACGCGGACAACAACGCCAACAACGTGTGACGCGACGTAATAACCATTTTCTCCTCCTTGCAATGATCACCGGTGATCAATGATACCTCTTGGTGATGGGTGATGAACTATGCTTGAAAAATAACGGGGTATTCACCATTACCCATTACTAGAACCCATCTCAAAAATCTGAAAAGCAATGGCTAACCACAGATGAACGCAGATAAACACTGATAAAAATCAGGCGTTTCCAGGCGCAGGACACACGGATATCACGGCGCTAACCACAGGGAAATGCACGTTTTCCATGGTTGGGACTCCTAGCGTCGACCTTATCCGCGTTCATCCGTGTTTATCTGTGGTTTCATCCGCCGTTGCTGTTTTTGGGATAGCTTCTAGTTAAATGCGGAGATTCCCGTTTGCGCGCGGCCGAGCACCAGCGCGTGAATGTCGCTGGTGCCTTCGAGCGTATTGACGGTCTCGAGGTTCAGCATGTGCCGGATCACGTGGAATTCGTCCGAGATGCCGTTGCCGCCGTGGATGTCGCGCGCGACGCGCGCGATGTCGAGCGCCTTGCCGCTCGAGTTGCGCTTGAGCAGCGACACCATTTCGGGCGTGGCCTTGCCCTGCTCTCTCAAGCGGCTCACGTGCACGCAAGCGAGCAGGCCGATTGAGATTTCGCTTTGCATGTCGGCGAGCTTTTTCTGGATCAGCTGATTGGCGGCGAGCGGGCGGCCGAACTGCTTGCGGTCGAGCGCATACCGGCGCGCCGCGTGCCAGCAGAATTCGGCGGCGCCGAGCGCGCCCCAGCAGATACTGAAGCGCGCGTTGTTGAGACAGCCGAACGGCCCCTTGAGGCCTGACACGTTGGGCAGCAGGTTTTCCTCCGGCACCGGAACCTGGTCCATCACAATTTCGCCGGTGGGTGATGCGCGCACCGAGAACTTGCCTTCGATCTTGCGCGTGGATAACCCCTGCATGCCGCGCTCGAGGATAAAGCCGCGGATCACGCCGCCGTCGTCCTTCGCCCACACCACCATGATGTCGGCAATCGGCGCGTGCGTGATCCACAGCTTGGTGCCGCTCAATACATAGCCGCCACCGACTTTGCGCGCGCGGCTGATCATGCTGCCCGGGTCGGAGCCGTGGTCGGGCTCGGTGAGGCCGAAGCAGCCGAGCAGCTCGCCGGTGGCCATCTTCGGCAGGTACTTCTGGCGCTGCTCCTCGCTGCCGTAAGCATAGATCGGCGTCATCGCCAGCGCGCCCTGCACCGAGCACGCCGAGCGGTACGCGGTATCGACGCGCTCAAGCTCGCGCATGATGAGTCCATAGGCGACGTAACCGATACCGGCGCAGCCGTAGCCTTCGAGCGTGGCGCCGAGAAAACCGAGCGCGCCCATCTCGCGCATAATCGCGACGTCAAACGTCTCGTTGCGGTTGGCGTGCAGGATGCGCGGCGCGAGCTTTTCCTGCGCATACTGGCGCGCGGTATCGCGGATCAGCTTCTCTTCCGCGGTGAGCTGCTGCTCCAGCAGCAGCGGATCATCCCACTGGAACTTGCCGCCGACCAGTGTCACGGAAGAAATATCAACCGAGGGTTGCAATGCCATAATGGTTTGGATCGTCCAGAAAGCAAAAAAGCACGAGGCGCATCAGCGTCGAGCCATCGTGCCTTTCTTGCGGGTATCTATCGCGTATGTCTTGGCGTCTCGGCGGCGACCTTGTTCTCAAATCCGCTCGAGAATCGCAGCCATGCCCTGCCCGCCGCCGATACACAAGCTGACCAGTGCGTAGCGGCCGCCGCTGCGTTGCAATTGGCGTGCCGCGGTCAACGCCAGGCGCGCGCCGGAGGCGCCGAGCGGGTGCCCGACCGCGATCGCGCCGCCGTTGGGATTGACCCGCTTGTCGTCGAACGCGACGCCGAGCCCCTTCAGGCACGACAACACCTGCACCGCGAATGCTTCGTTGATCTCTATGATGTCCATGTCCTTGATGGCGAGGCCGGCGCGCGCGAGCACTTTTTTCGACGCCGCGACCGGACCGATGCCCATGATGCGCGGCGGCACGCCGGCAGCGGCGCTCGCGACCACGCGCGCGATCGGCTTGGCGCTCGTTTTTTCACCGGCCTTGAGACTGGCAACGATCATCGCCACCGCGCCGTCGTTGACGCCGGAGGCGTTGCCGGCGGTGGTGACGCCACCTTCATACAGCGGTTTCATTTTCGCGAGCGCGTCGAGATCCGTATTCGGGCGCGGATGCTCGTCGTCGGCGACCGGCGGCACCGGGCCTTTGCGCGTCGGCGGCATCTCGACCGCGGCGATTTCGCCGGCGAAAAAGCCTTCGCCTTTCGCAATCGCATATTTCTGCTGCGAGGCGAACGCGAACTTGTCGGCCTCGTCGCGCTTGATATCGAACTCGCGCGCCAGGTTGTCGGCGGTCTGCGGCATTTGCTCGTCGCCAAACTGCTTGACGAGCTTCGGATTGGAGAAACGCGGCCCGATCGTGCTGTCGAAAATGCGCATCTCGCGCCCGAACGGATTTTCGTTCTTGCCGAACACGAACGGCGCGCGGCTCATGCTTTCGACCCCGCCGACCATGAACACGTCACCTTCCCCGGCGCTAATGGAGTGCGCCGCGTGCACCAGCGCGCCGAGACTACTGGCGCAGTTTCGCTGCACCACAGTGCCCGGGATCTCGATCGGCATGCCGGCCGCAAGGCCGGCATGCCGGGCCACGCAGCGACTGTCTTCACCAGACTGATTGGCGCAACCGACGACAATATCCTCGAGTTGCTCGACCTTGAACTTGCTCTTGCCAAGCACCGCCTTAATGGCAACGGCAAGCATGTCGTCGGGGCGGACTTTCGCCAGCGCGCCGGCATAGCGGCCGAACGGAGTGCGCAGTCCTTCGTAGATGTAAGCATTCAACATGATAAATTCCTTTCCTCAATCATCAGCCACGGAGTTAGGCTTCGGGAGTCAGCGCGGACACGCCGAGTTTGGCGCGGCGCGCAAGCCATATGTTCGGACGATAGCGCGGATCGCCGTAAATGCGATACATGGCGGTAAGCACGCGGTAGATGCGCTCGACTCCCAGCACGTCGGCGAATTTGAACGGCCCGTTCGGGTAATTAAGGCCCAACGTCACCGCCTTGTCGATATCGGCAGGGGTGCCGGTTCTGCTTTGCGCGATCGAGCAGCCGATGTTGATGATCATGGCGACGATGCGCTGCGCAATGAAGCCGGGACTATCATGGCATACCGTGACCGGCACACCGTCGCTGGCCAACAGGCCGTGTGCGGCGTCGCGATAGGCGGGATCAGTGATGGATGTGCCCATGATAGTGCGGCGTTTAACCAGCGGAAACAAGGTGTCGACCGCAATCGTGCGCTTGGGGTCGAGCGCCTGCTCGACCGCGCAGGTGGTCGCGTCATCGCCGATCGGCGTCACCAGGCACAGCGCCTTGGCGCTCGGCTTGGCGCCGGTTTCGGGCGACGCGCCGAGTTTTTTGAGCAGATCGGTCAACGCCGCATGGCCGGCCGGCTCGGCCGGGCTCACCCACACGCTGGCGGGACGCGCGCTCGGGGCCGGCGCTTCGGGCGCGACGATCGGTTTCATCTCGGCGTCATAGTCGTAGAAGCCCTTCTTGGTCTTGCGGCCGAGCACGCCTGCTTCGGTGCGCGCTCGCATGATCAGGTTCGGCCGGAAACGCGGCTCCTGAAAAAACTGGTTGTAGATCAACTCCGAAGCAGGGTGCGTCACATCGAGCCCGGTCAGTTCCATCAGTTCGAACGGTCCCATGCGGAACCCGCCGACATCGCGCATGACGCGATCGACGTCGACGAAACTCGAAATGCCTTCATAAACCAGGTGCGCCGCCTCGAGCGTAAAACCGCGCCCCACCTGGTTTACCAGAAATCCCGGCGCGTCGGTGCAACGCACCGGCTCGCGCGTCATGCGTTTGCCGATCGCGAACAGCGCCTCGGCCACCCACTCCTCGGTATGCAGACCGGAAATCACTTCCACGAGCCGCATCAGCGGCACCGGATTGAAAAAATGGAAACCCGCGAAACGCCGCGGCGTTTTCAGATTTGCGGCAATAGTCGTTATCGACAGGGACGAGGTATTGCTGGCGAGGATGCAGTCCGGTGCGACGATGTTTTCGAGCTCGCCGAATACCTGACGCTTGACGTCGAGGTTCTCGACCACAGCTTCGATCAAGACATGGCAAGGCTTGAAATCGGCCAGCGCATTGACGATCTTGATGCGCGCGGTTGCCGCCGCCGCGCCGTCCTGGCTCATGCCGCCCTTCTCGACGATGCGGGAGAGCATTTTGGCGACGAAATTGCGCGCCTCCTCGGCGGTGCCGGCGCGCGTATCCATCATCAGCACATGCATGCCGCCTGCGGCGGCGACCTGTGCGATGCCGCGGCCCATGGCGCCGGCGCCGAGTATGCCCAGCGTCAGGTCCGGTCTGTTTGCGTCAAACTTCATAAGCCCCTTTGGCGCGCTGCCTGCGATCGAAAAGCGCAATTATCGTGAGTCTCGCTGTTGCCGGCGGTGTCTGCTGTTGTGCGCGGAATAGCGCGCAGCTATCAACGCTCCGCCGGCCGAGAAAAGTATACCAGAAATGCTCTTCGCCCCGTTGTTACCGCCCCTTGAACACCGGCTTGCGCTTTTCCATGAACGCGGTCTGCCCTTCCTTGTAATCCTCGCTAGCGTAGCAGCCGTCGACCATCCTCTGGCATGCCGCAAGATCACGCTCGGCCGGATTCTTCAGATACTCGATGATGCCGCGCTTGACCGCTGCGATGGTGAGCGGCGCGTTGTCAACAATGGCATTCGCATAGTCAAGCGTGTACTTCTCGATCTCGGCAACCGGCACGAGGCGATTGATCAGGTTCATTGCAAGCGCTTCCTGCGCGCTGAACTGGCGTGCGGTAAAAAATATCTCGGCGGCGAACGCCGGACCGACGACGTCGGAGAGGCGTTTGATGCCGTTAAAACGGTAACCCAGGCCGAGCTTGGCGGCAGGCACGCCGAAACGCGAGTCATCGGCGGCAATGCGGATATCGCAGCCGACTGCGAGCGCGGTTCCGCCGCCGATGCAAAAGCCGCGGATCATCGCGATCGTCGGCTTCGGACAGTCGTGCAGCGCTTTGTTGGCGCGGTCGGCCGCGGCGTTGTATTCCCCGACCGCTTCCGGGCTGGAGCGCTTTTCCTTGAACTGCGAAATGTCGGCGCCGGCGACAAATGCCTTCTCGCCCTCGCCTTTGAGTATGACGACACGCACGGCGGGATCTCGGGCGTAGTCGTCGAGCACGATCGGCATTGCCTGCCACATTTCGAGCGATACCGCGTTGCGGCGTGCCGGATTGTTGAAGATAACCCAGCCTATGCCGTTTTCTTTTTTGGCGACCAGCTTGTCGGTCAGCGTTTGCATCGAGTTTCTTCCTCGGTAATGGCGGTTAGGGCAATGTAGCGGCTCGATTTTAAATGATCTGGCATCGGCAAGGAAAAGATTGGTGGAGAGACTAATCGATGCCGCTGTCGAGAGACGCGCTGAAACCCGCCTGCTCGAGCGCGGCGATCACCTCGGCCGCGTGGGCATGGCTGCGCGTCTGCAACACGAACTCAACCTCGGCGCTCTGCACCGGCAGGTTGGTGAACTTGCGTTGATGGTGCACTTCTTCGATGTTGGCGTTCGCCGCCGCGATGCACGCCGTGACCTGCGCCAGCGCGCCGGGCAGATCGAGCAGCTCGATGATGAGACGCGTGAGCCGCCCCGAGCGCACCAGCCCGCGTTCGATGATCCCGGCCAGCATCAGCGGATCGATATTGCCGCCGCACAGCACAAGTCCGACCTTCCTGCCGGCGAAGCGCTGTGGACAAGACAACAGCGCAGCAAGGCCCGCCGCGCCGGCGCCTTCGGCGACGGTTTTCTCGATCTCGAGCAGCAGCACGATCGCCTGCTCGAACGCGCCCTCGTCGACCAACACGATATCGGTGACGAGCTCGCGCACGATCGGCAGCGTCAGCGCGCCCGGCTCTTTCACCGCGATGCCTTCGGCAATCGTGCTTGGACCGAATGCGGCTTTTTCTCCTCTTACCGCGCAGTACATCGATGGATAATGCCGCGCCTGCACGCCGATGATTTCGATGGCGGGTTTAATGGCTTTGGCGGCGATCGCCATGCCCGCGATCAGACCGCCGCCTCCGATCGGTATCACCAGTGTTTCCAGTTGCGGGCACGCGGCGAGCATTTCGAGCGCGATGGTGCCCTGCCCTGCAATGATCTTGTCGTCGTCGTAGGGATGCACGAGGGTCAATCCGCGCTGCGCCGCGAGTGCGTCGCCGTGGGTCTTGGCGGCATCGAAATTGTCTCCGTGCAACACTACTTCGGCGCCGTGGCTGCGCGTACGCTCGACCTTGACGTGCGGCGTGAAACGCGGCATCACGATCACCGCCGGGATGCCGAGCCGTTTGGCGTGATAGGCGACGCCCTGCGCGTGGTTGCCGGCTGAAGCGGCGATCACGCCAGCCCGGCGTTGCTGCGGCGTCAGCGACAGCAGCTTGTTGAGCGCGCCGCGCTCCTTGAACGCCGCCGTGAACTGCAGGTTCTCGAATTTGAGATAAACCTCCGCGCCGATGACTTCGGACAGCGTGCGCGAGTGCAGGCAAGGCGTATCCACGATATTGCCGCGCAATGCATCAGCCGCGGTCCGGATCTCCTTGAGCATGATCGTCACGGCTGGCGCGGCGCCTGCGGCCAATTGTTCGATAGTGCGACAGTTCATTTGAGCATTATCAGCCGGTCGACGGCGACCGCACGCGCCGGGCCGGCCAACATCGGGTTGAGGTCGAGTTCCTGCAACCGTTCTCCTGCGGCAAGCGCGCGCCGTGGCCAAGCGTGTCGGCGACTGCATTGTGGCACGCGTAATTGTGGATATGGAACGCGGCGAGCCATTCGCCGAGGTGCTTGGCGCGCGCCGCACCTGCAGCAATAGCAGGCGGCATCTGCCGCCCGCGACCGATCAACGCACCACCAGCACCGGGATGGTCGAGTGCGTAAGCACTTTCGCGGTCTCACTCCCAAGCAGGATGCTCGACAGACCCTTGCGGCCATGGGAAGCCATCATGATCAGGTCGCATTTCGCCTTTTTGGCGTGCTTGATGATGGCTTCGTACGGTACGCCGCTGGTTATCGACACGCCGTCGCAATCGACACCCGCAGCCAGCGCCTCGGTTTTCACTTCACCCAGGAGTTGTTTCGAGCGTTTCCCGGTCTCTTCCTCGAAGCGTTTCTTGAGCATCGCGATGTTGGGCATGACAAAACCTTCGTCCATCACCATCTGGTATTGGGGCGTGACATTGACGGCCGTGATCTTCGCCCCGAGTGACCTGGCGAGTTGGATGCAATGCTTGACCGCCTTCTCCGAGAGTTTCGAACCGTCGGTCGGCAGCAGAATATGTTTATACATATGGCCTCCTGGATCTTGACTGAGTGTCTAGCTCACGTTCAGGTTAACAGTGTGGCAGCCTGCCATATTGACCTGGATCAATATCATAGCGGCCTAGCAGCCTGTCGGTCTTGGCGCTCTGACGTGCTCGATGGTCCGGGCTATACCCGAGTCGATACCGACGACCTTGCGTTGCGCGACCTCGTGATGCTCAGTGCACCTCCGGGGCGGCTATAACGTTTGCGCTTAGTGCCGCTTGCCGAGCAGGTGGCGCGGAATTGGCAATGCCATGACTTCGATGCCTTCTTCGCGCAGATCCTTGACTTCCTCGCGCGAAGCATTGCCGCGGATTTTTCGCTCGGGCGCTTCCTGGTAATGGATCTTGCGCGCTTCTTCGGGAAAGGCGTCGCCGACGTCATCGGTATTGGCGATCAAGTGCTCGATCAGCTGCGACAGCTCGTCGCCCACGTTTGCGTATTGTTTCGCCTCGCCCTTGGTCTGGCGTTCGCGTTCGGCGGGCTGGTGCGTGCCGCCGGTGTTCACGTAGGGCGCATGTAGCGCCTTGTTGACCCGATTGCTGCCGCAAACCGGGCAGCTCAGCAACGCCGATTTCCGCTGTTGCTCGAAATCCGCGGCCGAGCTGAACCACCCCTCGAAAGGGTGATCGTTGCTGCAGGTCAGATTGAAAACGATCATGCTTTTATTGCCCAATGTAAATATTGACAACCCAGTGCGCAAACTAGTTCAAGCTTACCATCACCGGCGCGGTTGCACAGCCAGTATTGTCGCGGATTCAATATCGATTGGTGCCCGGGGCCGGACTCGAAGCGGCATGCCGGAATGACCCACGAGGGATCTTAAGTCGAGGGGTTACAATAACCAGCAACGACTACCAACTCGTGACTGCAATTATAACAGCGGGTTAGCGCAGTTACATTCAGGCTCCGACGCGGAGGAGATCCGATGAAATATCGCAAGCACGGCGAAACTGCACATCGAAGGGCATTATTGCTCGGGCAACGTCGCCGAGTTCTGATCGATGACCAACGAAGAGCGCATGCGCGCCCACGAGATCAACGTCGAAGCCGGGCGATGTCACGCGGTTACGTAAAGCTCGATGATTGCCTGGCGGCACGTGCGCGGAGGGCGATTAACGTGACAATGAGCGCAAGATTATATTTGGCACCAGCGATTTGCTGCCGAAAAGCCGCAACGATTCATCAGTGCTGGCAAGACATGTCTTGTGCAATGCCAGGAATGCACGCCCGGCCGCGGTGTCGTGCCAGAACCAATGCTGGATCGCAGTTGCGCTCAGCGCGCCCGGTTGCGCAGCGGCAGCTTCGAAGTAATACGCCCGAATGTCCTCGCATACGAGCTTGAGCGTTTCGCCCGGGCTCATGCCATCGAAGCTTGCCGCGGGTTCACCGCGTGGATAGGAGGCCACAATGCGAGCGGCATCTTTTAGCGGTACGCCGCTCAGGCCGACCGTGGTGCGCCCGCGGCGCGTTTGTGCGAGGTTATGCCACGGGGCAAGTTCTTCGATCTCCCGTGCGAGCCACGCCCCGAGATCGCCTTCGCTGGCGGCACCGCCAAAGCTGACCGGGCACGCCATGCCTTCGATCGCATCTGCCGATGGCTGCACGGCCTCCTCGGGATAATCCGCGAGTTCCGGACCCTCCGGCGCCTCGAGTAACCGCAGTGCAGCCAGCAATACGCGGCGCTGGAACATGAAGTCGCCGGGCACGCCGAGCGGGCGCCCAAGAATGAACGGCACCCATAACGCGCGCGGCGGTTTGATCGCGGCGGTTTGATCGCGTATCAGCGATATCTGCGTGGTTGCAACGCCTTCGGCTTCTAGGTAATGGCCAAGTGCGCCGACGGCGCACGTGCAGTTGGGTCAGACCGGCGTCAACAGCACCGCGTCGACACGATCCCGCTTGAGCAATCCGGCAAGCTCGCGTGCCTTCGGCTCGAGCGCCCTGATTGATGCCGCACCCATGAACGAGTAGTGATGACCGGCGACCGAGCCGATGACGTTCTCCCGCGCAAGCTCGTTCAGGCGATCGAGCGGAAAAACAACGTTGTGATCTTCCTGGAAGCCGGTACGGTCGAAGTTGACCGATTGATGGCTCATTACCAGCTCCGCCGCCGGCGTATCGCCGGAGATGATGCGGTAATCGGTAGCCGTCGCACTCGGTCCGAAAGGCCGGTCGCCCCTGCGGTGCAGCCCCGCGGTAGTCACTATCGCAACGCGGCAGCGCGCGAGCGGTGGCGGCTTGACCCAGGGGCGTGCGTCGAAACGCGGAAGCTCTTTGATCTTGTCGAGCTGAGTCTTGCGTTCCGGCTCGGGAAGATCGGCTAGGCGGACCATGGGCGGTTTCCTTACCCCGCTACTCCGGCTTGACGTTGGCGTCGCGCGCGAATTTTGCCCACTTCTTGAGGTCACGCTGCACCACCGCCGTGAGATCCTCCGGCGTGCTGCCGCTCGGCTCGGCTCCGAGCGCTGCAAATTGTTCGCGCATGCCGGGCGCCGTAATCGCCTTCACCGCTCCGCGATGCAAGTTGCGGGTAATATCCGGTGGCGTCGCGGCGGGCGCGAACATCAGCTCGCGCCGCCCGCGGGAAACGCCACGATAATTCGAACCGGTTTCGCGGGATAGGACTGGGACCACGTGTCGCTACAAGGTAGTGCGATGACAGCCAACGTCGCCATAGTTGCAAGGTATATACGCACGGGAAACTCCAGTTGTCAGCCACGCCGCCTTCGCCCGCGTTCATCTGCGTTCATCGGCGGTTGCATCCTGTTCTTGAGATGGCTTCTATAAACCATTCCTGGACCTCTGGCTTGCCCTTGCAGTATAGCAAACCGCAACGATGCGACCCTCTGCAGCGATATATTGAGGCGATGCTCAAGACCGATTACGAGGACAGCGGAAAGCTCGCGTCGCAGATCGGGCTCAAGGTGCAATGAACCGGATTCGATCGTCGGCCGGCGGGGAATTCAGCTTGGCGAGTATCACGATGCCCGCCCGCGCAAGCGTCTCGATCCGTTCTTCCCCGTAGCCAAGTTCCCGCAGGATCTCGACGGAATGCTGGCCGAGGAGCGGTGCGGGGCGCGCGAGCGCGGGGCCGTCCCGGTCGAAAAGGACGGGATTGCGCACCGCCTGCATCGTCCCCATGCGGGGATGCTCGACCTCGACGAGGACCCCGCGCGCGCGAATGTGCGGGTCGTCGAAGACCTGCGCGAAATCGTTCACCAGCGAGCAGGCCACGCCTGATTCCACCAACTTCGCTTCGAGTTCCGCCGCGTCCCGGGCGCGGATCGCGGGCGACACCACGTCGAGCAGTTCATTCTCGTTCTTTTTCCGCAGCGCATACGTCGCGAACCGTGGGTCGGCGAGGTAGCGCTCGAGACCGAGCACGCCCATGAACTGCCGGAAAAACTCGTCGCGCGCCGCAGTGAGCGCGATATACCGGCCATCGCCTGTCGGGAAGAGCTGGTATGGCGCGTTCGTGCGGTGGCGATGCCCGAGCCGCTGGGGCACTTGGCCCGTGGCGAGATATTCGGCCGTCTCCCACGCCGCAGCCGCGATCGAGGACTCCGCTAGCGACACGTCCGCCGTCCGGCCGTCCTTGTTGCGAAGAACGTTGACAAGCCCGGAGAGCGTTGCGTATGTCGCGAACAGCGCGCCGAACACGTCGGCCGTCTGCAGGCCCGGGCGCATCGGGGTTTCGTCCGGCTCGCCGGTCACCGAGAGCACGCCTGAGAACGCCTCGATGGTGAGGTTCACGCCCGCGCGCCGCCGGTACGGTCCGGTCTGGCCGAATCCCGAGACCGACACATACACGATCGCCGGATTCACACCGCGCACCTGTCCGGCGCCAAGGCCGAGCTTTTCGAGAGCGCCGGGGCGATTGTTCTCAAGAAACACGTCGCTCTTCGCGGCAAGCTGCAGCACGATCTCGCGCGCCTCGGGTTGCTTCAGGTCGAGTACAAGGCTGCGCTTGTTCCGGTTCAGGACCGAAAAGCTCGCGCTCTCGCCGTTCACCATCGGCGGCATGGCGCGCGAGAAATCGCCGGCCTTCGGCCGCTCGATCTTGATCACGTCCGCGCCCATGTCGCCTAAGAGCATGCCGCAGAACGGCCCGGCGATCAGATTGCCGAACTCCAGAACCCGGATGCCCTCGAGTGGTCGTGCCATCGTATTTCGCTCCTGTGACTTGCTATTGGGTGATGAAGCCCGGGGCGCGGTGCGCCGCCCCGGCCGGATCATTGCGGCGTGAGTCCCATCCGCACGACCAGCTGCCCCTGACACCGCTGTTTGTCTGCCGCGGCGCCACTCATCGTGGGATCGCCAGAACTTTCGCTGAAGGTCCTTGTGTAACCGCCGTGTCACTGCCGTCCTTCCGAGGCCATACACGCCACGCAGCGAGTATCACCAGCACTATCGCGAACGTCGCCAGCGACGCAATCAAGACTTGTGAGAGAGACATAGTTTCTATACCACGTATAGCGGCCACGACAAGCGCGCAGATTGCCCCAATAATGGTATCTTTCTTGAAATCGAAGCCAATAATTTGCAACCAGTTCGCGATACGGCTGATCCAAGTATCGACCCATTTCGGCATTACGCTCTCCACCTGAGGTAGGATGCGGGTATCATACAGCACCCTGCCTCAAGTATTAATCACGGATTTTCCTCGCTATTGCTCATTGCCGTTCTATCGTCGCCGGCGGCTCCACCGATGTGGTGTTCCGGATTCTTACGCCGCGGCTGTCTGAAAATCTGGGCCGGCAAGTCTTGATCGACAACCGACCCGGCGGTGCCGCAACGATCGGTATGGACTTGGTCGCCAAATCCCCGCATGACGGCTACACGGCGGGAGTAGCCAATATTTCGTTCGGCGCCAACCCGTTCATGCTCAGCAAAATGCCGTTCGACACGGAGAATGATCTGATGCCAGTGAGCCTGGTGCCATTGGTGCCGATGGTTCTGGCAGTGCATCCGTCGGCGCCGGTGAGGTCGGTGAAAGAATTGATTGCGCTCGCCAAGGCAAAGCCGGGTAGCCTGAATTACGGTTCCGCCGGCAATGCCAGTGCCGGTCATCTGGCAATCGAGCTGTTCAAATCAAGACAGTGGGCATCCGTATTGATTGATGGCTTGAATTGCCAGTAAGCTACTGGCGGAATGGTTGATCATGCTTATGGAAAAACGCATCAGGCGCGTAGTCACGGGCCACGATCAGAACGGTAAATCGATCGTTATTTCCGATGGTTTTGCGACGGCGATTAAAACCACCCCTCTGTGGCCCGGCCTTAGGTCCACCGATATCTGGAAAACGAACGCCTCGCCCGCAGCAATAGGAAAAGACGAACCCGATCCGACGCTCGGGCCACGGACGTTACATCCGGCGCCACAAGGCACGATCATCCGCATCTCCGAAGTCCCGCCGGAATCCGAAGCGATCCTTAGTCTTGATCCGGCCAAAGCGAGGGAGGTGTTCAAGGCGGCTGGGAATGAAGACGCATCGACCTTCGGGCGCGGCGCCCGCCATCCGCTGATGCATCGCACCGAGACGATAGACTACGCGGTCGTCCTTCATGGTGAGATTACCATGCTGCTTGACGATGTCGACGTGCAGCTAAGAGCGGGGGACGTGGTGATCCGGCTCGGCTCCAATCACGCCTGGAGCAATCGCTCGGGGAAGCCGGTCTGCATGTTGTACATTCTGATCGACGCCCGCTCTGAGCCCGAGCTCGCGGCGTTATTAAAAACCCGCGGCCGGGAGTAACCGAGCCTTAATCTTACTGTGTCATTTATTTCTTTAGTCCATTTCGATGCCCATGCATCTTCACCCAGTGGACGAAGAAGTATGGATAATACCATGATATTATAAGACTAAGCCGCGGCTGGCGACTTCGCGCGCTTCAGAAAATCCACAAGGGTTGCGACCAGTTCAGCTTTCTTCTTAACCTGCCTTATTCCCATTCTATCGTCGCCGGCGGCTTGCTCGAAATGTCGTAGACGACGCGATTGATGCCGCGCACTTCATTGATGATGCGGTTCGCAACCTTGGACAACAGGCTGTGCGGCAATTCCGCCCAATGCGCGGTCATGAAATCCTGGGTCTGCACCGCGCGCAGCGCGACCACGTGCTCGTATGTGCGGCCGTCGCCCATCACGCCGTGACGCACTGCTCACCTGCCGCGTTCTTTCCCGCGATGCGGCCAAAGACCAGCGCCTCGCTCACGTTCCCAGCGCCGGGATAGTTCCGGTTCCATAGAGAGCCGAGCTCTCCTGCGCTGTAAAGCC
>JACQOI010000103.1 GCA_016202615.1 Betaproteobacteria bacterium
AGCTTGATCAGGTCGGCCGCCGTGCCCTGCATCGGCGCGTTGATCGCGGCGCGCTCCGCGCCCTGGCGGCGCGCGCCGTTGCTGCTCCTGATCTCGGTCAGCCATAGGCGCCGCCCGAACACGGTCTCGACGTAGCCCTGCTCGCGCGCCAGTTCGCGCGTTGCCCTCATGTATTCCGCGACGCCGGGATAACGCGTGAAGTAGCGGTCCATGTACTGCTGCGCCGCCGCGCGCTCGATGCCGAGCTGGCCTGCAAGTCCGAACGCCGACATGCCGTAGATCAGCCCGAAGTTGATGACTTTGGCGTAGCGCCGCTGCTCGGCATCGACGTCGCCCGGGTCGATGCCGAAAATCTCGGCCGCGGTCGCGCGGTGCACGTCCTCGCCGGCCGCGAACGCCTTGAGCAGGTTCGCATCCTGCGAGATGTGCGCCATGATCCTCAGCTCGATCTGTGAGTAATCCGCGGAGATGATGCTGCTGCCGTGCGGCGCGATGAACGCCTCGCGGATGCGGCGGCCCTCCGCCGTGCGCACCGGGATGTTCTGCAGATTGGGATCGTTGCTCGCCAGCCGTCCGGTAATCGCGACCGCCTGCGCATAATTGGTATGCACGCGCCCGGTGCCGGGGTTGACCATGCGCGGCAGCTTGTCGGTATAGGTCGATTTAAGCTTGGCGACACCGCGGTACTCGAGGATCAGCTTCGGCAGCGGATAATCGAGCGCGAGCTGCTCCAGCACGTCTTCGTCGGTGGAAGGCGCCCCACTGGGGGTCTTCTTGACTACCGGCAGCTTGTTCTTGTCGAACAGGATTTCCTGGATCTGCTTCGGCGAATTGAGATTGAACGGCTGGCCGGCCTGCAGATGCGCGGCGCGCTCGAGCTCGACCATTTTCGCGCCCAGCTCGCGGCTTTGCACTTCCAGCAACCGGAAATCGATCAGCACGCCGTTACGTTCCATGGCGTGCAGCACTTCCATCACCGGCATCTCGATGTCGCGGTAGAGCTTCGCGAGCCTGGCATCGGCATCGATCCGCGGATACAGCGCTTGATGCAGCCGCAGCGTGATGTCCGCGTCTTCCGCCGCGTATTCGGACGCGCGCTCGATCGCCACCTGGTCGAAGCCGATCCGGCTCGCGCCCTTGCCGGCGACCTCCTGGTAAGTGATGGTCTTCACGCCGAGATGGCGCTCGGCCAGGCTGTCCATGTCGTGCGGCTTGTGGCTCTCGAGCACGTATGACTCAAGCAGCGTGTCGTGCGCGATGCCCGAAAGCCGGATGCCGTGATTGGCGAACACGTGCTTGTCGTACTTGAGGTTCTGCCCGAGCTTCGCTTTATGCGCATCCTCGAGCCACGGCTTGAGTTTCGCCAGCACCGCAGCGAGATCGAGCTGCGGCGGCGCGCCGGTGTAATGATGCGCGAGCGGCAGATACGCCGCATGCCCGGGCTCGACCGAAAATGAGATTCCGACCAGCCGCGCCTGCAGCGGGTCGAGGCTGGTGGTTTCGGTATCCACCGATACGAGCTGCGCCGCGGTAATCCTGCTCAACCATTCCTCGAGCTGCTGCTCGGTGAGTATGGTTGAGTATTCCCGCGGCAGTGAGGGGTGAGGGGTGAGGGGTGAGGCGGTGCCAGCCTCAGGCTGACCGCTGACCGCTGACTGCTGACTGCTGACCGCTGACCGTTGACCGCTGACCGCTGACTGCTGACCGCTGACCGCTGACTGCTGACCGCTGACCGCTGACTGCTGACCGCTGTCTTCTCCCAGTTCCCGCCGCCAGTGCTTGAACTCAAAGCGGTCGAACAATTCGGCCAGCTTGGCCGGATCGTGTTTGTCATGCGCGAGGTCTGTAAGCTTGACAGGCAGTTCGACGTCGCATTTGATGGTCAGCAGTTCGCGCGCCCGTGGCAGCCAGTCCAGGCTCTTCCTCAGGTTTTCGCCGACCACCCCGCCAATGTCACCGGCATGCCTGATCAAATTCTCAAGCGTCTGGTACTGCGTGAGCCACTTCACGGCGGTCTTCGGCCCGACCTTCTCCACGCCCGGCACGTTGTCCACCGTATCGCCTATCAGCGCCAGGTAATCGATCATGCGCTCGGGCCTGACACCAAATTTCTTCTCCACGCCGGCTTCATCCAACGTCTCGTTCGACATGGTATTCACCAGCGTCACCTGCGCATTGACGAGTTGCGCGATGTCCTTGTCGCCAGTCGAAACCACGGTGTGCACGCCGTGCTGCTGCGCCTCGCGCGCGAGCGTGCCAATCACGTCATCCGCCTCGACGCCCTCGACGATCAGCAGCGGCCAGCCCATGGCGCGAATGGCTTCATGCAGCGGCTCGATCTGCGCCACCAGGTCGTCGGGCATTGGCGGGCGGTTGGCCTTGTATTGGGGATAGACTTCGTCACGGAAAGTCTTGCCTTTGGCATCGAATACGCAGGCGCTATAATCGGCCGTGATGTCCTTGTGTAACCGCCGCAACATGTTCAGTACTCCGTAGATCGCGCCCGTCGGCGCGCCCGCGCGATTGCGCAGGTCTGGCATGGCGTGAAA
>JACQOI010000009.1 GCA_016202615.1 Betaproteobacteria bacterium
CGGCAATCCAGTCGCGCGCTTTGGCGCGAGATTCCTCGATCACGTGCTGCGGCACCAGCTTCAACGTGAGGTAGATCCCAATCGGCACCAGGATCAAGTCATCGAGATAACCGATTACCGGGATGAAGTCCGGAATCAGGTCGATCGGGCTGAGGAAGTAGCCGACCACCAGCAGCGCGAGGATCTTGGGCAGCCACGGCATGCCCGGGTGCCGGCAGCAGAACCACAGGGTCAGGCCGTCGCCCTCCAGCACCCGCGCCCAGCGCTTGAGCCTTTCCCACATCAGGCCACCGCGCCTCTCAGGTCGTGCGCGTCGGATGAAACTATCTTCACGCGCGCGAACTCGCCGGCCTTGAGCGATGCATGCGGCGCAACGTGCACCACGCCGTCGATTTCCGGCGCATCGGCGGCGCTGCGCGCGATGGCGCCTTTGGCGCCGACTGTATCGACCAGAACCGTCAGCATGCCGCCGACCTTGCGCTCAAGACGCGCCGCGCTGATTGTTTCCTGGAGCGCCATGAAGCGCGCCTTGCGTTCTTCCTTGATTGTTTCCGGCACGTGGCCTGGCAGCGCATTGGCTGCCGCGCCCTCGACCGGCGAGTAGGCGAAGCAGCCGACGCGGTCGAGCTGCGCTTCCTCGAGGAATTCCAGCAACTGCTCGAAATCCGCTTCGGTTTCGCCGGGAAAGCCGACGATGAAGGTGCTGCGGATCGTGAGCGCGGGACAGATGTCACGCCAGCGTCTGATGCGCGCAAGGTTGTTTTCGGAGCTGGCTGGACGTTTCATCGCTTTTAGGATGCGCGGGCTTGCGTGCTGGAACGGCACGTCGAGGTAGGGCAGCAGTTTGCCCTTATTCCGGGTTTCCACCATCAGCGGGATCACTTCATCGACGTGCGGGTAGGGGTAAACGTAATGCAGCCGCACCCATAACGGCGTATCGCGGCCGAGGCCGGCGAGCGCGGCCGCGAGTTCCGTCATGCGTGTTTTGAGCGGGCGGCCGTGCCAGAAACCCGTGCGGTACTTGATATCGACGCCGTAGGCGCTGGTGTCCTGCGAGATCACCAGCAGCTCCTTGACGCCCGCATTGACCAGGGCTTCCGCTTCCTGTATGACGTCGCCGATCGGACGGCTCGTGAGGTCGCCGCGCATGGACGGGATGACGCAGAACGTGCAGCGGTGATTGCAGCCTTCGGCGATTTTCAGGTACGCGTAATGGCGGGGCGTGAGCTTGATCCCCTGCGGCGGAACAAGGTCGGTGTAGGGATCGTGCGGTTTGCGCAGGTGCGCATGCACCGTCTGCATCACTTCGTCGGTTGCGTGCGGGCCGGTCACGGCGAGCACGCGCGGATGGGCTTGCCTGACGATGTCGCCCTTCGCGCCGAGGCAGCCGGTGACGATCACCTTGCCGTTCGCGGCGAGCGCTTCGCCGATCGCCTCGAGCGATTCCTCGACCGCGGCGTCGATGAAACCGCAGGTGTTGACGACGACGAGGTCGGCGTCCTCGTAGCTCGGCGCGACGAGATAACCCTCGGCGCGCAGCTGCGTCAGGATGCGCTCGGAGTCGACCAGCGCCTTCGGGCAGCCGAGCGAGACAAAACCGACTTTGGGAGCAGCTGCTTTGCGGGTGCGGCGCGCCTTGTCACGCGCCATCTTTGCTGCCGCCTTCATCCTTGGGCGCGGGGCTGCCGGAAGGGGTACCCGCGGCATCGTCGTGCGGTGGTTGCGCGAACGGATTGGCGGCTGCGGCGAAGTTGGGAAACGGGAAGTTGCCGAACAGGCTGCGCGTCTGTTTCTGCATCTGCTGCTGCATCTCGATGAAGGCGCTTGCGGTCTGCTCGAGGTAGCTGCCCATCAGGCCCTGTATCGCCGGGCCCTGCATTTTCAGGAATTCGGTCCACGCGTCGGCGTTGAGCATCGGCGGGGTGGCGTTGCCGTAGATCGCGCGCGACTGCTCCTGCAGCTTTTTCTGGATATCGATGAAGGTCTGGATGTTCTTCTCGAGATAGCTGCCCATCATGCCCTGCATCGCGTTGCCGTAGAAGCGGATGATCTTGGAGAGCATGTCGCTCGAGAACATGGGCGCGCCTTCGCCGCTTTCTTCCTCGAGGATGATCTGCAGCAGAATCGCGCGCGTCAGGTCTTCCTTGGTCTTGGCGTCCTCGACCTTGAACTCGACGTTGTGGAGCACGAGCTTCTTGACGTCTTCCAGCGTGATGTAGCTGCTGGTCGCGGTGTCATAAAGCCGGCGATTCGGATATTTCTTGATTATTCTGATGTCCACGCCCGTGACCGGCCTTTAGTGTGCGTTGCCATAAGAATCATTATCCCAAAATCATCACCTTTAATCATCGTATTGCAGCAATTTTCTGATAAACGCCTGTAAATCCTGGTAAAAAAGTGGTGTTTGCCATTATGTTGCGTTGCAAAAGATTGGTTGACGACC
This sequence comes from Betaproteobacteria bacterium, assembly GCA_016202615.1. Classification (GTDB taxonomy): domain Bacteria; phylum Pseudomonadota; class Gammaproteobacteria; order Burkholderiales; family SG8-41; genus PALSA-1004. The sequence continues at coordinate 2,444 of JACQOI010000009.1, forward strand.
CGGCTTCGCGCAAGATATCATGTTATTGTGCAGCGCAGTATAATGGTTTGGCGGCGTAGCTTCGCACCGGTCTGAGCGATAGCTCAAGAAGAACGCGATGACCAAGATTCCGTAACCACTCCCATGTCGCGGCGTGGTGAGCGTGAAAACGAAAAAGGGGAGGTCTGGTGATGATGAGTCAGTATCCAACCATCAAGTTCATTGTTGAACGTGGTGACATTCTAGCGATAGTGATTGCAGTGCTGCCGCTGTGTGGTGCGGTTGCGCTCGTGGTGCTATTTGCCTGGCACTGGTTGGTGCTCGTCGCTGGTATTGCCGGCAGCCTGGTGCTACTCCTGTTGATGAGAAGTTATGTCGAACTCGTGAGAGTCATTGCCGACATGTTGTTGCCGAAATAGGGGGCAGGTTGCTTGCGTCGATGGGCTGAATCACTTACCTCGCACCAGCAGCCCGGTCAGCCCGGTAACCTTTTCGATTGTTTCCATGTTTGCTATCGTCTCCATAATGCCGCGCGCCTGCTCGGGCGTCAGAGTACCGTCCACGAGCTTGCGGAACTTGCTCTCGACCTCCTCTTGTGGGAGTTCTCGAAAACAAAAACCTTCTCCGTACAGCTTTCGCCCGCCCTTGGTCACGGCTGTCACAGTGGCTTTGGAGATGTCGGGGTAGCGCGCTTCGAGGTCCGGATCAAGAACCATCTCGATCCGCCGCGCCAGCTCGCAGACTCCAGCGTGCTCGAAGTTTTCCTTCGCCATCGCGTGGTACGCGGAGAAATCGTTCGCACCGAGGACGGCCGACATCGCCAGGGAGAAGTGGGTGCTGAACTGTGCTTCGATTATGGTTTTGGGCCGCGGGCCGATGGAACCGACATGTGTCATCGCGAATCGGTCTCCGCCCACGATTATTTTCGCGATATCGTCGACCTGTATTGAGTGCTCCTTCATGATGCTTCGCAAAGCATCTATCTGACCATTCAACAGTCCGCAAACCGTATATGGCTTGACCTCTGTCTGCATCAGCGCCCATTGGGTCCCGAGCCCGTCAACGAGGGCCTTGGGATCAGGATGATCTGAGAACGCCTGAAGAATGCCTCGCTTGCCTTCCAGGATGGTTGCCGGGCCCGTCATCCCGCACGCCGCCGCACGAGCCGAGCGGATGCCCCCGGCCGCCCCCATCCCCGCGTGGAACCGCTTGATATCGCCGCCGCCTATCGTGTATTCGGTTGTACCCGATGCATGGCTGCCGGCAAGCGACAGTGCCATCAACGTTTCACGCTCGGGCAGCCTCATCAACCGGCTGGCCGCGGCGGCGGCGCCAAATACGCCATGC